>NZ_JBMOJE010000091.1:0-21153 GCF_049316945.1 Propionivibrio sp. | reverse complement strand
AATTCGTCGGCCCCGAACTGTTTGCCGAGATCAGGATGCAATTGGATGAACGCGGCAATGCCCCGCAACAGACCGACGTCGTCACCTTGAATGCGGAACTGCTTGAAGTGACGACCGAAGCCAACCGCCATATCGCCAGCGTGCATTTCAGCGGAATGATTCGCGAAGCGGTCGGTGCGGCTGCCGCGCCCTTCGATGAAGTCTGGAATCTGAGCAAGCCGGTAGAGGGGAGCCAGGGCTGGGTTATTTCCGGAATCCAGCAGTTGAGCTGAGTTTTATTTAGACCAGATAGACGAGTCATTGTGGATCGCCGCCGCAACTGTTTTTACTTTTGCGGCGGCGGGGGGTGCTAGCATTCGGCTCCCATGCTCATTGAACAAATCCGTCAGCACCTGCGCGACCACGGCGCCAAATCTTGCCACGAGCAACGCGTACTGCGCGCCTGGCTGCAGGCGCGTGCCCTGGATAGTGGTGCGCGCCGACAGCGGCCGGAGGATTTTCTCCCGCTGGAGGTGCGCAACGCTCTCCCTGCCTTGAACATCGAATTGCAGGGGCTGGCCCGCCTGCGATCAGAACACCCTGGCGCGGACGGTTCGGCGCGTCTGCTGGTCGAACTGGCCGACGGGCAGACAGTGGAGAATGTGCTGCTGCCGCGCGCTGGTCTGTGCGTGTCGACCCAGGTCGGTTGTGCGGTCGGTTGCGTTTTCTGCATGACTGGTCGTAACGGTCTGCTGCGTCAGCTCGGCAGTGCCGAAATCATCGCCCAGGTAGTGCTCGCCCGTAGCCGGCGGGCGGTCAGAAAAGTGGTGTTCATGGGCATGGGTGAGCCGGCGCACAACATGGACAACGTTCTCGAAGCGATCGAACTGCTCGGCACGGCGGGGGCCATCGGGCACAAGAATCTTGTCTTCTCGACCGTTGGCGACCGGCGAGTGTTCGAACGGTTGCCGCTCGGCAATGTGAAACCGGCGCTGGCCTTATCCCTGCATACGACCGATGCCGAACTGCGTGCCAAACTGCTCCCCCGTGCGCCGCGCATCGACCCGGTCGAACTCGTCGACCTTGGCGAACACTACGCACGGTCAACCGGCTATCCGATCCAGTATCAATGGACCCTGCTCGAAGGCGTCAATGACAGTGAAGATGAAATGGAGGGGATCGTCAAACTGCTCGCCGGCAAGTACGCGATGATGAACTTCATTCCCTACAACACCGTTAATGGCCTCGACTTTAAGCGCCCCGCGCTGGCACGTGCCGTTGAACTGGCCGGGCAGTTGCATCAGCGCGGCATCGTGACCCGGCTGCGCGATTCGGCCGGGCAGGACATCGACGGCGGCTGTGGCCAGTTGCGCGCCCGCACCAATGCTCTGGGCTCGCCAAAAAACAAGGTTGGCGCGCAAGGTAACAAAATCGCCTTGACAAATCCTCAGTTATCGGGCGCGCCGGATTGACCGTCCGTCGTTGAATCAACATTTCCCTAGCGCGGAGCGTTGAAGGTGACCGTGGCCCGTGAATTTTTTTGAGGTGCTGCGGCCCTGACTGGCGGGGATCCCGGTTTCGAATCCGCCGCTGAGTTAAGCGCCATCTGCGTACCCTGCTGCAGAAAACGTGACGGGTTCTGCGCAGCGCCCTTGAAACGCACTTCGAAATGCAGGTGCGACCCCGTTGATCGGCCGGTATTGCCGCTGGCACCAATGATTTGGCCGCGCTTGACGACCTGCCCGGTCTTGACGTTGAGCTTCGAGAGATGTGCATAACGCGAGGAAAAGTCATTGCCATGATCAATCTCGATCATGTTTCCGTACTGCGCATGATATTCGGAAGTCATCACGACCCCACCCGCGGAAGCAATGACTCGCGTCCCCTGCTCGGCGACAAAATCAATGCCTTCATGTACAGCACCAACACCGGCAATCGGATCAAGACGGTAGCCGAAGGTTGAGCCAACACGGTCCGCATGGATCGGAACCATGGTCGGCAGCAGGTTGCTTTTGATACGCCGCTCCATGAGTTGCGACTCAAGTGCGGTCAGCGTGTCACTGCGATCTTCCACAATCAACGCCAGACGGTCAATCTCGCGCTGTAGTTCATTCGCAGCAAGCGCTTGCGATGCATGAATCAGCGGGCCTCCCTGGCCGCCCTTGCCAATTACCTCCTGTTTCGGGGCATTGACACCAGAGAGCTTTGATATACGCTCACCCAGCGAATCCAGACGCATCAACTGAGCCTGCATTTCCCCCAGCTTGACGGCCATCGTAGTGATGTTATCCCGCACGTACGCTTCAGTCTTGCGGTTATGAATCTGCTGAACTGCCGCCACAAGATCTTCGGCAAACGGCATGTTGAAACGAACACCCACCCAGGAAAACAGGAATGAGGTCGCAAAAGACAGGAATATCAAGCCAGCCACTACCGCCAACAACAGACGGGCAGTGACATTCAGTGTCTTGGCGGTTGCCAGACGGTTGGATACGAGAATAATATGCAAGCTGCCTCCCCTCGAAGTTCCCGATGCAAAAATCACTCGAAAACTTTCTTGAATCAGCCGACGGCGCCGCCAAGGTTTTGGCTCACGCACGACTGCTCATCAAACTGACAGATCTCTACCAAAAGATTGCGCCAGAACACTTAGGCCTGGCAAGTAGTCTGGCCAATTACAAATCAGGAATTATTGTTATTCACGCCAATAATGGCGCGGTCGCTGCCAAGTTGCGCCAGTTGGCGCCCACGATGGCCGATGGTTTTTCTAAGTTGGGGGTCGAGTGTAACGGCGTTCAGGTCAAAGTGCAAGCCCGTAAAATCGACACGCAATCAAGGGCTTCCACACAGAAACCGTTGAGCTCGAGAGCCAGCCGGGAACTTGAAGGCTTGCGCGACTCATTGCCCGCCTCTCCATTAAGGATGGCTCTGGAGAACTTGCTGGAGCGTGCGGCTAAACAGGAATAACGGCAACCCGCTCGAGAATCAGCAAGGCGAAAACCAGCATCGCGACAATCAATGCGTAGCGGAAAAGTCGCCATGCGAACTGCAAGTACCTGGAATCTCGGGTCAGCAGGAAAGACACCACGCCAACCGCGACGGAAATCAACGTCAATACGGCCAGCAAGCGTAGCAGCCACACGGCTTAAGCCTCGTTACTGGAAGGCTGGCAGTGCCAGCCAGCGGGCAACGGCTTGCGGCGCCTGCGCCTGATCTTCGAAAGAGACATATTCCCAGGCATCAGGATTGGCCAGCAACTCGCGCGCCAGTGCGTTGTTCAGCGCGTGCCCCGACTTGTGTGCCGTGAAGGAGGCCAGCAATGGATGACCGAGCAGATAGAGGTCGCCGATGGCATCGAGCACCTTGTGCTTGACGAATTCGTCCGGGTAACGCAGCCCGTCGGCGTTAAGCACCCGGTATTCGTCGAGCACCACCGCGTTGTCCAGGCCACCGCCTTGAGCCAGGCCGTTTTCACGCAGCCACTCGACTTCCTGCATGAAGCCGAAGGTACGGGCACGGGCCACTTCGCGAACATAGGAATGCTCGGCGAAATCGATGGTGACTTCCTGCCCGGTCCGGTTAATGGCCGGATGGTTGAAAACGATGGAAAATTTGAGCTTGAATCCTTCGTAAGGCTCGAACCGCGCCCATTTATCCCCGGATTTTTCACTCTCGCGCACTTCAATCGGGCGCTTGATGCGTATGAACTTCTTGGCCACCGGCTGCTCTTCGATACCGGCAGACTGAATCAGGAAAACAAAGGGCGAAGCCGATCCGTCAAGTATCGGCAGTTCAGCCGCATCCAGATCGACAAACGCATTGTCGATGCCCAGACCGGCAAAAGCCGACATCAGGTGCTCAATAGTTCCTACTTTGGCGCCATCGAGTTCCAGGCAGGAACACATGCGCGTGTCACCGACCAGCAGTGCCGACGCCGGCAGATCGACAACCGGATCAAGATCGACACGACGAAAGACGATACCTGTATTCGGAGCCGCCGGACGCAGCGCCATATTGACTTTGACGCCCGAATGCAGGCCAACACCAGAGGCCCGAATCAGTGCTTTAAGGGTGCGTTGTTTTAGCATGTATTTGATAAAACGGGGAATTGGCTCATTGTAGCACAGCCGGAGCGTGCTCCGGCTGGCCGAAACCCAGCCAATACCCTTCCGAAGGAGAGTCGGATTTTCGGATTCAGTCTGCCTGTTTTCTGAGGAAGGCTGGAATATCGTAACGATCGACACCGCTATTGGCCAGTGCCTCAACCGTTGTGCTACGCCCCTTGCGTACGACAGCAGGAACATCCAGTTGGCTGTAATCGATGCCCTGCGAGCTTGAGTGCGCGTAACCGCCATTGGTTCCAGTCGCCTGCATGACCGGTGTGTTGATCACCTCGAAAGGCTGCCTTTTCGCCTGGGCCTGCCCAAGTCCGGTGGCGACAACAGTGACGCGAATTTCCTCGCCCATGCTCTCGTCGTACACCGCACCGAAGATGATATGGGCGTCATCGGCGGCGAAGGCGCGGACGGTGTTCATCACTTCGTTCACTTCCTTCATCTTCAGGCCACGTGTCGAGGTGATGTTCACCAGCACGCCTTTGGCACCGGAGAGATTAATGCCTTCGAGCAGTGGCGAGGCTACCGCCTGCTCGGCGGCGATGCGTGCGCGATCGACGCCGGAGGCGTTGGCCGAACCCATCATGGCCATGCCCATTTCGCCCATTACGGTCCGCACGTCTTCGAAGTCGACGTTGACCAGTCCCGGGAAATTGATGATCTCGGCGATGCCGCCAACGGCGTTACGCAGCACGTTATCCGCCGCCTTGAAGGCATCATCCATGGAAACATCGTCACCGAGCACATCCATCAATCTGTCGTTGAGGATAACGATCAGCGAATCCACGTGCTTTTGCAACTCGGCGATGCCGGCTTCGGCCACCTTAAGTCGCTTGCCTTCAAACCCGAACGGCTTGGTCACCACGGCTACCGTCAGGATGCCGAGTTCACGAGCCACTTCGGCAATGATCGGTCCGGCCCCGGTTCCTGTGCCGCCGCCCATCCCGGCCGTAATGAAGACCATGTGCGCGCCCTTGAGCGACTCGGCAATATGGGCGCGCTCTTCAAGAGCCGCATCGCGCCCCGCTTCAGGCTTGGCGCCCGCGCCCAGGCCGGTCTTGCCCAAACGGATTTTCTTGTGCGCTACGCTACGCTTGAGTGCTTGAGCATCGGTGTTTGCCGCAAGAAACTCGACGCCCATTACGCCCTCGCGAATCATGTGATCTACCGCGTTGCCACCGGCACCACCAATGCCGATCACCTTGATCACCGTACCCCAATCGCTAATGACTTCTTCCTTTTCGATGATTTCAAACATTTCACTCTCCTCCGCAAAAAACCGATAAAAATGGTTAAAAATTCTTTTCCAGCCAGGACTTCATCCTGCTGAACACCTGCTTTACATCCCGTGTTTCTCGAACCTTCAAGCCGCGTTTCCTTTGCGTCTGCGCTTCAAGCAGCAGACCGCAGGCAGTAGCAAAACGCGGGCTTTGCACAACATCGGCAAGTGCGCCGTGATACTTCGGTATGCCCAGGCGTACCGGCATATGGAAAACCTCTTCGCCAAGCTCGATCATTCCCGGCATCACCGACGAGCCTCCGGTCAGCACGATGCCGGAGGACAGCACCTCCTCGAAACCCGAACGGCGCAGTTCGGCCTGAATCAACTCGAACAACTCCTCGACGCGGGGCTGGATCACATCGGCCAATGCCCGGCGCGACAACTTGCGCGATGGCCGTTCATCAACACCAGCCACATCAAGAACGTCCTCCGGATCGGCCAGATCCGAAAGCGCACAGCCGAACTTGCGCTTGATGTCTTCCGCTTCACGCGTCGGGGTGCGCAGCGCCATGGCGATGTCGTTGGTAATCTGGTCGCCGGCAATCGGAATGACCGACGTGTGGCGAATGGCGCCCTGCGTCCAGATTGCCAGGTCCGTCGTGCCGCCGCCGATATCGATGAGGCAGATGCCCAGATCTTTCTCGTCTTCGGAAAGCACGGCGTAGCTTGACGCCAAGGGTTGCAGCACCAGATCATTCACTTCCAGACCGCAGCGGCGTACGCACTTGACGATGTTCTGCGCCGCAGAAACCGCCCCGGTCACGATATGCACTTTCACTTCAAGGCGGAACCCGCTCATGCCGATCGGCTCGCGGATTCCATCCTGGTCATCGATGATGAATTCCTGCGTCAGGATGTGCAGGATTTCCTGATCGGCCGGAATCGGCATGGCGCGCGCCGTCTCGATGACGCGGTCGACATCCATCGGCGTCACTTCCTTATCCTTGATCGCCACCATGCCGTTCGAATTGAAGCTCTTGATGTGACTGCCGGCGATTCCGGTATACACATCCTTGACCTTGCAGTCCGCCATCAACTCTACTTCCTGAAGCACGCGCGAAATGGTTGCGACGGTATCCTCGATATTGACGACGACACCTTTCTTCAGCCCCCGGGAGTCCTGCGACCCCATGCCGATGATGTTGATCCGTCCTTCCGGACTGACTTCGGCAACCAGCGCGACGATCTTTGACGTACCGATATCGAGACCGACGATGATGTCCTTGCTATCCCTGCTCATGGCTTCCCTTTGCTTTCAGTTTCAGGCGCTGCAGCCAACACATTGACGCGCAGCGCATAACCATTCGGATATCGCATATCCACGACGACCACCGGAAGTGCAGAGCCGCTTGGCCGCTGCCTGGCGGCGGTCAATACACTGGAGTAATGCTCGACGAACCGCTCCAGACGCTGGCGCACCGGCGCCTTCGCTTGCTGCCGTCCCAATTCGACGATCATTCCGTCGTCCAGCCGGAACTGCACGGCGAGACGCGGCGAGACATTCAGAGCGCGCGGCACCCTTCCGATCGGCTTGAGCACTTCCTCGGCTTCCTGATATTGGCTCAGCATTTCCGGTGCCAGGCCTGAAGGTCCAACCAGCAAAGGCATTGGCTCCGTCGGCGCGACGCTCATTGCCGCAGCAAAGACCTCGCCGTAGGAGTTCACCAACTGGCCTGTTGCCTGCCCCCAGAAGGCGACAGGAACGTGCTCCTCGAGACTCACTTCGATGCGCGATGGCCATTGACGCCGCACATCTGCACGCCGCACCCACGGCAATTGTTCCAGTGACTGGCGCACGGCCTCCAGATTGATGCTGAAGAAATTCCCGCGCAGACGGCCGGAGAGCGAGCGCTCCACGTCGCTGTGCCGGACTTCCCGCAATTCGCTGGTAACGACCACTTCGCGCAGCGGGAACCAGGGCAGGCGCGCGCTCCAGACCACCACCGCAACCAGCAATGCAGCCGCGGCTGCCACGAAGAGCAGATCGGAAACGGCGGTCATCAGTTGCGGTTTGTTCCACATCGATCATCCCGAAGTGGCCAGTGCCAGCACGCGCACAACCAGTTGCTCGTAGGAAATTCCGGCGACCCGCGCGGCCATCGGCACCAGCGAGTGATCTGTCATACCAGGCGAGGTATTCACTTCCAGGAAGTAAGCATTGCCTTGCGCATCCATCAGAAAATCAACACGCCCCCAACCACGGCATCCGAGCACGCGAAATGCTTCCAGCGCCTGTGCACGCAGTTCGAGTTCGCGCGCTTCGGACAAGCCGCAGGGGCAACGGTAGGCCGTGTCATCGCGCAGATACTTTGCTTCGTAGTCATAAAACTCGGTGGCCGGTTCAATCTTGATGATCGGCAGCGCTTCATCGCCAAGAATGGCAACGGTGTATTCGCCGCCGAGGACGCCTTGCTCGGCGATCACCAGCGGATCGTGTTTCGCCGCTTCCAGCCAGGCGGCGCGCAGTTCACCCGGCTGACGCACCATCGAAACGCCGATCGACGAACCTTCGCAGGCCGGTTTGACAAACAGCGGCAGCCCAAGCTGTTTCTCCACAGCAGCGAAATCGCTTCGCACGTCGAGCATGACGAAGTCCGGAATCGCCAGGCCAACCGAACGCCACAGCAATTTAGTACGCCACTTGTCCATACCCACGGCGGAGGCCATCACGCCGCTGCCCGTGTAAGGAATGTGCATCAACTCAAGCGCGCCCTGGATCGTTCCGTCCTCGCCGAAACGACCGTGCAGGGCGATGAAGGCGCGATCGAATGCCGCCAGTTCATCGAGCTTTCGCTCGGCCGGATCAAAGGGATGGGCATCAATGCCCTGACGCTGCAACGCCGCCAGTACGCGCGAGCCACTATTCAGCGACACCTCGCGCTCGGCAGACTTGCCACCGAGAAGAACGGCTACTTTTCCGAAATCGTTCATTTGTAAAACCCTTTAACCGCTTTCGACGCAGAGTACGCAGAGGCGCAAAGGGCGCAGAGAAAAACATTAATCAATCTCCGCGTTCTCTGCGCCTCTGCGCCCTCTGCGTTGAAGGAGGTTTCGTTCATCAAACCTGCACCAACTTTCCGGGTACAGCACCAATCGAGCCGGCGCCCATCGTTATCACCACGTCACCGTCACGGGCGACATCCAGAATGGCTTGCGGCATGTCGGTGATGTTCTCGACAAAAACCGGTTCGATCCTGCCCGCCACACGTAGCGCACGGGCCAGCGCACGGGCATCCGCAGCCACGATCGGTAGTTCGCCGGCGGCATAGACTTCGGCCAGCACCAGGGCATCGACACAGCTCAGCACACTGACAAAATCCTCGAAACAGTCGCGTGTCCGCGTGTAGCGATGCGGCTGGAAGGCCAGCATCAATCGACGTCCGGGGAAGGCGCCACGGGCAGCGGCGATGGTCGCCTTCATTTCAGCCGGATGATGGCCGTAGTCATCGACCAGCGTGAAACTTCCGCCGCTGGCAATCGGGACTTCGCCGTAACGCTGGAAGCGGCGGCCAACGCCCTTGAACTCGTCCAGCGCCTTGGCGATGGCGGCGTCGGAAACGCCAACTTCGCTGGCCACGGCAATCGCCGCCAGCGCGTTCAGAACGTTGTGCATGCCGGGCAGGTTGAGTGTCACCGGGAAGCGGCTGATGCTGCCATTGACGCGCACGCAATCGAACTTCATCTGGCCATCGGAGGCCACCACATTCTCGGCATGCACATTGGCTGTGGCATCGAGTCCATAGGTGACGATCTGCTTGGATATCTGCGGCATGATTTCGCGCACATTGGCATCGTCGGCGCAGAGCACGGCGACGCCGTAAAACGGCAGACGCTGCAGGAAGTCGACAAAGGCCTGCTTGAGGCGGCCAAAATCATGCCCGTAGGTTTCCATGTGATCGGCGTCGATGTTGGTCACAATCGAAATCACCGGCGACAGGAACAGGAAGGAAGCATCGGACTCATCGGCCTCGACCACGATAAAGTCGCCGGAACCAAGGCGCGCATTGGCGCCTGCTGCGTTGAGCCGGCCACCGATAACGAAGGTCGGGTCCATGCCGCTTTCAGCCAGAATCGAGGCGACCAGACTGGTTGTCGTTGTTTTTCCGTGCGTACCGGCAATCGCAATCCCCTGCTTGAGACGCATCAGTTCGGCCAGCATCTGGGCACGCGGTACGACCGGTATCTTGCGGCTGCGAGCAGCCAGCACTTCCGGATTGTCGGCCTTGACCGCCGTTGAAACAACGACCGCATCGGCACCGATGACGTTCTGTTCGTCATGGCCAAGCATGGTGCGGACACCAAGGCCAGCCAGACGCCGGGTCGTCGCGTTGTCGGCCAGGTCCGAGCCGCTGACGCCGAAACCGAGGTTGGCCAGCACTTCGGCAATGCCGCTCATGCCCGAACCGCCGATGCCGACGAAATGGATATTCTTGACTTTATGTTTCATTTTTTACTTGCCTTGTTCAATTCTTCACACACTGCCGCAACCGCTGCTGCCGCCTCAGGCTTGGCCATGGCGCGCGCGCGCTCAGCCATCTGGTGCAACTGACCGCGCGTGTAGTTGCGGATCAGGCTGATCGATTCCGGGGTCATTTCGTTTTGCGGCAACAGGATGGCGCCGCCAACTGAAGCGAGAAATTTCGCATTGGCAGTTTGATGGTCATCCACCGCGTGCGGGAAAGGCACCAGAATGCTGGCGACGCCGGCTGCCGCCAGTTCGGCAACGGTTAGCGCACCCGCCCGACAGATCACCAGATCAGCCCATTCGTAAGCACCCGCCATGTCTTCGATGAAAGCCACGCAGTGCGCCTGCACGCCGGTCGCCTGGTAGTTTTGCTGCAATTGTTCCAGATGCTTTTCTCCAGCTTGATGGACTACCTGCGGCCGCTCCTCTTCAGGTAGCAGCCCAAGCCCTTTTGGCACCATCTCGTTGAGGGCAGCGGCACCGAGGCTGCCGCCGAGCACCAGCAGATGGATGGGCGAGTTTTCGTCGGCAGCCTGCCCGGTGAAGCGCTCTGCCGGATCAGGCAGGTGAGCGATTTCAGAACGTACGGGATTGCCAAGCCACGCGCTGTTCGGCAATGCATCCGGGAAGCCGCAAACAACGCGCGTCGCGACCTTGGCCAGCACCCGGTTAGCCAGGCCGGCGATCGAATTCTGTTCGTGAACCACCAGCGGGCGACCCAGCAAGACGGCCATCATGCCGCCCGGGAAGCTGATGTAACCGCCCATGCCCAGCACCACATCCGGCTTGATCCGGCGAATCTCGCGCAACGCTTGCCAGAAGCCCGAGAGCAACGACAAGGGGAGCAGCAATTTGCGCAGCAATCCCTTGCCGCGTAGCGCGCCGAAGCGGACCCAGGCCATTTCGTAGCCACGCGCCGGCACCAGTCTGGCCTCCATGCTGTCCGGATTACCCATCCAGACAACATTCCAGCCGCGGCTTTTCAGAAGATCGGCGACCGCCAGACCGGGGAATACATGTCCACCGGTACCGCCGGCCATGACCAGCAAGGTCGGTGAGGAGTCAGGCGTGAGGCGTGAAGAGGAAGTCGATTCTTCGCCGGCCTCACTCTTCACTCTTATCTCTTCACTCTTGACTATGCTACTCATAGCTTGCCACCTCGCATGAGCTGCCTGTTTTCCCAGTCAACCCTGAGCAGGATCGCCAGCGCAACGCAGTTGGCAAGAATTCCCGAACCTCCGAAACTCATGAGCGGCAAAGTCAGCCCCTTGGTCGGCAGCAAACCCATATTGACGCCCATGTTGATGAAACTCTGGATGCCGATCCAGATGCCGATGCCTTGCGCCACCAGGGCCGGATACAGGCGATCAAGCGCCACTGCCTGACGGCCGATGACGAAAGCGCGCTGGATGAGCAGGCCAAACAGGACGATGACCACGACGATGCCGGCGAAGCCAAGTTCTTCAGCAATCACCGCCAACAGGAAGTCGGTATGCGCTTCGGGCAGGTAAAACAGTTTCTCGACGCTGGCACCCAGGCCGACCCCCAGCAACTCGCCTCGCCCGAAGGCAATCAGCGCATGCGAAAGCTGATAACCGCGACCGAAGGCATCGGCCCAGGGGTCCATGAATCCGAAGATGCGGTCACGGCGGTAGGGAGAAACGATGATCAACACGGCAAAGGCGACAACCAGCACGACGATCAGAATGGCAAACAGACGCGCCCGCATGCCACCCAGGAAAAGAATGCCAATCGCGATCGAAATGATCACCACGAAGGCGCCGAAATCGGGTTCCTTGAGCAAGAAAATACCGACCATCACCATGGCACCAGCCATCGGCAGGAAAGCTTTCTTCAGATCATGCATGTGCGGCATCTTGCGTACCGTATAGTCGGCGGCGTAGAGCACGGCAAACAGTTTCATCAACTCGGAAGGTTGCAGGTTGATGATGCCGAGTGACAGCCAGCGGCGGGCGCCATTGACTTCACGACCGATGCCCGGAATCAGGACCAGCGCCAGCAGCACGAAGCCGGCGACAAAAAGCCAGGGCGCCAGATGTTGCCAGGTCGATAGCGGAACCTGGAAGGCAAACGCAGCCGCTACCAGCCCGATGGCCAGAAAGACGCCGTGACGGACGAGAAAATAGGTCGGGTGGTTGCCGGTAAAACGTCCCACCTCAGCAATGGCGATCGACGCTGAATAGACCATTACCATGCCGATCAGCAGCAGAATCAGGCCACTCCACAAGAGGGTCATATCCACTTCTGCAGGCATCCGGCGGGGAGCGTCAAGTGCGGGCATCATGATGCCGTCTCGCTTTGCAGACCGTGCACCGCGTCGATGAATACTTCGGCGCGATGGGCGTAATTGCGGAACATATCCAGGCTGGCACAGGCCGGCGAGAGCAGGACCGCATCACCGGTCTGGGCCTGTGCTGCGCACCAGCGGACGGCTTCGTCCATGCCGGTGAAGTGTTTTATTGGAACTTCACAACCATCTATGGCCGCAGCGATCAGGCCGGCATCACGTCCGATCAGGGCTACGGCTCGCCCATGCTCGGCAAGCGCCAGCCTGAGCGGCGAGAAGTCCTGCTCCTTGCCTTCGCCGCCGAGAATGATCGCCACTTTACGGCCCATGCCCTGAACCGCAGCAAGGGTAGCGCCAACGTTGGTCCCCTTGGAGTCGTCGTAGTAGGAGACGCCATTGAATTCAGCGACGAAAGCAACCCGATGCGCCAGCCCCGTGAACCCGGCCAGCGCTGGCAGCACAGTGCGCGGCTCGATGCCCACTGCCTCGCACAAGGCCAGCGCCGCCATGGCGTTGGCCGCGTTGTGCAGGCCAGCCAGTTTCAGTGCGTTGAGTGCAATCAGCTTTTCATTGCCGCGCATCAACCAGCCATCGGCCAGGCCATAATCGACCGAGCGTGGCGCCGCATTGAGCCCGAAGGTGAGCAGTTTGCGGCCGCAGCGGCCGGCGCCGAGGCTGCGGTCGTCATCGCGGTTCAGCACCATGATGCCACGCCCTTTGAAAACACGTTCCTTGGCCGCCGTGTAGTCGCCCATGCCGGTGTAGCGGTCGAGGTGATCCTCGCTGACATTGAGCACCGTCGCGGCGTCAGGATTAAGTGTGTGCGTGGTTTCGAGCTGGAAGCTGGAGAGTTCAAGCACCCAGATTTCAGGCAACGTATTGGTATCGATCGCGTGCATCAGCGCATCAAGCGCCGCTGGGCTGATGTTGCCGGCCACGGCAACCCGGCGTCCGGCGGCGGCGCAAAGTGCGCCGACCAGTGCGGTAGTCGTCGTCTTGCCATTGCTGCCGGTGATGGCGATCACTTTCGCCTGCGCTGTCAGTTCATGCACGCCCCAGGCGAACAGTTCGATTTCAGATACCAGCGGAATGCCGCGCTCTGCGGCGGCCTTTACCTGCGGCTCCTGGACCGGCACGCCGGGTGAGATGGCGATCAGGTCGATCCCGGAAAAGGCGGCTTCGACAAAGGGGCCTGCCAGTAACTCGGCTTGCGGCGCAACCCGGCGCAGGGCGTCCACGTTGGGCGGCTGCAAGCGACTGTCGGCAACACGCACCACGGCGCCCTGGCGGGTGAGCCATTTGGCCATGGCCAGTCCGGTCTCGCCGAGACCGATGACCAGAACGTGTTTGCCGTGAAGATTCATTTCAGCGGATCTTCAATGTGGAAAGACCGATCAGCACCAGCATGATGGTGATGATCCAGAAACGGACGACGACCTGGGTTTCTTTCCAGCCGCCGAGTTCATAGTGGTGATGCAGCGGCGCCATGCGGAAGATCCGCTTGCCGCCGGTATATTTGAAATAGAGAACCTGAGCCGCCACCGACAGTGTTTCGGCGACAAAGACGCCGCCCATGATGGCGAGAACGATTTCCTGACGTACGATCACGGCCACCGTGCCTAGAGCGCCGCCCAGTGCCAGTGCGCCAACGTCGCCCATGAACACTTCGGCCGGGTAGGCGTTGAACCACAGGAAACCCAAGCCGGCGCCGGCCATCGCTCCGAGAAAAACGGCCAGTTCGCCGGCTCCCGGAATGTAGGGCATCAGCAGGTATTTCGAAAAGACCGCGCTGCCGGCGACGTAGGCGAAGATGGCTAACGCACCGGCGATCATCACGGTCGGCATGATGGCCAGACCGTCAAGGCCGTCGGTCAGGTTCACCGCGTTGCTGGTGCCGACGATAACCAGATAGGTCAGGGTGATGAATCCGAATATTCCGAGCGGGTAGGTCACGGTCTTGAAGAAGGGAACGATCAATTCCAGTTGCGCCGGAACCGTCGCGGTCATGGCCAGAAAGATTGCTACCACCAGCCCGATGACGGATTGCCAGAAATACTTCCAGCGACTGGCCAGCCCTTTCGGGTCGCGATAAACCACTTTTCTCCAGTCGTCGTACCAGCCGATGGCGCCAAAGCCCAAGGTGACGATCAGCACCACCCACACGTATCGGTTGCTGAGATCGGCCCACAGCAGGGTGGTGATGCCGATGGCGATAATGATCAGGGCGCCGCCCATGGTCGGGGTGCCGGACTTGACGAGGTGCGTCTGCGGGCCATCCTGGCGAACGGCTTGCCCGATCTTTTTGGCCGCCAGCCAGCGGATGACGCCAGGTCCGGCAACAAAGGAAATGATCAGCGCCGTCATCGCCGCCAGCACGGTGCGCAACGTGATATAGCCGAACACATTGAACCCGCGTATGTCCTGCCCCAGCCATTGCGCCAGCATCAGCAGCATTATTCGCCCCCTTCGGCTTGCGGCGCGGTGACTGCGTCGGCCACACGCTCCATGCGCATGAAGCGCGAGCCCTTGACGAGTACGGTCGTCTCTGGCGTCAACTCGCCGGCCAGGGCCGCGATCAGGTCTTCAATTTTCTTGAAGTGCTGACCGCCCGAACCAAAATTGTGGACGGCCAGAACACTCGATTCACCGAAAGCCAGCAGAAGATCGATGCCCTGGCTCTTGGCATAGCCGCCAACCTCGTCATGGAACTGGCCGGTCATGTCGCCGATCTCGCCCATGTCGCCAAGGACTAGAATCTTTTTGCCGATGGTCGCCGCCAGCACATCAATGCCGGCACGCACCGAATCCGGATTGGCGTTATAGGTGTCGTCGAGCAGGATTGCCCCATTCAGGCCGGTTCGCCGCTGCAGACGGCCTTTGATGCCACGGAAAGCAAGCAGTCCTTCGCGCACGGTCGCCAGCGGGATTCCGGCGGCCAGTGCGGCCGTGGCGGCGCCAACGGCATTACGGGCGTTGTGCGCTCCCGGCAAGGTCAGCACGACTTCAATCTGTTCGCCTTGAGCCGAGATGGCCAGGCGGTTTTCCAGCCCGCGCGCCTGGTAACGCCCGGTAACATCCGCGTCCCGTTCAAAAGAAAAGTTCATTACACTGCGACCGGCACTTTGCGCACGCCACAAATCGGCCCACGGGTCGTCGGCGTTGAAGACAGCGACTCCCGGCTTGGCAAGCCCCATGAAAAGGCTGCCCTTTTCAGTGGCAATCGTCTCGATCGTTCCCATTCCGGCCAGATGTGCACGCTGGGCATTGGTCACCAGCCCCACCGTTGGCCGGGCGATGCGGGTGAGATAGGCAATTTCCCCCGGATGATTCATCCCCATCTCGATGATGGCGGCACGATGAGTGGCGTTCAGCTTGAGCAGCGTCAGCGGCAAGCCGATGTCGTTATTGAAATTGCCCTGGGTAACGAGAACGGCATCGCCAAAAGCCACCTTCAGGATGCTGGCGATCATTTCCTTGGTAGTTGTTTTGCCATTGCTGCCGGTCACGGCAATCATCGGCAGCGAGAAACGGGCGCGCCAATCGGTGGCCAGCGCACCAAGGGCCAGCCGCGTGTCGGCAACCACAATCAGCGGCAGACCGATTTCTTCAAGGCTCTCGGCCGCATCGGAAGCCACCACGGCCGCCGCTGCCCCTTGCGCTTTGACGGCGGCGACGAATTCATGACCGTCGAAATGGTCGCCACGCAGTGCGATGAACAGGTCTCCGGCGGCGATCTTCCGGCTATCGGTTGATACGCCAGAGAATGGCACGTTATCGCCTACTGGCTTGCCGGCCATCGCCGCAGCGGCAGCAAGGAGATCCATCATCACGCTCATTGACTACTCTCCTGTCGGGCGGCAAGTGCCGACCGCGCTTCTGCAACATCCGAGAAGGGGCGGCGCACGCCGGCTATTTCCTGATACGGCTCGTGCCCCTTGCCGGCCAGCAAAACCACGTCCGCCGGATGCGCAGCAAGAATCGTTCGACGAATGGCCTCAGCGCGGTCAACGATGACTTCGGCGGTCGGCGCGGCCACACGGATTTCGTCGAGAATCGCGGAAGCATCTTCGCTGCGCGGGTTGTCGCTGGTCAGTACCACGCGGTCGGCAAGTTGCGTCGCAATTTCACCCATCAGCGGACGCTTTCCGCGATCCCGATCACCACCGCAACCGAACACGGCGACCAGGCCGGCACCGCGTGCACTGGCTACACCACGAAGCGCACGCAGGGCGCTTTCCAGCGCATCGGGCGTATGCGAATAATCAACGACAACCAATGGCTCGTTGATTCCCCCGACTTTTTCCAGCCGTCCCGGCGGCGAAGGCAGTTCGGCGAAGCGGGCGGCTACCTCTTCCGGCGTCAAGCCGGCGTCGATCAGCACCGCCGCCACTGCCAGCAAATTGGAGACGTTGTAGCGACCGAGCAATCCGGTCTCGACCAGCGCCCGACCGTTTGGCGCACAAAGAAGGAAACGCAGGCCATTGATGGTTTCCTCAACATTCTCGGCGCGTACTACTGCTTGTACGGGCACGGCGCGCCGTGCCCCTACGAGGGTGTAACCGAGCACTTTAGTTGCCGTAGTTCGACCAGCCAATTGCGCACCAAATGAATCGTCGAGATTGATCACCGCCAGGCGCAGACGTGGCCAGGTGAACAGCCTCTCCTTGGTTGCGGCGTAGCGCTCCATGGTGCCGTGGTAGTCGAGATGGTCGCGCGTGAGGTTGGTAAATACGGCCACATCGACCCGAGCTCCGTCGAGACGGCCCTCTTCAATGCCGATTGAACTGGCTTCCAGTGCACAGGCATGCGCTTCAGCCGCGGCAAATTCTGCAAGATAGCGCGTCAGCATTGCCGCTTCGGGCGTCGTGAATCCGGTCTCGGCCAATTGACCGGAGAATCCTGCACCGAGCGTGCCGATGATCGCGCAATGGCACGGATGCGTACTGCCAAGCCACTGGCTGATAGTGGTTTTGCCGTTGGTGCCGGTGATGGCAATCAGCGACAGCCGCTCGCTCGGCCGGCCGGTAAGCGCATGCGCCAGAGGTCCGCAGAGCTGACGCAAGCGGCTGGCCGACAGATTGGCAATGCGCCATTCGTTGTTCCAGGCGAAATCGTCCCCGGATTCCCAAAGCACGGCAGAAGCACCACGCGCGATGGCGTCGGCGATAAATTGGCGCCCGTCGGCCAGATCGCCAGGATAGGCGATGAACAGATCACCGGGGCGGACCTGACGACTGTCATCGGCCACGCCGGAAGGCTGCACTCCGAGCACTGCCAGTTGCTGAATGACAGCGGCCGGTGTACTGGACAAGAAAGGCGTGGCAACACGGCTCACAGCTTCTCCTTGGCGGCAGGAGCTTTCGCCACATTGCCACTCTGTGCCACCTGCATGGCAGCATCCGGCGCAATACCCAGGGTACGCAACGAGCCCCCCATCACCCCGGCGAACACCGGACCGGCGACATCGCCACCATAGTGCTGGGCACCGCCTGGCTCGTCGATCATGACAGCAACGATCAGGCGCGGGTCCGACACCGGGGCAAAGCCAACAAAAGAAGCAATATATTTTTTGGCGTACTGGCCACCTTCCAGTTTGTAAGCGGTTCCCGTCTTGCCGCCGACGCGATAGCCTGGAATCTGGGCTTTCGGTGCGGTCCCGCCCGGCTGTACGGCCATTTCGAGCATGGCACGCACCTCGTGCGCTGTCTGCTGACTGAACACTGGAGTCATACCGAGGGGCAGCGAATCCAGTTTGGTCAGTGTCAGCGGGATCATGTCGCCGTCGCGGGCAAAAACGGTGTAGGCACGCGCCAGTTGCAGCAGGGAAACCGAAATGCCATGGCCGTAGGCCATTGTCGCCTGTTCGATCGGGCGCCAGGTCTTCCAGGGGCGCAAGCGACCGCTCACTTCACCGGGAAACCCGAGGCGCGATACCTGCCCGAAGCCGATGGCATCGAACATGTCCCACATCTGGTGCGACGGCAGCATGGCGGCGATTTTGGCCGCGCCGACGTTGGACGACTTCTGGATCACTTGTGCCACGGTCAGTGCGCCATGCGGATGCGCATCGGATATCGTTGCGCTGCCGATTGTCAGCCTGCCTGGTGCGCAATTGATGATGGTGTCGAAACGTACCTTGCCACTATCCATCGCCAGGGCAATGGTGAATGGCTTCAACGTCGAGCCGGGCTCGAAGGTGTCGGTCACGGCGCGGTTGCGCAACTGGGCGCCCGACAGGCGCTCGCGATTGTTCGGGTTGTAGGTTGGCCAGTTGGCCAGCGCCAGGATTTCGCCAGTCTTGGCGTCAATCACCACGACACCGCCGGCCTTGGCCTTGTTGTCGACAATCGACTGCTTCAAATAGCTGTAGGCCAGATACTGAATCTTGGAATCCAGCGCCAGATGGATGTCCTTGCCATCCTGCGGCAGTTTGATCGAGCCCACGTCCTCGACGATCTGACCGCGCCGGTCCTTGATCACGGTACGGCTTCCGGAGTAGCCCAGCAACTGGCCTTGAAAAGCCAGTTCGACGCCTTCAAGACCCTTGTCGTCAACACCGGTGAAACCAACCATATGCGCGGTCATTTCGCCGCTCGGATAGTAACGACGGTACTCCTTGTCAAGGCCGACACCCGGCAGCTTCAGTGACGCCACCTTCTCACCCACATCGGGCGGCAACTGGCGGCGCAAAAAGACAAAAGACTTGTCGCTGGCCAACTTGCGCGACAGATCCTTCTCGTCCATTTCGAGCAGGCCAGCAAGCTGTCTGGTCTGTTGTGGCGTCAGGCGGGCATCGGCAGGAATCGCCCAGACCGACTTCATCGGCGTTGAAATCGCCAGTACGTCGCCATTACGGTCGGCGATGCGGCCACGCGAGGCCGAGATTTCAAGATCACGCCGATAGCGCGAATCGCCCTTCTCCTGCAGAAAATCGTTGTTAAGGATTTGCAGATAGAACGAACGGCCGATGAGCACGGCAAAGCAGGTCAGGATAAGCAGCGCCATCAGGCGCGAACGCCAGGCCGGCAAACGCAATTTCAGTATCGGACTTTCGGCGAACTTGTGTGCCCGTGCACCCTTGAAGTTCATCATCGCGACGAACCTCCGGAATTGACGGTGATTATTTTTGTCACTTCAGGCGTTTTCATCTTGAGTTTGTCGCGGGCGATTTTTTCGATGCGCGGCGACGTCGCCCAGGTCGATAACTCCAGTTGCAACTGGCCAAACTCCACATCGAGCTGCTTGGCGCGATCCTGTTCGCTCTCCAGCGCCTGAAAGAGCTTGCGCGCCTTGTGCTGCGAGGTCACCACACTGAGGGCGCAGATCAACGTGGCAAGGAGCAGCAGGATGTTGAAGCGAACCATTTCAGACCCGCCCTCCAGCCAAATTTTCGCCGAACATTTTTTCAGCAACACGCATCACGGCACTGCGCGCCCGGGGATTGGCCGCAATCTCGCCCACAGCCGCCTTGATCGGCTTGCCAACCAGACGCAGCTTGGGTGGCGGGAGGTCGATGGAGCGTAAGGGAAGGTTTTTCGGCAAATTGTCCAGCGCCGCCTGGTCGCGCATGAAGCGCTTGACGATGCGATCTTCGAGCGAATGAAAGCTGATCACCACCAGCCGTCCGCCACACTTCAGGCTATCCATCGCCTGTGGCAAAACTAGCGCCAGTTGCTCGAGCTCTTGATTGATGTGAATCCGTAGAGCTTGAAAGGTACGCGTCGCCGGATCCTGGCCGGGCTCGCGGGTCCGCACGGCCTCGCGTACAAGCGCGGCAAGTTCGCCCGTGGTTGCAACAGGCCGCTCGCTCCGAGCAGCCACAATCTTCTTTGCAATCTGGAAAGCAAACCGTTCTTCGCCATAGTTTCTAATGACCTCCGTGATTTCTTTTATTCCGGCAATCGCCAGAAACGAAGCAGCAGTCTCGCCCTGCGTGGTATCCATGCGCATGTCGAGCGGCGCGTCGAAGCGAAAGCTGAAGCCCCGCCCCCCTTCATCGAGCTGCGGTGAAGAGACTCCGATATCCAGGAGTAACCCATCCACCGCCTCAATACCCGCCTGCCGCACCGCTACAGCGAGTTCGCCGAAACTGTGGTGCAAGATGGTCAATCGTTGATCGTTGATTTCACGGGCCGCCGCCACTGCCTGCGGGTCGCGATCCAAGGCCAGTAGCCGGCCGTTCGGACCAAGACGTTCAAGAATCGCGCGACTATGTCCGCCGCGACCGAAGGTGCAATCGACGTAAGTTCCGGAGGGTTTTACCGCCAGCGCCTCTACTGCCTCCTGCAACAACACCGTCTGATGCGGCGAGACAACGCTCACAGCGCCAGATCCTCAAGACCCGGCGGCAACATCTGATCGCCCATGGCAAAGAAAACTTCCTGCTGATTCTGCCAGCCGGCATCCGACCAGATTTCAAAATGGCTGCCCTGACCGACCAGCCAGACCTGCTTTTCCAATTGGGCAAACTGGCGCAACTCGGGGGCGATCAGTAGCCGGCCGGTGGAATCCATGGTTTCTTCGCGTGCGTTACCGACTAGCAGCCGCTTGATGCCGGCCGATTGAAGATTCAGGCTGGATGTCGCCAGCACCTTGTCACGAATGGGCTCCCAGGCAGCCGCCGGGTAAAGCAGCAGGCAACGATGCGGGTGAGCGGTCAGAACCAATTGTCCAGCCGATGCGGCTACGAGCGCCTCCCGGTGACGCGCCGGAATGGCGAGTCGACCTTTGACATCGAGACTTAACGCAGCGGCACCCTGAAACATCAAACCCATCCCCTTGCCAGATTTCTGTGGAAATCCCCAACTCCCCACTTTTCACCACTAAGCTCCACTTTAAGACAAAGATTTTGGCAACGCAAGGCCTTTTTAGTAAAAATTTCCAATGACTACAAGGACTTATATTACATTCTTAAAAAGTTACAATAATAGTTTCCCCTTTAAAAACAAGGCTAAGGCGGCGTAAATAAATAAACGTATCATATGACGTGTTGAGGTGGTATTCT
>NZ_JBMOJE010000090.1:0-21616 GCF_049316945.1 Propionivibrio sp. | reverse complement strand
TATGGCAGCGGCTTTGACGGCTACCTCTACATGCTGGCCTTCTTTGCCGGCTGGCCGATCATCCTGTTCCTGATGGCCGAACGCCTGCGCAACCTCGGACGCTATACCCTCTCCGACATCACCTCCTTCCGGCTCGATCAGGGCAAGGTGCGCACCATGGCGGCGCTCTCCTCGCTGACCGTGGTCAGCTTCTATCTGGTCGCCCAGATGGTTGGTGCCGGTCAATTGATCAAGCTGCTCTTTGGCCTGGATTACAGCATTGCCGTTTTCGGGGTAGGACTCCTGATGATGGTCTATGTCGCCTTCGGCGGCATGGTCGCCACCACCTGGGTGCAGATCATCAAGGCCGGCATGCTGCTGGTCGGCGGTACCCTGTGCATGTTGCTGGCCTACAGCCAGTTCGGCTTTTCCTATCAGACCCTTATGGAAAAGGCGACGACCGTACATAGACTCGGAATAAAGCTGATGACCCCGGGCAGTCTGCTGGCCGATCCGGTGAATGCCATTTCCCTGGGGCTCGGCCTGATGTTCGGTACGGCTGGCCTGCCGCATATCCTGATGCGCTTCTTTACCGTAGCCAATGCCAAGGAAGCACGCAAATCGGTGCTTTACGCTTCCGGCATCGTCGCCTACTTTTTCAACGTGATCTTCATCATGGGCCTCTGCGCCATCCTCATCGTCGGTCAGAATCCTGATTTCTTCGAAGGTGGCGATGTCGGCGGCAGGATGATCGGTGGCGGCAACATGGTCGCCATGCACCTGGCCAAGGCGGTTGGTGGCGACATGCTGCTCGGCTTCATGGCCGCCGTCGCCTTCGCCACCATCCTGGCCGTGGTCTCCGGCCTGGCGCTGGCTGGCGCTTCGGCCATCTCGCATGACCTCTACGCCCGCGTCATCAAGAAAGGTCAGGCTACCGAGGCTTCCGAGATCCGTGTTTCAAAGATCGCCACCATCAGTCTCGGCTTTGTCGCCATCTTTCTCGGCATCCTGTTCGAGAAGCAGAACGTCGCCTTCATGGTCGGCCTGGCCTTCGGCATAGCGTCGGCGGCCAACTTCCCGGTACTCATCCTCTCCATGTACTGGAAGGGCTTGACCACCCGCGGGGCGCTGTTCGCTGGTTATGGCGGCCTCTTCTCCTCTGTCGCCTTTGTTGTGCTTTCGAAGTCGGTGTGGGTCGACGTGCTGGGCAATGCCACGGCAATTTTTCCTTATTCGCAGCCGGCCCTGTTCGCCATGCCGCTGGCTTTTCTGCTGGCCTACGTTTTCTCGAAATCCGATACCAGCGCCAGGGCACTATCGGAAATTGAAGCCTTCGGCGACCAGTACATGCGGGCCCAGACGGGTTACGGGGCATCGGGAGCAGACGATTACAGAAGATAGAGGCCGTTGGCCTGGCTGGCTGGAATCGCTTGTCAGTCGGTAGATCAGTGCAGGTGGTATTTCGCCCAGGGTATTTGTGGCGTGATTGAAGCGTGCCCCTGGGTGCTGGCGACTTGGCTCGCCAGCACCATCAGCCAATAGCCATCCGGCTGGCCAGGAGCAATGCCTGAAGATCGCCTATTGATGGGCGTTTCGAGGCAGCGTACAGGAAATCTGGCTGCTGAACATTCCAGCCAATGCTGGCCGGATCAACCTCAAAACCTCTAATATCTTAACAGCCAGCAACTATTGGACACGGTCAATAACTTACCTGCAGAGAGGCTAATCGATGTCGACAATCTCGGATTTCAATCAAAAATCCTGCGCAGTGACGGATGGAGAGCATCGGATTCAACTTGAGTTGTTGCAGGCATTGTGTGCTGCGACGCAGGAAAATTGCTCGCCGGCATCGGCTGGCGAAATTCTCCAGCAGCTTGTTTCCTATAGCGAGGCGCATTTCATGTCGGAAGAATTGCTCATGCGCCTGAAGAGTTACGACGACTATGAAGACCATGTCAGTGACCACATTCACATGATGGAGGTGCTTGCCGAGATTGAATCGGCTCACGCCTCGGGAAAGTCCGCACTCGTTTCCGGCCAGGCAGAATCGGTCCTTGAATTCATCAAACAGCACATCGCCACCCGTGATCAGCGCTTTGCCGACTTCATGCTCGCTGAGGAATAGTGATGGGAGCGCTTCTCTTTAACAGTGCTAAACTCATTTACCATGCATGAAATGTCGCTGGATGAAGGCGTGCGGAAATTGATTCAGGATGCGGCGCGCCAGCAGGATTTCACAACGCCCTGTTGTCCATCCGCCTGCGGCAAAGCCTTGAACAACGCGGTATGATCGTCCTTGCGCCCGTTCTTGCCACACTAAGCTTATCGCCTGGCGACGCCGGCATTGCCCTCGGGCAGGCCTGGGTCGCGATTGAATCTTTGGAGTCGTGAAATGTGCCTTGCACTCCCCGTCAAAGTAATGGAACTCGGTCCGTATGAAACAGCCATCGTCGATCTCGGCGGTGTCCGCAAGGAAATATCGCTGGCCCTGCTCGATGACGTGCAGGTCGGCGACTATGTGATTCTGCATGTCGGTTATGCGCTGTCGAAGCTCGACCCCGAGGAGGCCGAGAAGACGCTGGCGCTATTTGCCGAGATCGATGCAACCGAGCTTGCAGCGACGTGAAATACATCGACGAATTCCGCGATGGCGAGCTTGCCCGGACGCTGGCGGCGAAAATTGCGGCGCTCGTTGAACCCGCTCGCCGTTACAGCTTCATGGAGTTTTGCGGCGGCCATACCCATGCCATCTCGCGCTATGGCCTGAGCGATCTGCTGCCGGACAACGTGCGCATGGTGCATGGACCCGGCTGCCCGGTTTGCGTCTTGCCGATCGGGCGCGTGAACATGGCGATCGATCTGGCGCTGCAGCAACAGGTGATTCTATGCACCTATGGCGACACCCTGCGCGTGCCGGCTTCCGACGGAATGTCGCTGATGAAGGCCAAGGCCGGTGTGGGCCAGCTCAGCGGCGATATCCGCATGGTGTACTCGACACGCGATGCCTTGCAGGTCGCGCGTGACAATCCGCAGCGTGAAGTGGTTTTTTTCGCCATCGGCTTCGAAACCACCACGCCGCCGACCGCGCTGGCAATCCTGCAGGCGCAGCAGGAACAACTGAGCAACTTCAGCGTACTTTGCTGCCATGTGCTGACCCCTCCGGCGATCAGTGCCATTCTTGACTCGCCCGAGGTGCAGCAGTTGGGCACCGTGCTGATCGATGGCTTTATCGGTCCGGCGCATGTGTCGACGGTGATCGGCAGCCGGCCCTACGAGTGCTTTGCCGGGGAATATCGCAAGCCGGTGGTGATCGCCGGTTTCGAGCCGCTCGACGTAATGCAGGCGATCCTGATGTTGGTCCGCCAGGTCAATGAAGGGCGCGCCGAGGTCGAAAACGAGTTCTCGCGGGCGGTCAGCCGCGAAGGCAATCGCAAGGCGCAGGATCGTGTCGCCGAGGTCTTCGAAATGCGCAGCGAATTCGAGTGGCGCGGACTCGGGGTGCTGCCCTGTTCGGCACTGAAGATTCGCGAAAAGTATGCAACCTTCGATGCCGAGCGGCGTTTCAAGCTCGACTACCACTCGGTGCCCGACAACAAGGCCTGCGAATGCGGGGCGATTCTGCGCGGGGTGAAGCGCCCGCAAGAGTGCGCTATTTTCGGCACGGTGTGCACGCCCGAAAACCCGATCGGCTCCTGTATGGTCAGCAGCGAGGGCGCCTGTGCGGCGCATTACAGCTACGGGCGCTACCAGGAGATGAACTGATGAGCGAAACCAGGAAAGTATATGTTCGCCCGCTCGACCTGAAGCACGGCCGCGTTGATCTGACGCATGGTTCGGGCGGGCGAGCCATGCAGCAACTTATCGCCGAACTGTTTGCCAGGCACCTGGGCAACGAGTACCTCGGCCAGGGTAATGATGGCGCCGTCCTGCCGGCACCGACGATTGATGGCCAGCCTGGCCGGCTGGTGATGTCCACCGATTGCCACGTGGTCTCGCCGCTGTTCTTTCCGGGCGGTGACATTGGCAGCCTGTCGGTGCATGGCACGATCAACGATGTGGCGGTAATGGGCGCCACCCCGCTCTATCTGGCGGCGGGCTTCATCCTGGAAGAAGGTTTCGCGCTGGGCGATCTGGCGCGCATCGTCGAAGCGATGGCCAAAGCGGCGCGCGAGGCCGGCGTGCCGGTCGTGACCGGCGATACCAAAGTGGTCGAGCGCGGCAAGGGCGATGGCGTTTTCATCACCACCACCGGCGTCGGCGTCCTGCCGGAAGGCCTTCAACTGGGCGGCAGCCGGGCACGGCCCGGCGACGTGGTGCTGGTTTCCGGGTCGATGGGCGATCACGGCGTGGCGATCATGAGCAAGCGCGAAAACCTGTCTTTCGACGCCGAGATTGAATCAGACAGCGCCGCGCTGCATGGCCTGATCGCCGCCATGCTGGCCACCAAGGCCGACATACGCTGCTTGCGCGACCCGACGCGCGGCGGCCTGGCGGCAACGCTGAATGAAATCGCCGGGCAGTCGGGCGTCGGCATGATGCTGCACGAGAAGGCGATTCCGGTGAAGCCGGTAGTCGCCGCCGCCTGCGAATTCCTCGGCCTCGACCCGCTCTGCGTGGCCAACGAGGGCAAGCTGATTGCGATCTGTGCTGCAGTCGATGGCGAACGTCTGCTGGCCGCGATGCGTACGCATCCGCTGGGGCGCGAGGCGGCGCTGATCGGCGAGGTGATAGCCGACGACCATCATTTCGTGCAACTGACCACCGCCTTTGGTGGCCGGCGCATTGTCGACTGGCTGGTCGGCGACCAGTTGCCGCGCATCTGCTGATGGCCGTGTGATGCGCATTCTCATTCTCCTGCGCAAGCCCCCAGCTTCATGGAAAGCACGCGATCCGGGCTGGTCCATCCGATGATGACGCGCGGCCCGTTGACTGTCCTGGTAGTCGACGACGAACAGCGCTCGCTGGAAACACTGCGGCGCACGCTGGAAGAACACTTCACCGTTTTCACTGCGGCCTCCGCCGAGGAGGGCAATGTGGTGATGGGGCGCGAGTTCGTGCACATCGTGGTTTCCGATCAGCGCATGCCCGGCACCTCCGGGGTGGAGTTCCTGCGCGGGGTGCGCGCCCAGTGGCCGGACACGGTGCGCCTGATTCTTTCAGGCTATACCGATGTCGAGGAAATCATCGCCGGCATCAACGAAGCCGGTATCTGGCAATACCTGATGAAGCCCTGGCACGCCGACCAGTTGCTGCTGACCCTGCAAAGCGCGGCCGATCTGTGGCGCTTGCAGCAGGAAAATCAGCGCCTTTCGCTCGAACTGCGCGACAGCCCCGAGTATCTGGCGCGCCAGGTGACCAGCCGGCGCGTCAAGGCCAAGGCACAGGCCGGTTTCGATCGCCTGACGCGCGCCGCCGATAGCCCGTTGAACGAGGTTTGCGCTCTGGCCACCAAGATTGCCGGACATGACCTGTCGGTGCTGATTACCGGCGATTCGGGCACCGGCAAGGAACTGCTGGCGCGCGCCATCCACTATGCCAGTCCGCGCGCGGAAGCTTCTTTTGTCGTCGAAAACTGCAGCGCGCTGCCCGATACGCTGCTCGAAGGCGAACTCTTCGGCCACAAACGCGGTGCTTTCACCGGGGCCACCGAAGATCGCATCGGGCTGTTCCAGCAAGCCGACGGCGGAACGCTGTTCCTCGATGAAATCGGCGAAACCTCGCCGGCGTTTCAGGTCAAGCTGCTGCGCGCCTTGCAGGAGGGCGAAGTGCGCCCGGTCGGCAGCCCGCGTCCGGTGGCGGTGGACGTACGCATCATCGCCGCCACCAATCGTGACCTGGATGCCGATGTCGCCAGTGGCCGCTTCCGCGAGGATCTTTACTACCGCATCGCCGGCATGACGCTCTACCTTCCGGCTTTGCGCGAACGGCCACAGGATATTCCGCTGATTGCCAACGAACTGCTCAAACGATCGTCAGTGACAGAGCGGCGATTGTCGGACGCGGCGATGAACTCGCTGGTCCGTTATTCCTGGCCGGGGAATGTGCGCGAACTGCAAAATGAAATACGCCGGGCCCTGGCCCTCGGTGAAGGAACGGTCCTCGGCGCCGAGTTGCTTTCGCAGCGGGTTAGTCAGCCAATGAAATCTCGCGCATTGCCGAGTGATAGCGCTGACGGCGAAGGCCAAAGTGAAGCTGAAAGAGAATCCGGCTTGCTCAAGCATCGCCTCGAACGCCTTGAGGAACAGATCATCCGGACATCGATGGCCCGCCACAAAGGCAACAAGACGCGCGTCGCCGACGAACTGGGACTGACTCGCCTCGGCTTGCGCATGAAGCTGACGCGCCTCGGACTGGAGGAAGCATGAACCTAGAAAAGGCAGTTGACCACAGCGAACACGGCGAACACAACGGAAAAACAATGGCTTGCAATGTTTTCATGATTCACCCTTTGGGTGAGCCATTAATTCCTGAAAAACTTAGGCTTATCGCAGTGCCCGCCGTGTCGCCGTGGTTTGAACTGCGGTTTTTAGCATGAATCTACTCTGGCTGCAGTCGGGCGGCTGTGGCGGTTGCACCCTGTCCTGGCTCGGTTACGAGCACGGTTCCCTGTTCCGGGTGCTGGCCGACGAGGGCGTAGAAATACTCTGGCATCCCAGCCTTTCCGAAGCCGGTGTTGATGAGGCGCGCGAATTGATTGCCCGATGCGCGGATGGCCGCAACGCGGTAGATATTCTGTGCATCGAAGGATCGCTGCTGCGCGGGCCGCAGGGCAGCGGTGCATACCATCGCTTTGGCGGTGGCAGCCAGCCGATGGTCGAGTGGGTCAGGCAAATCGCCGGGCGGGCACGGCATGTGGTCGCCGTGGGCAGTTGCTCGGCCTTTGGCGGAGTAACGGCGGCCGGCGTCAATCCGACCGATGCCTGCGGGCTGCAATACGATGGCGAACTCGATGGGGGCCTGCTTGGTTCCCACTTTCGTGATTCTTCCGGGCTGCCGGTGATCAACATTGCCGGTTGCCCGCCGCATCCGGACTGGATCACCGAAACCCTCACCATGCTGGCGCACGGCCAGCTTGCTGCGAATGATCTGGACGACTACGGCCGTCCGCGTTTTTACGCCGACCAACTGGTGCATCACGGCTGCCCGCGCAACGAGTATTACGAATACAAGGCGAGCGCCGCCAAGCCCTCCGACCAGGGCTGCCTGATGGAGCAGTTGGGGTGCAAGGGAACGCAAGCCCATGCCGATTGCAACCAGCGCTTGTGGAATGGCGAAGGCTCCTGCCTGCGCGGCGGTTTTGCCTGCATCTGCTGCACCGATCCGGGTTTCGAGGAACCCGGCCATCCCTTTGAAAGTACGCCGAAGATTGCCGGCATTCCCATCGGCCTGCCCTCCGACATGCCGAAGGCCTGGTTCGTGGCACTTGCCGCCCTCTCGAAATCGGCGACGCCGGCGCGCGTGCGCGAGAACGCCAGGGCCGACCATCTGAAGCGTACGCCCACCGTCAAGCGTGGCCGCAAATGACGACGCGACGCGTGGTGGGCCCCTTCAACCGGGTCGAGGGCGATCTTGAAATCAGCCTCGATATCGAAGCCGGCCGGATTGCCGCCGCCTATGTAAACTCCCCGCTCTACCGAGGCTTCGAACAGATTTTGCAGGGCAAAATGCCGGCCGATGCCCTGACGCTGGTGCCGCGCATTTGCGGTATTTGCTCGGTAGCCCAGTCAGCCGCCTCAGCGCTGGCCCTGGCCGATTCGGCAGGAGTCGTCGCGCCGCCGAACGGTCGACTGGCGGCCAATCTGACCCTGGCCACCGAAAACCTGGCCGACCATCTGACGCACTTCTATCTGTTCTTCATGCCGGATTTTGCGCGGGCTGACTATGCCGGCAAGTCGTGGCACGCAGCGACCGTCGAGCGCTTTCGCGCCGGCGTTGGCAGCGCGCCGAACGAAATGCTGCCGGCGCGCGCGCGTTTCATGCAGATGATGGGCCTGCTCGCCGGCAAATGGCCGCATACCCTGGCCGTGCAACCCGGCGGTTCGACGCGCCCGTTGCAGAGCACGGAAATTTTCCGGCTGCACCGCATCCTGCGCGACTTTCGCAGTTTTCTCGAAATTACAACCTTTGGCAGCACGCTGGAAGAGGTTGCCGGTTTGTCCAGCCGGAACGAGTTGAGTGCCTGGCAGCAGGATGCCAGCGGCGGCGATTTGCGCCATTTCCTGCACATCGCCGACGATCTCGACTTGTGGCGTCTGGGGCGCGGCCCGGAACGTTACATGAGCTATGGCTGTTACCCGGAGACGGCGGGAAAACTGTTTTCCGCCGGGCTGTGGGATGGAAATTACCTGCCGCTCGACACCGGCGCGATCAGCGAAGACATCTCGCATGCGTGGTACGTTGCCGCCGCCTTGCCACAACATCCGGCCAATGGCGGCACCCTGCCGATGGCCGAGAAACCGGGGGCCTATTCATGGTGCAAGGCGCCGCGTCTGGCGGGGAGGGTCGTTGAAACCGGTGCCCTGGCGCGACAAATGGTCGCCGCGCACCCGCTTGCTAGCGACATGGTGCACGTCGCCGGCGGTAGCGTGGCTGCCCGGGTGGTGGCGCGCTTGTTGGAACTGGCGCTGGTGATCCCGGTGATGGAACGTTGGCTGGGCGAAATAAGGCCCGGCGAACCCTGGTGCATTGTCGGCCCTGTGGCCGATGAATGCTCCGGCGCCGGCCTCATCGAAGCCGCCCGCGGATCGCTCGGCCACTGGCTGAGCGTGAAGCGCGGCCGCATTCACGGCTATCAGATCATCGCCCCTACGACCTGGAATTTCTCGCCGCGCGACGCTCAGGGCCAACCGGGCGCACTGGAGCAAGCACTCGCCGGTTTGCCCGCTACCGCCGACGAATCGATCCCGGCCGCGATTCATCATGTCGTACGCAGTTTTGATCCGTGTATGGTGTGTACGGTGCATTGAGATATTTAGTCAAGGTTACGAACCATGAAAAGCAGACCAACCGACCCGGCAGATGACACGTCCACCAAGCGCGACGCTTCCCAGCAAACCGTCGAACTGCTGGCCGCCGCGACTGCCGCAGCGGCCGAGGATGGCATCTGGCTGGACGTGATTCGCAAGATGGACGAGGTCTATAACGACCTCCTGCAGTACGAAGTCAGTCTTGAGGAAAAGAATGCCGCGCTGGAGGATTCGCAGCAGTTCATTTCTTCGGTGCTGACGTCGATGTCGGATCTGCTGATTGTCTGCAGCCGCTCGGGTTTTATCGAAAGCGTGAATCAGGCGCTGATCAATTTGCTGGGTGTCGATGAGAAATCGCTGCATGGCCGACCGATATTCGACCTGTTTGCCGACGCCGAGTCGCGCGAAAACGCCGGGCGGCTGCTGGTCGAGCAGATGGGTCAGACGGTTGCCGATGGCGAGTTCCAGTTACAGGCCGCCAACGGCAGCGCCATTCCGGTTTCGCTCAACTGCACACCGCGTTACAGCGGCGTCGGAAAGTTGATGGGCGTGGTCATTACCGGGCGTCCGCTCGGTGAGTTGAGGCGGGCCTATCAGGCGCTACGCCAGGCCCACGAGGATCTCAAAACGTCCCAGCACCAGTTGATCCACTCCGAAAAAAATGGCCTCGCTCGGGCGTCTGGTGGCGGGGGTGGCGCATGAACTGAACAACCCGATCAGCTTCGTGTATGGCAACGCCATCGCCCTCAAGCGATATTCGGAGCGTTTCGGGCGTTACCTGGCGGCGATCCATGGCGGCGCCCCACCCGAAAAATGCGCGGCTTTGCGCGATGAACTGCGCATCGACCGGATGCTGAGCGATCTGCCTTCGCTGATCGACGGTACGGTCGAAGGCGCGGAGCGTACGCGCGACATCGTCGACGCCCTCAAGCGCTTTTCGGTGAAGGATCGCGACGAACGGCAGGAATGCGATCTGCGCGAGATCATCGAGCGCGCCGTGAACTGGATACAAAAAGGGATCGCCGATCAATTCTCGGTGCGCATGCTGTTCGATGAAGGTTTGTACACGACCGGATCGCCCGGGCAGTTGCTGCAGGTCGTGATGAATCTGGTTCAGAACGCAGCCGATGCGACCGAGGGCGTTCCGGAGCGGAGCCTGGAGATTTCCGGACGAACCGAGGGGCAGGAAGCGGTGATCGAGTTCCACGATAACGGCCCGGGCATTCCGGCGAGCAATCTGGGCAAGCTGTTCGAACCTTTCTTCACCACCAAGGCGGTCGGCCGCGGGACCGGCCTCGGTCTGGCCATCAGCTATGGCATCGTCGAGCGCCACGGCGGCACACTGACGGCGGAGAATCATGCCAAAGGGGGAGGATTGTTCTGTCTGCGCCTGCCCTTGGCGAGCGGTTGACCGATGAGCACCGGAATCGATGCCGGGAGCGTGCAAATCCGGGTTCAGGGTGACGGCGTCAAGGTAATTGACGCACAGTTCGTCAGCCAGCGGCCGCAAGTGGCCAGAGTTCTCAAGGGGCGGCAGGCCGACGCCGCTGCAACGCTGCTGCCTCTGCTGTTTTCGCTGTGCGCTCGCGCGCAAGGAGCGGCCGCCCGACTGGCCGTGGCAGCAGCTCGCGGCGAGGAATCTGCGCCACGACTCGACCCGGATATCGTGCGCGAGGTCATGCGCGAACACCTCTGGCGCTGGTTACTGGATCTACCTGCCCTGTTCGGCATGGCTGCGCTGCGCGATCAGTTCCTGATGGCCGTGCGCGCGCTGGAAGCCGGCCACGGCGAGGCGTTGCAGAAGTTGCTTGCGGCACCAGAGATCATCCGGCTGATCGAGTCGATCAGGGCGCTGGATCAGCCTGTGCTGCAAGCGTCAGTCCTGCTTCAAATGAACTCGGCACAAGCCTCGCTGGAGGAATGGCCGCAACTCGGCGAAGCGCTTTGCCGCACCCCGACTTGGCGTGGGCAAGCCGCCGAAACGGGTGCCTATGCTCGGCGCACGGGCGATACGGCACCGATTTGTGGCGCCTTCGCCTCACGCTGGCTGGCGCGCTTGGCCGAGCTTGAGACCTGGGCTCTCAGCGCGCAACAGCCAGGTGCTGCCGGCACGGCGAGCGCGGTGCCGGTGGCGCCCGGAATCGGCCGGGCTCTGGTCGAAACAGCCCGTGGATTGCTGATGCACGAGGTCGTTCTGGAGGATGATCGGGTTGCGGAATACAGCATCGTGGCCCCCACCGAATGGAACTTTCACCCCCTGGGGCCGCTTTCCGGCTGGCTGATCGGCAAGCCCTGTGCCGATGAGGCCACATTGCGCGGTTTTGTAGCGCACGCCGTGGCGGCACTTGATCCCTGTGTAAGCTGGGAACTGGCGCTGGAGCCGGTGCAGCCGCCGTCCTGAAGGTGGATGATGTTGTTTACACCTCGCCGATCACCAGGCGGGTATCGCTTTCCAGTCGATATTCCGGAATGACCAGGTTGCTGGGCGCGGGCCCCTTGCTGAAAACCCGCCCGGCAAGATCGAACTTCGAAGTATGGCAAGGGCAGAGAAACTCGCCGTGAACACCAAGGCCCGCTCGCAACTGAGGCTGGCAGCCTTGGTGCGTGCATTGCCCGATGGCGACAAATATATCCGGACGCAGCGAACGATGCCGGTTGTGGCAACCTTCCGGCTGTAAGGATTGTCGGGAATGGGGGTCGATCAATTCGCTTTCGCGGTCGGCCAGTGCCGCAACTTCATCGGCACTTCGGCGAAGAACCCATACTGTGCGGCCCATCCAGTCCACCGTGCGCAGTTTGCCGGGCGGCAGATCAGCGAAATCGACCGGCGTCGGATTACCGGCCGGAGCTTGCGATCGCCCGGCCAGATAGCTGACTGCACCGAGGCCCGTCCCGAGCACGCACAGCGCAGCCACCAAGTGCAGGCGCCGACGCTCGGGATTGCCGAAAAGATATGTGCTCATAGGGCCCGGCTCGCAGACATGTTGTCTGAATAGGCATATGGATTTGCCGAAAGTTCATCCAGCAGGGAACGCTCCGCCAGGATCTGGATAGGGCTGAATTACTTGACGAAATCCACCCCGGCGAAATTTTGCTGGAGGAGTTTATGAAGCCGATGGGAATCGCGGCCCGTCAGCTTGCGGCAGATATCGACGTATCGCCTAGTCGCATCAGCGAACTCGTGCACGGTTCGCGTCCGATTACAGCGGACACGGCGCTGCGCCCGGGTCTGTTTTTGGCATGGAACCCCGCTTCTGGCTGAACCCGCAAACGGAGTACGTCATGCGGGTTACTGCTCTTGCCCTTCAAGAAAAGATCACTCTTCAAATTCGCGTTTTTCATCGCACGGTCGCCTGATTCGTTTAAAAGAACTCAGTCTTCTTTAGAAAGGCAGCGCTTGCGCTACCGCGGGCAATGCACCACACCAGCAGTACGAAATGGAGCAGTATCGGTCAGGCCTGTTCGTGAGTGAACGAAAGCAGGTCATACTGGTTTCGGATGTGCCCTATTTTTTCGAACACCACATTCGGGCGGGATCGGATCATCTCAGAACTTACAGGTATCTTGCTGGCGACCATTCTTCTGATGCAATTATTTGGCCCCCTGGCTACTCAAACAGCAATCAAGGGCTTCGGGGAGTTGCATGGCGCAGAACTGATATCCTTGCTGATCGACAGGGAAGCAGCCAAATAATCTTTGTTGCCATGGCTGCAGCCCGCATCGATAGGCGATCTACAGGCAATGAGGCTGAAGGATGGCGTATTTGTTGGCTCTCATCAACGACTCATTGTAAATCGCCTATTGGCGCGGCTTTCAGCGATGCAGTGTTTACGCTTCAGCAGGCCGGTCAGTGGCAAGCAAGCACTTGATGCCCGATATTGATTATTACTCGAAGAGGAGAAAACACCATGAGCAAGCGCCCATTACGCATTGGCCTCTCGGCGCGCATCTACCATCCTCAAGCCGGTTCAACCGGATTGCAGTCAAAGTCGCTGCAATATCTCGAACAATCCGTTGCGCACTGGGTCATGTCGCGCGAGGTGATGGTTTTCATGATTCCGGCGGTCAGTGGCGATGCCATGGTTCATCGCAGCAGCATCCGGCTTTCGGACTACCCGCAATATCTGGATGGCCTGATTCTGCAAGGCGGAGCCGATATCAATCCGCAGAGTTACGGCGAGGAGCCGCTGCATCCGGATTGGGCCGGTGACCGGGTGCGCGATGCCTACGAGATGGAATTGCTGCACGAATTCATGGAGGCCGGAAAGCCGGTGCTGGGTATCTGTCGTGGCGCCCAACTGATCAACGTCGCCTTTGGCGGAACGCTGTTCCAGGACATCGCGACGCAGATAGAAACGGCGGGGACGCACGTTCATCCCGATTACGATCAGCACAGTCATGCCGTGGAATGGGCCAGCGACTCGGGCCTTGCCCGGCTGTTTCCCGGTACCCAGGGCGGCGCCGTGGTCTCGATTCACCATCAGTCGATCAAGGCCCTCGGGCGAGGTTTGAAGGTTGAAGCGCGCAGCGTTGAAGATGAGGTGATCGAAGCCGTACGCCTGGAGGGAAAACCGTACGTGCTTGGCGTGCAGTGGCACCCCGAGTTCCATCCACCCGGCAGCAAGGAGTTGCTCGACTGCACGCCGATTCTCGACGAGTTTCTCAATGCCGCTCGCGGTCGGCGATGGTAAATAAGCGGAACGAACAGCGATGATGACTGACCTTCTGTCGCTGTCACGATCGCTGTGGGAGGATTTGCAGGAGCGCCTGTTTTTCCTGCCGCCATTCCCCGATCAACTCGATTCACTGGCCTTGTTCAGTCTGCTGCTGGTCGTCGGCTTGCTGGTCGGCGAGTGGCTGCGCGCTCATCTGGGTGTGCCAAAAGTCATCGGCTACGTTCTCGCGGGAACGCTGTTCGGACCCGCCCTCCTGGGCTGGATCAGCATCGAAACCCTGGCCCAGATCCGCCCCGTCGCCGATGCCGCGCTGGGCTTGCTGATGCTGGAGATCGGGCGGCGTCTTGATTTGCATTGGCTGATCAACAATCGGGATTTATTGAGAGGGACGCTTGGCGAAATCACGCTCTCCTTTGTCTCCATCTTCTTCTTTGCCTATGCCGTCGTCGGGCTGATCCCGGCCTGGGCGGCTGCGGCGGCGGCAGTGACCATGGCCTCGGCGCCGGCCGTGGTCTTGCTGACCGTCGAAGAGTCAAATGCGCAGGGCCAGGTCACCGAACGCATCATCATGCACACGGCGCTCGGTTCGGCCGCGGCGCTGGTCGTTTTCGTCATCGTCCTCGGGGTTGTGCACGCCGAATTCAGCGACAACTGGCTCAATGCGGCCTTTCATCCGCTGTGGGTGGGGTTTGGTTCTCTGCTCATCGCCTGGGTGGTTTCGCGTCTCGCTTTGCTGGTTGCCGTTGTATTGCCGAAACGTTCGCTGGCGCAGGTTTTTACACTGGTGGCGACGGCCTTGCTGGCAGTAGGCATCGCCCGCATGCTGGCGGTTCCGGTTTTCCTCACGCTGTTCGTGATGGGAGCGATGCTCGCCTTCCGCGATGAAAAAAGAGTGCTGAGCTATACCAGCCTGCCGCAGGGGCACTGGTTGCTGGCCATCATCCTGTTTGTCGTAGTCGGCGCATCACTTCCCTGGCAGGACTTTACCTGGTTGACCGGCATCGAGGCCCTTGGCCTGCTGCTCGTTCGGGCACTGGCCAAGGTGGCTGCCCTGGCCTGGGCTGGCGGCGGATTGCCCTTGACCAAGCGAGTATTGGTCGGTGTCGGGATTCAGCCCTTGTCGGCGACGGCGGTATTCATGGCTTACGAACTGGCCGGACTTTATCCGGAAATCGGCCAGTCGGCCCTGGCTCTCCCGCTGTTTGCGGCGGCCATCATGGAAATTGCCGGCCCGGCACTGTGCCGTTTCGCCCTTGTACGCTCTGGAGAGACGGTCGAGGATGACAAAACCAGGGGAGGTATCGCATGAGTCATAAAGTCGCAGCCATTGCCGGGTTCAAAGAAAGCCAGCCGTTGACCCTTGGCGTGGAGTTGGAGTTGCAACTGGTTTCTCCGCGCGATTACAACCTGACGCGCGGGGCCACGGACCTGCTGGGCAGCATGGATTACGATGGCCGCTTCGGTGAAATCAAGCTGGAAATTACCGAAAGCATGATTGAGGTCGCCACCTTGCCGTGTGCCACTGTCGATGGCATTGCTGCCGATCTGGATGGTTTGCGTAAAACGCTGATCAGCCAGTGCGGTCAAAACAATATCGTCGTCTCTGGCGGTGGTACGCATCCCTTCCACCGCTGGCCGGAACGCCGGATTTGCCCGGGAGAACGCTTTGATGAGCTATACAGCCACTATGGCTATCTGGCCAAACAGTTCACCGTATTTGGCCAGCACATTCATGTCGGCTGCAGTTCGGCGGACGAGGCGATCTGGCTGACACAAGCCCTCGGCGCCTACGTGCCATTTTTCATCGCGCTTTCTGCTTCTTCGCCGTTTGTCGATGGCGTCGATACCTTGTTCCAGTCGGCCCGGCTGAATGCTGTCTCGGCTTTCCCCTTGAGCGGGCAATGCCCGGAATTGCCTGACTGGGCCGGGTTCGTCGAGCATTTTTCCTTCCTTCAGGCCTGCGGCATCGTGCACAGCATCAAGGATCTGTATTGGGACATTCGCCCCAAGCCGGAATTCGGCACCGTGGAAATTCGCGTCTGCGATACGCCGTTGACTGTCGAGCGGGCCACGGCACTGGCCGCGCTGGCGCAATGCCTGGCGCGTTATCTGTTGCGCACGCGGCCGGCGTTCGATACCCGGCTCCATTTGCACGTCGCCCGTTACAACAAGTTCCAGGCCTGCCGCTATGGTTTCGCTGCGCTGCTTTCCGATCCGGTCAGGCAGCAACAGAAAGTGCTCAAGGAATCCCTGCGCGAACTGCTTGAAATGCTGGCCGAGGATGCTCGGGCGCTCGGTTGTTCCGTCTGGCTGGAACGGCTCAGGGCGGTGCTGGAATCCGGGAATACCGACGCCAACTGGCTGAGAGGACGGCAAACCATGCACCAGAATCTGAACGATGTGGTGCGAGATGCTTCCCTGCGCCTGTACAACGAAACAGTCATCGAACTCTGAGGCTGTGAAAAAATACCTAGCCCCCACCGCAAAGACGCAAAGTAGCAAAGTTTTCGCAAAGAAAACCTTTACAAACAATGGGGTTCCTCTGCGTTTTCTTTGCCCCATTGCGCCTTTGCGGTGGATTTTAAATATTTTCACAGGCTCCCAAGGGAGATAAGTGATGAAATTCTGGCTGACGCTACTGCCATTACTGCTGTTATCCCTGGCTTCGCCCGTGCAGGCGGCAGGGCAATGTGCCATCGAGCGGGTAACAAGTAATGCACAAGGCACCAGTCCCTGGATTGATCAGGAAAACTGGCTGGCACCGGAAAACCTGCGCATCGGTTTGCAGTCGGCGGGCACCTTCATGCCGCTGCTGAAAATGAAGGGGCCGGTTGCTGCAGAGCTTCTTCGGCCTGCGCCGCGCCAACTTCAACTCGACAAAATCAAGGCCAGCGACCCGCTTGATCAGCAACCGCGGGATATCGGTTTCCTGCTCGACACGCGCTTGTATGCCGATGGTTTCCTGGTGCTGCGTAATGGCAAGGTATGGAGCGAGCAGTATTGGCACGGGCTTTCAGCGCAGCAGCCGCGCCTGCTGCTCGGCGGAAGCCGGCCGCTGCTCTCGCTGATGGGGGTGCTGGCCGTGGCCCAGGGCAAGCTCTGGCCGGACAGGTCGATCATCCGTCACGTTGCCGCCCTGAATACGCAGACCGGTTTGCGCAAACTTTCGCTTCAGCGTCTGCTCGAAGCCAATAGCCGCTTCAATTGGTCCGCGCAGGAGATTGACGATTGGCAAACCACGAGCGGGTGGCGGTCGGGAAAGACTGCCGGGGGCGTTCGCTCCTGGCTGAACCAGCCGGAACGCTGGGAACGGGATTTTGCCGACGAAACGCAGAATTCGGTGGATCTCGAACCGGATGCCGATTTGCTGACGTGGGCGCTGGCCGAGAGTTATCGGCTACCTCTGGCGCAGGTTTTTTGCGATAACGTACTCGGCAAACTGCGCCCGGAAAACCCCGTGTTATGGATGACCGACCAGCAGGGAACGGAACTGGCCGGCGGACTGGCGCTCTCGTTGCGCGACTTTGCCCGCGTCGGACAAATGTTGATCGAGGCCCGGAACAGCGGTAGCCGCAGCAAGATTCCGAACTGGTTCATCGAAACCCTGAATGCTTCGGGTGGCCTACGAAAAACCGGCAGCCCTGAGTTGGCCGGGCTGAAAAAGGGCAGCGAATACCGCTACGGCTTTGTGCATCTTGGCGGAGCGCCTAACCGTATCGCCATTCTCGGGCCGTATGGCAACAGCCTCTATGTCGACTTCGATCGCCGCCTGGTGATCGCACTTTTTGCGTCTTACCCCAGGAATCGTAGCGCGGCTATGCTGGCTACCCTTGAGCAGGTATGGGAAAAGCTGGCTTCGGCGACACAGCCGGCCGGGAAACGTTGATTAACCAGGTTACCAATGGACCCGACACAGCGAGCTAATGACTGGCATCACCGGCCGGTCGATGAGGTGGCAGCACTTCTGACGACGGTGCTCGACGACGGCCTGACGGAAGAGGAGGCGGCGACGCGACGCGCTCAGCACGGCGAGAATCGCATCACGCCGAAGCCGGGGAAGGGGCCGCTACTGCGCTTTATCCTGCAGTTCAGCCAGCCGCTGGTGGTGGTGCTGGTGATCGCCGGCGCGGTAACGGCTTTCCTCGGCGAGTGGGTCGATTCCGGGGTGATTTTTGGCGTTACGCTGATCAATGCGCTGATCGGCTTCATTCAGGAAGGTCGTGCCGAAAGTGCGCTGGCGGCGCTGGCGCGTTCCGTCACCAGCGAGGCGACTTTGTTGCGCAATGGAATGAAGCAGCGCTTGCCATCGACGGCGCTGGTGCCCGGCGACGTGGTGCTGCTGGCGGCGGGCGACAAGGTGCCGGCTGACATGCGCCTGTTTCACGCCAAGGAACTGCAGGCCATCGAGTCGGCGCTTACCGGCGAATCTACGGCGGTGAGCAAGCATGGCGATGTATTGCCGAAAGACACGCTGCTTGCCGAGCGCGGCAACATGGCTTACGCCGGGACCGTGATGATCAGCGGGCAGGGCGCCGGCGTGGTGATCGCCACCGGTGATGCCACCCAGACCGGCCATATTTCGCGTCTGATTGCCGAAGCGCCCGATCTCAGCACGCCACTGACGGTCAAGATGGCGGTGTTCAGCAACTGGTTGCTGATCGTCATTGGGCTGCTCGCGCTGTTTACCTTCGCTATTGGTCTGTGGCGTGGCGAATCGGCTTTCGATATGTTCATGGCGGCGGTGGCGCTGGCGGTGGGAGCGATTCCCGAGGGTTTGCCGGCGGCGATGACGATCACGCTGGCCATCGGCGTTTCGCGCATGGCCAGACGCCGCGCCATCATCCGCAAACTGCCTGCCGTCGAGACCCTGGGCAGTACGACGGTGATCTGTTCCGACAAGACCGGCACGCTGACCGAGAACCAGATGACGGTGCGCGAGTTGTATGCCGGGGGCGTGCGCTACCCGGTAAGCGGCAGCGGCTATGCGCCGAAGGGGAAAATTGGCGAAAACGTGACAGTCGCCGGGGCGTTGCGCGAATGCCTGCTGGCCGGGGCGCTGTGCAACGACGCCGGACTGCGCAAGGTGGAGCGCCAGTGGGAGATTGCCGGCGACCCGACCGAGGGTGCGTTGCTGGTGGTCGCCCGCAAGGGCGGGCTCGACGAAACTACGCTGCTCAAGCTGTTTCCGCGACGCGACGAAATTCCCTTCGATTCGGCGCGCCAGTACATGGCCACGCTGCACGAAATGGAGGGCGTCCGCATCGCTTATTTCAAGGGTGCCATCGAGCAGCTCTTGCCGCGTTCGACGAGCATGCTCGATGCGGCGGGCGAAGCACAGCCGATTGATCGCGGGCAGATCGAGAAGGTAGCTGGCGAAATGGCAACCAAGGGTTTGCGTGTGCTCGCCGTGGCGCGCCTGATGGGTGTTTCTGGCGACGAGTTTGATCACCAGCAGGTCGAAAACAACGCCGGACTGCAGTTCATCGGCCTCGTCGGAATGATTGATCCGCCACGGCCCAAGGCCATCGCGGCGGTAAAAACCTGTCACACGGCCGGCATCGTGGTCAAGATGATCACCGGCGATCACGCCGTCACGGCCCTGTCGATCGCTTGCCAGATCGGCTTCGCCAAGGCTGGCGACAAAGTGTTCACCGGGCGCGATCTGGCCGCGCTCGACGATGAGAAGTTACTCGCCGTGGCGCACGCCGTAAATGTCTTTGCCCGTGTCGAACCCGAGCAGAAGCTGCGCCTGGTGCGTGCCCTGCAGGCCGCTGGCGAGGTGGTGGCGATGACCGGCGACGGGGTCAATGATGCGCCGGCGCTGAAGCAGGCCGACATTGGCATTGCCATGGGGCTGGCCGGCACCGAGGTGGCCAAGGAAGCGGCCGACATGGTGCTCACCGATGACGATTTCGCCGCCATCGAAGCAGCCGTCGAGGAAGGGCGAGGCGTTTACGACAATCTGGTGAAGTTCATCACGTGGACGCTGCCGACCAATTTCGGCGAAGGTCTGGTCATCGTGGCGGCCATCGTCGCCGGCGCCACGCTGCCGATCACCGCGTTGCAGATCCTGTGGATCAACATGACGACGGCGGTCTTTCTCGGCCTGATGCTGGCCTTCGAGCCAATCGAGCCGGGCATCATGCGCCGCGCCCCGCGTCCGCCGGGGACGGCGATTCTCAGCCACGCGCTGATCGGGCGCATCGTGCTGGTCAGCGTGCTGTTGCTGGCCGGCTCCTTCGGCCTCTTTCTGCTGGAACAGGCGCGCGGGCACACGCTGGCCGAGGCGCGCACGGTGGCGGTTAATGTCTTCGTGATGGTCGAGGCTTTTTACCTGTTCAACTGCCGCTCGCTTGAGCGCTCGGCGCTGCGTGTCGGAATGTTCTCCAATCCGGCGATCTGGTATGGCGTGGCGACGATGGCCGTCCTGCAGTTGGCGCTGACCTATTTGCCGTTGATGAACCGGCTATTTGCCACCGCGCCGATCGGTTGGCAGGAGTGGCTGGAGATTTTTGCGGTAGGGCTGGTTTCGTGGCTGGTGGTGGGTGTGGAAAAACGCTGGCTGAATCGGGGTAAAAAAACATCAAAAACAGAGGCGTAAACGCTGTGACGCAGGTGCTTCAGGAATGATCATGACAATAGGGGAAAGACCACGGTTTCCGCTTGTTCTGGATGATAAGCATCGTCACGTCGGGGGACGGTGAGACCGGCGCGGCGTGGCATGGACGACCCCGGGGGGAATGGCAAAGCGCCGGCATATCAGAAAACCGTGGTCTATCCCCTATTATTTCTGCACGTAGGTGTGGCCTTGACATACGTCATTCTTTCAATACACTGTACGTATGATTAAGTTCGAGTGTGATTCAGCCAAGGCCACGGGCAGCTCTAGAAAGCACGGTGTTTCTTTCGAGGAAGCGCAGTCCGTTTTCTATGATGAGTTTGCCATTCAGTTCTTCGATGAAGAACACTCGGGTGAGGAGGAGCGTTTATTGTTGCTGGGCATGAGCACGGGGGCAAGACTGCTTCTGGTCTGTCACTGCGAACGAGATGCAGGTAACACCATCCGCATCATTTCCGCCCGCCAGGCCACCAAGCGTGAAAGTACTTTTTACGGAAGTGAAATGCCATGAAAGCCGAGTACGACCTTTCCAATATGAAGTCACGCAGGAATCCTTACGCATCGAAGCTCAAGAAGCCTGTGACGATGCGTCTCTCCGAAGACGTTGTTGTCTATTTCAAGGACATGGCGGCGAATGCCGGGGTTCCCTACCAGAGCCTTATCAATCTATACCTTCGCGACTGCGTTACGCAGCATCGGCAGGTACAGATTGCCTGGCCAGCCAAGTCCTGACCCTGGCAAATCGATAGCATATCGATAGGGTCAGAATCGAATGATCCTTTTCAAATCAACGGGGTCAGAGTCCATTGGTTTTCCTTGCAAATTTAGCTTCTCAAAACCACTCTCCTTTTCACCGCACCAAGGGAGAATCAATTGCCCACTATTGATATAGTTGAATTGCCAACAGCAGAAAAACTCAAGCTAATGGAATCGCTGTGGGATTCCCTCTGCATGGCACCCGTAAACGATATCCATTCGCCCGCTTGGCATGCGGAGGTGCTTACCGAGCGTATGCGTCGGCTTGATGCCGGGAATGAGCGAGTATCGTCCTGGAGCGAAGCCAAGGAGCGTATCCGAAATCAGGTCAAGTCAAGCTGATGCGGGTCGGGATTACCCATGTAGCCGAAGACGATCTGTTGCAGGGGGTTTGCCTTCTATGAGAACCAACAGACTGGGATCGGTGAGTATTTTCTCGACAGCCTTTACGCAGATATTGATTCGCTAATTTTGTTCGGCGGCATCCATCCCAAGCCCGATGGCCGCTTGCATCGCTCGCTGGCCAAGCGTTTTCCGTTTGCGATCTACTACGATGTACAGGGCGATTTGTGCGCGGCGCCGTGAAACTACCATGAATTCGGCAACTTGAAAGTGCCAGT
>NZ_JBMOJE010000089.1:0-21700 GCF_049316945.1 Propionivibrio sp. | reverse complement strand
AAAGTTACCAAGGTTGATGAACCATTTCATGCAAGTTTGCAGGAGGGACACGTTGTCCTGCTGCTGCATCAGGATAGTGATCATCATCGCCAGAAAACATCAGATCAAAGCTTGGTTGAGTTGACAGTGCTGGTCTCCGCCAAGCCAGTTGTGCAACGCTCACTGCTGAACTTTTCATCTTTTGTTTGGCCTTCATTCACTCCCGTCTCATGATTCGTAAATGGCGGTCCGGGTAGCTGCTACATAATGCCGGATTTGATACTGGTCGTCATTCATCAACCCGCTGACGCAACTCTAGTCCCGCCTTGAAATGGGGAGTCCCTTTTGCAGGTACCTCAACCCGCTCCCCCGTCTTTGGTTATTTTTGCCCAAAGACCCGAAAAGGTAAAATCAGCGAACTGTAAGGGTTTTCGTGCAAGAACTCGTCACATTTCCATCGTTTCTGCACTTTGATTCTCGCAACATCCATCGAAACCAGCGCCCCAAGGGTGCAAAAGTAGACTTTTCGCACTCGCAAGGCTAAAAAATGGTCTTTTTAACTTTCCGGGGCTTATAACCCAGTATTAGAAGGACACCTTCTAGCGCCAGTGCATTAGCGTCTGCTAATTTTTACCTTTTCGGGTCTTTGGGCAAAAATAGCCAGTCTGGGATTACAAACACCGGACACTGACACTCCTCAAGCGCTGACGGCGCAACATTTGTATCGCACGTGTAATTAAATTTTTACGATCGGCAGCTTGTGGATCGCATATTCACCATCCAGATGGCAAAAGTCATCATGCGGCTTATTGAAATACAGCGGCCGTTGAGAATGTAAATGCCATCAGGCCGCTTCCAGTCTTGAACGGCCGTTGACGCCGAGAACCTCTCGAAACCAAGACCACTGGCTGCTTGACGCTGTTACCCGCCGTTCGATTTTTGTGCGTCACCGGCCGTGGACGACCCTCAACGGCCTGATGATGTTTTCATGGAAAATGGCGGCTTTATTATCATGAAGCTGCCAGTCGAAAATCTGGACTGATGGTCTCAACCCTGGAGTTTGCAACGGTTGGAGGGGATCGGTGAGCCTGCAAGACCCAGGTGACTTCCCTGAAGGTTCGAAAGCATGGCTTTCCATCTCGTATCATTTTAACGAGTGATTAGCCAAACCCTGACCAGCTAAGCATGTTGGCAAGCTTGCCGCTTCCGAAAACTATCTGTTTTCCTGGCAGACTTGCTCGCCTGAATCTATAGCACGCCGGGAAGGTAGGCGCTGCCGAAAGTTTTTGAGCATCTGATCAACATTAATAGAGAAATGGCATGAAAAAATATCGAGCAGTTACCGTTGAAAGACTCATAATCGTTTGCGACCGTTGCGGACGGGAGATTGATCCTGAAACCGACGATTACGAATGGCAGGAGCGTTTTATTATTCGCTTCACCGGTGGATTTGGCAGCGAATTCGGGGACGGAGACCAGATGGAGGGCGACTTCTGCCAGCACTGCATCAAGCAGGTTATAGGCAAGTACCTCAGGAAAGTAGATGGCAGTACAAGACAGGCTGATAAAACAGAGGCGCAAGAACCCGCGAGAGTGTACCAAGACTATCAGCTGCGCAATATCGCGGAAGCTGAATCGCTGTTTCGGGCGGTAAGAACCGTGCTTGCAGAAAAAGGGGAAGAAGAGCGTGAAAGAAGAAACGAAGTGTTATCGGCGTTTGCTGGTTGCGATGGAGATAGCGAGTTGCCTAACGCTCACTGAAAGGTGTGCCTGTAAGAGACATTATCGCTCCTCGCAAACCGTAGCCATTGCTTGGTCCTGGACGTATGAATAAATTATTTACCCCAGTATTCAGGCTGTTTTCAGTCTTTTGTGACGCAATATGAATTCATCATTGCTTTTCACCCCAAGGAAAAATTCAAGACTAAAAAACATACACAGATTAATAAACATATAGATAGGATGCTTTCATGTGGCAGAATAGCCATGTTCTCTACTCGGAAATGAGGCTATGGCAACTCTCCTGCAAGCCCAACTCTTTTCTTGGGTAGACGTCGAAACCTGCTCCGATCTTGATCGCTTGACGTTGGCGCTCGATTACCTCCCGGATGAGCCCCTGATGCGGGCGCTCGAAGTGCGCCGTGACTACATGAAGACGATGCTGGCGTCGTCGTCCCCGTGCGCTGTAAACGCGATTTGCTCGCTGGCGCTGAGAAATTGTTCGATCTGCTCAATTCCGCCTTAAAATTATCGCTTCAGGCTCACTTCTCGATGGAAATACAGCCCTCGTTCAGGCTCATACCTCATTGGACAAGGCTACCCTTGCACATCGAGACGTTCAAGACCAGGGCTTCGGCCAATCCCCCTGCCGTCAGATTCCTGGTGCAGATCACGAACGACCCTGCCAGCAGGTGCGCCAGCGCGGTCAGGCCGGAACATCGCGAAGAATTTTCTTGCAGGCGTGCTGTATTTTCTTGTCATCAATCTTGTTGCACTGTTCGGCCAGTCCGCGCAGTTCCTTCTGCTGCGGGGCGTCCATGTCCATCGAGGTATCGTATGCCGCCATCAGTTTATCGGCGAGGCCTTTCTTACCTGTGCCGCTTTCCAGGAAAATCTTCAACAGTGCCTCGATTTCCAGCAACAGGGCGGCTTCAGGCGTCAATCGAAGTAATCATGCGAACACTAAAATTTTTTAAGGCATTGATTTTGTTGCAATTAAATTTTCAATGTTCACATATTTACTTCGGCCGCGTGCGAAGTAAAGTTGGAAAATCCTTGAAAAGCGAAGTAAAAGTACTAAATTGTCTAAAAATAGGCGGAGACCCGCATGGAGCCAAGCCAATCGCTGCCGCGCTTCACGATTCCGATCGACGACGCTCGACCGAAGGGTGCTGCGCGCTTTGAACTCTGGGCACCAAAACTCAAGCGCCGAATCACGCTGTTTGACCCGTTCCATGTTCGACTTTGGACGCTTCTCGAAAGCAATCCCAGGGTATCGGCCTATTGCGAACGACCGACGTATTGGCGCCACGGCGAACGCCGGCAACTGATCGATTTTTGGGTCAAGGCAGGGCGGCGCGAACTGTGCTTGCTCGTTATGGCAGAACCCCGGCCGTCCCGCGCCGGTTTCTTGAGTCCAGATGAGAACGTTGGAGTGCGTTACATTGACGCCAAGAATCTGGCCTCGCGCAACGTCTGGATCGAGAACTGGATGCGCATCTTGCCCTATCTCTCATCTAGCGCTCGCTTCGTCAGTGAGCAATTGATGACCGACATCGAGCAAGCGACATCGCATGCACTGACGTTTGGCGAAATTGAGCGCAATTTCCATCCGCATGACATCGTATTGGTTCGTACTGCGGTCTTTATGTTGTTGCACAGAGGACGGCTCAAAGCCGATGCGCTGCGCCTACAACCGTTGGGAGCCGAAATCAGATTGCGGAGAGCGTGTGCATGAGCAACCGACGCCCACAAACGGCGACGGATCGTGCCGATACCGCCACTTGGCCGACCGTAGCCTGGCACGTCCTCCCAAAGGAGCATCAAAAGGTTTTCCGGTCCCGTGAAGAAGCGGTACAGCGCTATTGCCGGCGTGAACCTTTGCGCACAATCGAGGCGGCTACTGGCATTCCCATTAGCTCGGTACGCCGATTCTACGAGCGTTGCCTGGAACCGCATCCGGACGGTCGTGTGCAAGGGTTTCGCGCACTCATCCCTTTCGAGCACGTCAAATCGTATCGGCGTTCGGCGAAGATTGCGCGACCCGGCCGTGCTGGCAAGGCGGGCGCTTTTGGGCTGTTGCTGGAACGTCACCCGGAACTCGAAGCCTTGATCGTGGACGAACTGCGAGAACACCACGTGGTGGTGCGACAGGGATCCACTGGCGGGCTGGTTGTTGGCGGACTCAGCGCGCTGCATCGGCGCTTGCGCCAATGCTGCCTGGAACTTGGTTTGACCGAACACGACTATCCACTGGTGCAGGCAGAACAGGGCATTCGCAGTCTGGCGGCGGCAGTCAAATCCATCGCGACGCGATCCTTTGAAGAGGCCGCCCGCGCGGCATTGACACAAAAGCGATCCGGCGGCGTCCGGCCGCACACCGAAGGCTTGCCCGTGGTCGCCACGCAGCCGTACGACGCCGTCGAATTCGACGGCCACCGGGTCGACGTGCGCCTGCGCGTGGTGTTCGAGCGGGTCGTCGGCATCGAAGAATCCTTCGAAATTGAACGCGTTTGGCTGCTCACCATCATCGACGTTTGCAGTCGGGCGGTCCTCGGCTACCACATCGTTCTCGAACCGGAATACAGTCGCTATGCTGTACTCAAAACCGTGGAGCGCGCCCTTGTCCCCTGGCACGCGCCAGCGCTGACCATTCCCGGCCTGCGCTACGCGCCAGGCGCGGGTATGCCATCAGAACGTTTTCCTGAGCTAGGCTATGCGGTCTGGAACTGGTTTCGATTCGATAACGCACGGGCCAATCTGGCCGAGGACACGTTGCGCGTGCTCACTGAAGTTGTCGGGTGTGGCGCGCACGCCGGCCCGGCATATTGCCCCAACGAACGTCCTCACATCGAACGGTTTTTTGGGACGCTGGCATCGGTCCTCGCGCATCGGTTGCCGGGTACAACGGGCGGTAGCGTTAGCGACCCGCGCCGGCGTATCGCCGAAATATCCGCCAGCGCGCCCGCCGTGGTACGACTCGACGAATTGATAGAGTTAACGGCGGTAGCGATCGCGAATTACAACGCCGCCGCACATGAAAGTCTGGGCGGACGTTCACCGCTCGAAATCCTCGCTTACTACGTCGGAGAGAAACGCATCGCGTTGCGCTGGCTGGCCGAACCCATGCGGCGTCAACTGTGTCTGCTGCAACATGAGCAGGAGGGACATGTGCGCGGCAGCATTTCTCGCGGCGTCCGCCCCTATATCCATTTCTTCGGGGCTCGCTACACCAGCCACGGTCTCGCCACTCGGGCGGATCTGATTGGACAACCGGTGCGGCTCTATTTTGATGCCGAGGACGTGCGCGCCTTGCGCGTGTTCGATGCGACCGGCCGGGAACTGTGCGTGGTCGAGGTCCAAGGCGCCTGGCGGTACACATCGCATACCCTGCGCATGCGCAAAGAAATTCTGGCGCTGGTGCGCGAGCGCAAGCTGAGCATTGTGCGCGATGATGACCCGGTGCAGTGCTATCTCGAATACTTACGACAAAGCGCGGGCAAGCGGTGCCGTTCGGCCAGCAAGGCGGAAGCCGCACGCCGAGCGGTAGCCAATGGCCTGCCCGCTCCAAAGGCGCCTCCCGGGCCCACCGATACGGCAAAGCCGGGCCTTGCCGCAGCGCCGGAGACGGCACCCACGGCGGACACCGGCCAGCCTCCCGGCCCAGTGCAGGGAAAACGGCTCGTCATTGGATCGGGTCAAGTGTTTTCACGCTAGCGAGTCGACGTAGAAAAAGGGGGCGACAGCAATGAATCATCCCAAACCGCTTGAACGACCTGTCGCCAAGGAACGTCATCCGCTGGCCAACCGCACCTACCGGGTGGCCACTGCGGCTATCGAAGACTGCTGGCTGGTGGTGTCGCGCTGCCTGCAGTATCGTATTCCGGGCGCATTGATCTATGGGGAAAGCCGGCTTGGCAAAACCTACGCGATCGAATACTTGCGCATGCTGATTCACCGCGAACGACCTGAGATACCGACGTTCCATGTGCAAGCCGAACACAAGTCCAGCCGGAGCGAGGGCGCGTTCTTTTCAAACCTGCTGCGCGCAGTGCGCCATCCGGAGCCCGACATCGCGCGCAATTCTCGCAAGCGCAAGGCGCTGCATGATCGGCTGCGCGATGTCGCAGAAGCGCAGGGCAGTTCCATTGCGGTGTTTTTCTGTGACGAGGCACAGCGCTATTCTTTGCACGAGTACGAGTGGTTGCGCGACGTCCACGACGAACTGGCACAAAGCGGCGTGCGGTTGACGACATTTTTGTTTGGTCAGGAACGGCTATGCGAACAACGTGCGCGCTTTCAGGATTCCGGTGACACACAAATCGTCAAACGGTTCATGGTCGAGACCTTGCGATTTCGCGGCATCCGCAGTGCCGTGGATGCCGCGACCTGCCTAAAGAGTTACGATGAACACGAGTATCCGGTCGGTAGTCAATGGAGCTTCACGCGGTACTACTATCCCTACGCATTCGGAGCCGGCTTGCGGCTGGAAATGAGCGCGCATTTGTTATGGAATGCCTTTACGCTGGCCCATCAGCATGCCGCGTTGGCCGGCGAGGTCGAAATCCCGATGGAGTATTTCTCGCGGGCGGTTGAGGCTATTTTGCTGGACGGCTTGTTGCACGACGCTGTTGACTTTCAATTGACCGAACAACATTGGGCCGCAGTCGTGCAGCGTTGCGGCTATGTTGCGTCCGAACAGGCTATCGAGCGCAACCCGCGCGGCGTGAGGTGAAGTCCGTTTCGCCATGCATTTGCCACTGCTCGTCATTCCGCCAGGTGGTATCAATGTGGTGGCCTTGCCGAGGTTGGCCACCCCTCTGTTCGCGCCTTACGAAACGGTGTGGTCATGGGCTGCGAAGCTTGCCGCTGCAAACGCATTGTCTGCCGTCGAAGTGTCCGCGCTCTTGGGCATATTGGCGGCGACCAACTATTCCTTGTTGCCGAAACGGGTGCCGCGTGCGGCGCAAACGATGGGAAAGAGCCTGGGGTTTCCGCCCCACCAGATCGAGAGTGCCTTTATCGATGGCGCGTTGAAATCCCTACGCCCACTGGTGTGCGAACAATTACGGTTGTGTCCGGCCTGTGTGCGGGAGGGCCATCATTTCATCCTCCACCAGTTGCGGTCGTTCGCCTGTTGCCCGCTGCATGGCTTGCGATTGCGCGAGCATTGTCTTCACTGCGGTGAGCCGCTCGTTTATGCGTTGGGAAACTCGATCGTGTTTGGCCCAATCAATTGTCTGGCATGCCGCGCGCCGCAGTTGCCGGTTTCGCGTGGCGGCTACCCGAAAACCAGTGCTATGTCGGGAAGAACTCTGGCACTGATTGCGCGTTGGCTGGCATTTTTGCAGCGACGCGTCTCGCAATCAATTTTCTTCGAAGCGGATGGTGTGGTCGACGCTGACAAAGTTGGCGCTGCTCGGCGCGAGCGAATGCAGGTCTTCATCCCGCCGAAGTCGGCGAACAATCCGATCTCGTTATTCTGTCATGGTCGGTGGTCGGTCGGCTCGAGATACAAGTGCCTGGAGATGTGCTTTTGGGCGTGTGCGAATCAGCTCTGGCGGCAATGTCAGCAACAATCGAGGCGGTGGTATCGGCAATTTCTCAAGGGCTATCCTGTCGAATCGGCGCCGGCGCCACAAATACTTGCTTTCCTGTATTGGCGCATGACTTGGCAAGGATGTTCCAACCCATACCTGCTCAGGCGCGGCCATGGCTTGCCTTTGTATGGCATAGCGGAATGGGAAGCAGAGCAGTCAGTGTCTGATGTTGACGATTTCGATGCTGAAATGATCGAGTTTGCCAACGCGTTGGAAGCGTCCTGGAATGAATGGCTCGACTGCATCGATCTGCTCGGTGTCACGGAATTGGACCGGCATGTTTGGCGCCTGCGAGCTCGACCGATTGCTTTTATTTCGCGTCCAACGGAGCGCAAAAAAACGCATATCAACAATTTCGTATAATTACTTCGCAAATAGCGTAAGTGATTGTTATTAAAGGGTGCGATTTATGATGCTCGACACACCGTCAATTTGTTCGCACTTTTACTTCGTTTTTTATATAAAATTACTTCGGTTGACGGGAATGAAATTGACGCCGGAATTGGCTGCCGCGTTCAGCCCCTATCGGACACATCACGCCAATCGCTTCGGCATGTATGAGCTTCGAGACCGGGATTTGGAACCAATTGACTACGGCGTGACGTTCCAGATGTAGTGGAATCCACGATGTTACTCATTTACGAAGGAATCCTTACGGTCCCCCAAACTGGTAGCATGAAACTTAATCTTTGGCAGACGAAAAACCGAGGGAAACTCATTCGGATGCGCCAGATTGAGAGGCTGGCAACCATTCCAAGCATTTGATAAACCCTTCCGCTGAATATCATTCAATAGCGGCCCAAGCTCAGAATTGCCACAATGGCATTATCAATTACGGGACCGAGCAGGTCTTCCGGGGGCTCTAAACCATTTGCCAGATAGGCGGCGTGAAGCGCTTTGATCGCCGCTACGGCTTCCCTTATTTCAAGAATCATTGTTGTTTCGATCTTTAAGTCGGCACGCCTATGGAGCACGGCGCGGCGGATGTATTCGACCGTGCTCAGATTTCTTGATTGAGCTTGCAACTCAACATCTGCGAACTCTGAACCATTCCAGCGAATGGTTGTGCGTGAATCTCTCCGTACTTCGTCGGTTACCGCAATGCAAAGCTTTTTCATAGGATTCCTAATATCGTTTTAAATTCTGGTGGCCAAGGCCACAACGTCACCAAGAGGTAATGTCATTGTATTTTTCGGCAAAGCGAATTGCAGTTGTAAAACCGCAAAGAATTTTGTTAGAAGCCCCGCATCCGCGGTTATGCCGTGTTGTATTGTCAGCAACCTATCCTTTCCGAAAGGCTCGTAGATACGGCCGCATTTTAAATGCCAAGAATCGTGATTGAATCGTAGTGTTCGAGCACTTCCCGCAACCAAGCCACTAAATCGGCGGCCAACTTGAATGGCTCTGGCCGGTTGTTCTCGGCGTTGCCAAAGAAATGAACATGCCGCTAAGGACAGGAATCGTTGTTCATATATCGCTCCCGATACGCAATATTTTAGTATTATTAGTCCGAAACTTCAGCATTGCAATACAAGACTAAACGTCCGTAACATGAATAATTTGTCCGACTCATTTTTGTTGTAGGCCGTGGGTCAAAGACACGATGGATGGACGTCTGCCAGCGCTGCTTGAGGAGGGACTGGATGGATGCCGCAGATCTGGACTGCATGTCCGCCTTGACCTGTGATTGGTCAAATGGCTCGATATCGGTGACCGACGCGCTGACGATGGTTTTATTCAGGAAGAGGCCTGCACGGGGGGGCTGCACCACTCCGACAGGGGCAACCAGTACGCCAACCATGCCTTTCAGGACAAGCTCCAGGCATATGGCATGACTTACTCGATGAGCTAAAAAAGGAACTGCTGGGAACGCGCCGATTGAGAGCTGGTTCAACAGCTTCAATAACGAGCGTGTGCATGGAATTCGCTATCGGCTATGCCACCCACGAACACGCCGATATGAAGGCCGCCAGCTTTGAATACATCGAAGTCTTCTACTACCGCAAGCGCATTCGGCCCTCGGCTACAAGCCCCTGATGCAGTTCCTGGCTGCTTGGCTCTGCAGGCAAAATCGGGAAAAACAAGAGCATGGAACCAACTCTTTAGCAGACGAAAAGCCGAGGGAACCTCACCTTCATGCACCCCCTGCACCCCCACCCCACACCCAAAGCCCTAACCAAACTTCCAACCCCGATGCGCCGCACTTACATCAAAGACATGACTAAAGTACGACCAAATTCCACCAAACCTCAAGGACAGGATGCCAGATGGCTGCCACACTAGCGTGTCACCCATCTGGAAACCCGCAAACCCACAGTCCGCTAGGTCGCTTCGCGCCCGTCGCAGATTTTCTCAGGGCTTCGCCCAGAGACCCAAGCCGCTCGGCAAACGCCCTTGCGAAAGAGGAACCAAGCGCACCAACTGTAGCAGTTCGTCATACGTCGGCGTGGTCGCTATATCCTTGAGCGACAGCCCTTTCTTCTGCCCTCGCACAACCTTCGCTGCCTGCAGATCTGTAAGGCTGCTCTGAGTGGGTACCGCGTGGCCACTCAGCCAACGCCGCCAGTTCCGTTGAGAGCTGTTGCGCACAATATCTTCCAAGCGTGCACAGCTTTTCACCTCAAGTGTCGTCATCAAAGACTTCACCCATTTCGCGGTGAATTGTTGAGCGATCGCCTGCCGCTTAGGCGACACGTGCGGCCTGCCCGGCTTGCTATGGTTGCTGAAAAGTTCTGCATCACGTCGCTTGTTCTGCTTGACGACCTGTTCCAGGTTCTGCACATGCTTTCGCTGTGAGTCTAGGAGTCTTTCTAGAGCGTCGATCTTGGCTTTGGCAATCACTATGTCGTCAGCCGCATCCCATGCATCAATTGCAAACGCGGATGACCACCCTCTGTTTTCGGTATCGAATTTGTTAAGCCAGTAGTCGATTGACTCCCTTTCCGCCAGGTAGTCAGCCTCATTCTGTGCTTGATAGGACTCAGCAACAATCACTTGAGTATTGGGCCAACTGGGATCGCTCGAAAAGACTGGGGCAGCAGCAGGCTGTTGTGCCAGCTTTTTGGTACGGTATTCCAGTAGCTGTAACTTTACCCAAGGATGCGCCATCCACTGGCAGGACAGGCGCACGAAATCGTCCGCAACGCCATCGTCAAAGCTTTCGTTCCGTCCTTCGTCGACCAGTTGTTGCCCATGACTTTGTACCGCCGCTAGCCAAGCCATTCGGATTGCTACGAGTTCCGCAGTTTTCCCGATATCTTGTTGTGATTTTGAATCAAGGCCCAGTGCTGACGTTGTCTCGCAGAGTTCCACATCATGGAACTCGTATCGGCGGGCATTTGGCGGCAAAGCCTGCGCCAGCAGTGGACTGCGCCGCCATGCAACGTAGTGCGTTACGCGCCGGTCGGCGATGTTCCATAGGGTCGCCAACCTGGCGTGATCATCGCGTGGAGTAAGGTCGCCGCGAGAAAGATACGCCCCGCCGCCCGGCACGATGGCGTTTGCAAACTCCGCAAATCGCATCTCGTGGATGGGTCGCACAGCCATGTAGTCCACGTCTTCGTCCATTCAGACTCTCCTCAATCAGTGCTCTGCAGACGTCCCATCGGAGTGCCCCCTGCCACCTTCCGATCCAAAACGGTGTCGGACAAATTATATACTCAGTAGGCGTACATTATTCTATTTCAATGCCGTCACAGCGGACTAATAATAGTCATACAGTGAATGAGGAGAACGACATGAGCAACGATTTCGATCTGGCACGCATCCGCGTGGGCACAATGCACGACCTGGCAGACGCCCAGGAACTGGTTAAGCAACTTCTGTCCAAAGCGACGGCAGGGCTGGATCGTGTTTCGACGCAGTTTTCCTATGATCTATTGACTGCCATTTCGTTGCATCTCGCCTACCAAAACAAAGCGGGCAATCTCATCGATGTACTCGATTACTTCGACGATCCCCGGTGGGATGTGGATGCGCAAAAATTCTCCAGTATCGGATGTGTCCTTGACACGTTCCAGCCCGAGGCCAAGCGGTGGGCAGAGGACTTTTTGAGAAGTAAATCCGATCTGGGGATGGACGACTTGGGCACGCTGATTAAGCGTTGCCGCCTCCATTTGTCCAGCGTGGGGAAACCCACGGGGAACGGCTCGAAACGAAGAGCCAAAACACGCGGCTGTATCCAGGTATTCGGTCAGGAGGCGCTGGACAAGGCGGTTGTAGGCATCAGCGAAGTCAAGGAAGGACTCCGGGCAATGGGTGAACGCATCCTGCAAAACGCTCACGCCAACGGGGGTTCCCGCACCTTGCCGGATGCCAAGCGGGCGATGGTGAAGCTTGAGGCCGCCAAATCCCGGTTTGAGAACCTTGTGGAGCCGCTTGGACGCCTACAAATGGATCTCATCCTGTCTGCCGCCATGAAGCCGCAGGAGTTTCGTGTTTCTCCCCTCCTGTTGCTGGGTGATCCGGGCATCGGCAAGACCTTCCTGGCAACGCAGCTTGCCGAAGCGCTGGGGGTGGCCTCTGAGAAGATCAGTGCGGGCGGTGCGCAGGCCGGCTTTCAATTCACCGGCTCACATCGTTCCTGGACCAGTTCATGCCCAGGGTTGTTGTTCACTCTCCTGGCGGAAGGCGGTTCAGCGACGCCGGTGGTGGTCATTGATGAAGTGGACAAGATTCGTGATTCCAACTTCCCGGTGCTGCCCGTGCTGCTTGACGTACTTGATGCGGATACCGCCAAGCAGTTCAAGGATGAGTTTTTTGAAATGCAATTCGATGCCAGCCGCATCATCTTTGTCTTGACCGCCAACAGTCTCGACGGCGTTCCTCCGTCCTTGTTGTCGCGCGTCGAGGTGTTCAATGTGCCGCCACCCGAGCCGAAGCAACGGCTGCGCATCATTCTGGCGACTGCAGAAAAATTGCGGCAGAAAACGAAGCGGCAGATTGCGCTGGACGCAGGCACCTGTGAAATGCTGTCGGCGCGCGTGGATATTGACCTTCGTCGGGTTACCCGGCTGGTCAATGAAGCGTTCGCCAGAACGATGCAGGCCGGTGAGCGGGTGGCGCGTATTGTGATCCCGGATCAAGTCGGAAAACGCAGCATCGGGTTCCATACGGCCTATCCCAGCAGTATCCACCATTGATTACGTTGAACAACCCACGATTGGGAGGATGGCATGTACAACTATCAAATTTTCCGGAACCTCGATGGGCGCACAGGTTCCTGCTACATGGAAGTGTTGCCGGGACCGTATAAGGAGCGCTGTTGGAACGACGATTCGCTCTTCTTTGACGAAGACGCGGATGGATTCGGCATCGTGGAAACCATTATTTGCCACCATGTGCCGTCCTACGACCATTACGCCAACACCGCCATCGATAGCCACACCTGCTGGGACATTATTCGCGACCTGGAGAAATTGATCGGTGTGTTGGCGTCCGACGCTTCGCTCTCGGACCTGCAACGGCTCCCGGTTTTTCAGCGGCATGCGTATTTCTTCACCGACGTTGAGAACAACCGACCGGCGCTACTCAAGATGGTCACCGAGTTGGTGGCGTGGTTACGGGACGTGCTCAATTACTACCGTTCAATCACGATTCTCGGCATGTGAAGGGGTCGTGCACTAGCGTGACACGGAAATAACGGATTGGGAGGGAGTGCGAAGTGCGGCAATCTAAAATCAATGCCAAAAGGCCGGGCGCTGAGGCCTGAACGCTAATTTCCCGAGGGAGAACGACTTGAAAAAAGAACTGGTGGATAGTCTGTATCAACGTTACCCGGCAATTTTCGCTGAGCATATCCTTTTGCGAGAGGAAGAGGATCACTGGACAATTTGCTGCCGTGATGGCTGGTTCGATCTGATCGATACGCTCTGCGAACAGCTTCAATTCTGGACAGATACCCGCAACGCGCCGCAGTTTGTGGCTACGTCTGTAAAAGAAAAGTTTGGCGCGCTCCGGTTTGTAGCGCAGTCCAAAAGTGCCGAACAGATGGGCGCGGTCAAAATGGCATACGCCATGTCGACGCGACTCTGCGAAGAATGTGGCGCTCCGGGTCGTCTTGTGGTTGACGGCGGGTGCTGGATGACGCGATGCGAACCGCACATACCAGAAGGCTCAATCACGCCGGCTGAGTTCAACCGCCCTTTTGAACTAAGGCAAAGGAGGATCAAGCCATGAAAGCCATTCTCTTCGTCGACTTCGATGGCGTGTTTCACGCGATGGATTCCCGCGACTTGGAGTATTCCGGCAGTGTGCTTGTCGTGTCGGACAATCCCGATCTGTTCCAATGGGCGCCGCTGCTGTGGCAGATCATCGAGCCGTATCCGGTTGAACTTGTCGTACATTCGTCTTGGCGGCACCTGTACCCAGCGGACGAGTTGATCGCCCGATTCCCTGCGGCCATGCAGCCGCGCATTGCGGGGATAACCGAGGGCCGGGAACGGCATCAGAGCATTCTTAACTATGCCTGCATGAACGACGTGAAGCGCTTTGCCGTCCTGGACGACTCTCCGGAGGCCTTCCCGGGCAACTGGCCGAATTTAATCGTGTGCAACTCGCAGCGGGGTATTAACGATGCGGACGTTCTGGAAAAAATCCGTACCTTTGTTGAAACATCTGAGTATTAAACCAGCCTGCAGGGCTTGTGCCTTGCGTGATTTCAGGAATGGCAATTTATAAAAAACTGCCTCGCTTCTTCTACGACACCTCAACATCTGTTCCTGTTGGATGTGGTTCAAAAGACACGAGACCGAAAAGCAAGAATACCAAAAAAGGAGGCACTGTGCTGATCTGGATGCTGGGCGATGTACACGGTAATTTCGATCATGTGCTGGAAACCGTCAAGGCGTCCAGAGAGCGCCCTGCCGCCGTGATTTTCTTGGGCGACCTGGAATGTCCGGCGCCGTTCTCGGCGTGCGTGGCAGGGATCGAGGCGGCCGGGATTCAATGCTGGGCGATCCCTGGCAATCACGACACGGACAGCATCGAAAACTATCTGAATCTTTGGGGCGATCCGCTCTTCAAGGAAAGAAACTTGCACGGGCGCGTCGTAGAAATCGCCGGGGTGCGTGTGGCCGGGTTGGGCGGCGTCTTTCGGGGTGAAATCTGGTATCCACGCCAGGGCATGGAAAAACCGGTTCTGATGGGATGGAAAGATTTTGTTGACCAGCAAAACGGCTGGAAACCTACCCGGCTGCGCGTTGGCGTTACACAGCTCACGACCGAGTTAATCAGCCGGGACGGGGTGCTACGCAGGCACTGTTCGACGATTTTCTATGAGGATTGGCTGCGACTCTATGGGCAAAAGGCTGATGTTCTGGTGACGCATGAAGCCCCTTGTTGTCACCCACATGGGTTTGGGGCCATCACGGCGCTGGCGCAGTCCCTCAAGGTTAACTTCGCCTTCCATGGACACCAACACGACAGTTTGAATTTTCGTACGCACGATAGTCGGCTTGGGTTTGCGGCGCATAGCGTCGGCTTCATGGGAATCACGGATGGTTTTGGTGGTCGGGTGCGCGTGGGCTCGTTCGACGAAGCGTTTGAACGTGCGTATCAAAAGTATCGCAACGAAAGGATTTGAGCGTGATTATCTTCCTCGATTTCGATGGCGTACTGCATCCGGACGATAGCACCGTATCGGAATTGTTCTGCCAACTTCCGTTACTTTGGGAAATTCTGCGGGCACGTCCAGCGGCCGAAGTGGTGTTCTCAACTTCCTGGCGTGAGCATTACCCGTTTGGCGAGTTGCTGGACATGGTGACCAGCAACGGAGGAGAGGATTTAACGCCCCGTTTCATTGACGCTACGCCGGTTATTAATGTCGCCCCCGGCGCAGACGATTACCGCCTCCGTGAACTTGAATGCCTTGCGTGGCTTCAGGAAAATCAGCGTGAGTCTGCTCGTTGGCTGGCGCTGGACGATGTGGCGCATTGGTTCGCCTTCGCTTGTCCAACCTTGTATTTGGTCGACGGCCAAACGGGGCTGACCGGAGACGATGTAATGGCGGTCCTTGAAAGACTGGCGTGATTCTCTTCCTCGATTTTGATGGCGTACTGCATCCGGACGCGGCCTATTTGGTGCGTGGCCGCCCGGAGTTGCGGGCCGAAGGCTCGCTGTTTATGTGGGCACCACTGTTGGCGGATGTGTTGGCCGATTTTCCCAAGGTGCGAATTGTTTTGAGCACGTCCTGGGCGCGAGAACTGCGCTTCGCTCGTGCGCGTGACTATCTCCCGGAGTCGCTGCGTACCCGCGTCATTGGCGCAACGTGGCACAGTGGCATGAACCAGAACATGGAAGGGTTTGGACAACTGCGGATTACCTGGTGGGATAGTGCTACGCGCTATCAACAAATCCGGCGCTACGTGGATCGAGCGAAGTTATCCGATTGGGTGGCGATTGATGACCAGCCGGAAGGCTGGGCGGACGCGGATGGCGATCACCTTATTCAGACGGACGGCAATCTTGGGCTGTCAGAACCGGGCGTTTTTGAAAAGCTGGAGGCACGTTTGAAGCAAAAGAAAGGCCCATTGGTAACTCCGTGGGATCAAGAGGCTCGTTCGCCACTCGTCAAGAACCACGGCCCACAATGAGCCTCGTGGAAATATTACTAAACGAGGCTATTGTCGTCAATCAAGGAAAGTGCCGTTATGCGCCCGTCTGAATTATTGAATCTTCACCGAGAAGCTATACGTGGCATTGTGGCTGCACATCGCGGCCTCAACCCTCGTGTTTTTGGTTCGGTTGCGAAAGGTAAAGATACGGAAGAAAGCGACTTGGACATCCTGGTGGATTGTGCTCCAAGAATGAGCCTATTTGATATTGGTGCTATCCGTGTCGAATTGTTGCAATTGCTGGGCAACATTCCGCTTGATGTAGTCACCCCTCAAGCATTGCCCGACAAATGGCGTGACAAAGTAATTTCTGAGGCGAAGCCAATATGACCGACCAAACAAAAAGCCTCGCTGGTTCTCATTCTGACGGACTCCAATCGTCCCTAGAGAGCGATGCCAAGCAAGGCAATGCAACTATCCCCCTGCACGAAACCGACTGGTGGCACCGGGTGATCACCAACGCCAACCGAATGGCGGTGGACGAGGATTACCGAAAACTCATTGCCAAAGACCTGTCTTGAGGCGACCTAAAATGCGAATTGCACTCTATTCTGACTTGCACCGGGAATCCTCACCATGGGAGCCGCCCGAACTCGATGTCGATGTGGTGATTCTTGCCGGAGATATTGGCAGTCATACACGCGGCCTTGCGTGGGCTGCGGGCGCGTTTCGTCGTTCGCCGGTTTCGCCAACAGTTCTCTATGTGGCCGGTAATCACGAATATTATGATTCGCACCTTGGCTTGCTCGATGAGATGCAGAAACCGGTTTGGGAGCAAGCCGGTGTGTTTTTTCTGGAACGTCGCAGCCTTGAGCTGGGCGGAGTGCATTTTCTCGGTTGCACGCTCTGGAGTGGCTTTGATCTGCATGGGGCCGATAAGGCGTATGCTCACATGGCCGTTGCCCGAAGCTCAATTAACGATTACTGGATGATTCAAGCACACGGCGGCATGCGGCTAGCGCCGCGCGACACGCGGAAACTGCACCGAACGGCGGTGCGCTGGCTGAATGATGAACTCGCTAAGCCTTTTGACGGAAAAACAGTGTTGATTACCCACTTCGCCCCGCATCGCGGCTGCGTAGCATCACAGCATCAGGGTAGCGATGTGTCCCCGTACTTCGTCACCGATCTGTCGCGCTTAATGGAAAAACACAAAATCGATCTCTGGTGCCACGGGCACACGCACACCAACACCGATTTCGTTGCCGAAAACGGGTGTCATGTGATCTCAAATCAACTCGGCTACAAAAGCGAACGGACGAGCGGCGACACCGGGTTTCGTCACGATCTGGTCATTGAGATATGACGATTCTCTTTGTCTGTTCGCAGGGAAAAATTCGCTCACGTACCGCTGAGATTCTGGCCGTCCGTGGGGGTATGGATGCCCGAAGTTGTGGAACGGATGCCGATGCCATCGTGCCGATCAATGACCACCTGGTACGCGAGGCCGACATCATAGTGTGCATGGAAGCCCACCATGCTGTCACGGTGCGCGAGTTCATGCACGCAAAGGGAAAAACGATTCACGTTCTTGGCATCGAGGATATTTACGAACCGTTTGCGCCTCTACTTGTTGCCACCCTGGCCGCAAAGCTTAACGCTACGCTTCCGGAAGTGTCGCAGGCAATGACTGTGATTCGGGAACTTTCATGAGGCGAACCCTGCCGGAAACTCGACAAGGAAGGGGATATTGTCCAAAACTGAGAGCTACTGATGAGCGCAAAAAGAGCCAGCGGTTTTCATCACAACGGGGCGTTGCCTTTGGGGTCGAACATCCCCTGCCGCCGACTCACTTGAATGTTTACATCATTAACATTCCAAGTCAAGAAGCTCATTAAAAGCGACCCTATGCTGATTTTCCTCGACACTGAATTCACCGGACTGGATCAAATCACGCCCGACCTGATTTCCATCGCGTTGGTCGACGAAACCGGTCGTGAATTCTATGCGGAACTGCCGCCAGCAAGTTATCGGGCACAGCTTTCAGAATGGTCGCATGAGAACGTAGTTTGCCACTTGTGGGGCGGCAAACACATCCAGACCGTGGAGCAAATACGAGGGCGGATTCTGCCGTGGATCACGGCTACGCAAGACCGGTCCATGATTGTGACCAATTGCCCGGACGCCGATTTCACTTTGCTGAAACGGGTGCTTTTGGACTGGCCGAAAAATTTAGCCAAGGAGTCGCTGCTTTTTAATTCGTGGTCGACGGGCGACAACAAGCAACCGGCGCTCGAAGTGCTCATGGCGCGATACTTCACTCCAGCGCGGCCACAGCATCACGCGCTTCACGATGCTCATGCCCTGCGACTGGGGATGATGCACGCTCTTGAAAGGGGATGGTTGCCGTCATGTTGATTTTCCTCGGCACCGAATTCACGGGATTGAGTCAGCGCGACACCAAGCTGATATCGCTCGCCTTGGTGCCAGCCAACAGCTACAACGCGTTTTACGCCGAGATTTCCGATGGGGACGGCTGGACCCGCGACGATTGCAGAAGCTTCGTTTTGGATAAGGTTGTGCTGCTTTGAATGGCGGTGTGCGCCGCGTGCCAGTGAGCCAATTGTGCGATCGGCTTCTGGCTTGGTTTGCGACGATGCCGCGATCGACTCAGGTGACGTGCGACTCGGAAATTGAAGTGCGTTTTCTTCGGGCGATTCTTGCCGAGGTCTGGCCGGACAATTTGGACAAACGCCGCTTTGACTTGAGGCCATTGGTTGATACGACCGAATATGACCAGGCCGTGAACCATTATTACTACTCTCCCGAGCGGCCTCCGCACCATGCGCTCAACGATGCCCATGCGTACCCAAGTTATTCACCCGCCGTCCGTCTTGGCACAAAATCACTGTTCGCTGACCACGTACTCGGCAACGCAAGCTGCCATCGTGTTTCGGTGGATTTCAAGCACACGTTCCACTGGCTGCTGATAACCGCCGGCCAGATTCCAGACCACAGGAATGCCAATTTCCTTCGCCACAGAAAAGACAATTCGATCACGTTCTGCCAGTTCGGCAGTAGTCAGGAAGCCGCCCAGCGGATCATTGATATGCTGATCGGCACCTGCTTGGTAAAGCAGCAGGTCGCAATCAGCAAAACCCCGCACAACCGCCGGCAAGCCATCGATAAATCGATTCGCATTGGTATTGGATGAGACGCCGTACTCGTGAGAGACGTGACAAATCCAGTCGATCCCGAATTGCTTCACTATCTCGTCAGTTCCATCGCCGTAGTGCTGGTCGCAGTCCAGAATGCCGACACGCCGGATGCTTCCGTCGGCCTTCACGGCCATGGCGGTAATCATCAAGCCATTGAAGGTGCAGTAACCATAGCCGGATTCGTATGCAGCATGATGAAACCCCGACGTCGGAGAACAGGCGACCAAGCCGTTGTCCAATGCGCCGCGAGCAGCCGACAGAAATGAGCCGGTAGTCCACGGCAGAGAGTCGGCAACGTCCTTCTGCCGACCCCGAAAACCGTTCGGCAGGAGGCAATCCAGCACACCGTCGACGTAGCCACGGTTATGGGCAAGTGCAATCTGCTCACGCGTTGCTGGTATTGGATCAACCGTGCGGATGGGCAGATTTTTTTCGACCCAGTCGGCAAGCACCCATTCCGGCTTGCGCGGACTCGGCGAAGAACTCTCCGGGTTGGAGATCTGCTTCGGTGAAAAATAGACGTCAATGAAGTTCATGATGGCCTCGATTCATAAATCCATACGCTGCTCAAATAAAGCTTTCGGCCCAGCGGACCCAGAAGTCGGGTTCATCGTGATGGGCGTTCTTCATGGCGACATGAAGCTCAAGAGCGAAAAGCCAAACTCCCGGCAGGCGCGTGCTTCCATCCTGGTTTTCCAGATAGCCGAGAACTTTTTGATAGAGCGGATCGGCATCGTCAAACGGTACGTCGATGTAAATTTGCCCCGCGTAATGCGTCATGGACGTGGTGTCGGCTACCTCTCCACAGAGTTGCCAACTGACCTGGTTTTCCTTGAGCCAGGCCATTACCGTCTGCCGATCCGGTGAGGATTCCCAGTCCCAATAATAAGGCGGCCTTCCTATCTGGATGCCCTGATCCTTCGGGTCGGTAAATTTAAGGAAAAGGACATCGCGCTGTTTTTTCCGAGCGAGGGCGTCAATATGTTCAATCAATTGCGGCATGGCATTTCTTGTGTGGTGGCGACACGCAAAGTGTCCACACCAATGCGACGGAATGTGTCGCATGTTGTGGTGGCCTTTCTGCGTCACAAACTGTCGCAGCTGCAACGAAAATCGTTCTTTCCGGCATTTGCGTACCGACACAAACCATTGAAACCGCAAACATGAAACCAAAAAATCGCACAGTTCTGAACCACTTGCGTCGTTGGGGCGACAGAGGGGGGATCAGATTCCACAGGATGACCAAGGCGCTGCAAAGCCTTGGCAACGAGCTACCCCCTGAATTTTCCGAAATAGAAGCGGCCGTTATGACCTGGCAGGAGAGCATCGAGCGCCTATCGGCAGAATTTCAGGCTCTGTATGGTGCCGACAATGACCTGATGGCTTATTGGCAGGACGATCCGCTGAGTGATGCAGAAAATTCTCAACTGCTGGCACTCAACAAACGTCTTGTCGATGTCACGCGCCACTTACGCGCGGTTGCAGAGGATGTGACGCCACGATTGGAAGCCAAGTTTGCCGATCCCAACGATCCGATGTCGGACTATGAAATAGAAGCCCTCATCTATTTCGTCCTGAGCGAAGATGACCCAGACTTTGACGACGATTGCGACAATTTCATTGCCACACGAAACGAGTACCTCAAGCACCTTCCACCGCAAGAATTCGAAAGCTTTGCCGAATCCAATGTCCCGAAAGGATTGCTGGCGGAGCCTCATTGCTGGCTGTTTCATGATTTGTACGACCACGACCATGGGATCGATTCCCCACGAATTTCGTTTCGTGATTGCCTGCGTATTGGCAAGATCCATGTCGATGTGCAAGTGACGCAACAATATGACTTAGACGTTAAGACTGCTCACGCGAGGGTGGGCTAGGCATGACGAGGGTACGAGTTCAACAAGTAAGTCGTGGAACCGTATATCAAGGCTGTGAAATGTGGCGATCAACATGAACGCGAATAACGTAGTGACTGACTCATGGTCGAATCCTGACTCGGAGGCGCTCTATCGCAGCGATTGGCCTCAGGAGCCCAATGTCGCCCGGCTGTATGAAAGCGGCCGGCAATGTGGATCCTGTTCGTATTATGCGGGCTTTAACACCCTCTTCGGGCTGTGCTGTCATCCACAGTCGCGCCATGTGCTGGAGACACTGCCCGAGCACTTCGCCTGCCCCGTTCAGATGGACGAAGGCTGGGGGCCGCACAGCTTCGCAGCGTCAGCAAGCGAACACTGCGTGTGTCACGGACTAGAAATCATACGGAACGCGACATCTGCTGAAGAGGCTCGGGTGACCATGTCGCTGCTGAAAATACTCTCAATCGGCAATCGCCAGGTCGACGCCTTTCGTATCACGCCTGTTTTAACCGTCATCAAGCGCTTGCGCGAACACGATGGCGTAAGCATGCCGCGATATGATCCTTTTTTGACCGCAGATGCGGCGCGGGACCTTGACGGCATATTCCGCCATATCGCCGAGCACGACTCTTTAGTTGCTGCTGAGCGTTTTCTTGACCGGTTCGAGAAAACCATTGTCGGCCTCTGTTCACGCCCCTTGCGCGGTGGTTCATTTCCCAATCCTGACGCACGAACCGCGCCCCCCTGATGGCGCAAGGGTTTGGAGGCGGTTTAAA
>NZ_JBMOJE010000088.1:0-22321 GCF_049316945.1 Propionivibrio sp. | reverse complement strand
CAGTCACGCTCGATACGGCCGCCAAGGGCAGCTTCACAACGTTGAATGGGTTCACTAACGCCGGCAGCGGGGTCTATACCTTCAGCGGCACGGCAGCCCAAGCACAGGCGGCCATCCGGGGACTGGTGTTCACCCCGACCGCCAACCGTGTCAATCCGGCCCAGACCGAAACCACCACCTTCACGGTCAGCGTCAGCGACAGCATCGCCGACGCGGCAACCAATGCCGCGACCACCGTGGTCTCGACCTCGGTCAACGACGCACCGACCGTGGGCGGTGCCACCGCCCTCACCAGCATCAACGACACGGCAACCGCCACCCCGTTCTCGGCCTTCACCATCGCCGATGCCGATACAGCCCAGACGCAAACGGTATCGATCACGCTCGATACGGCAGCCAAGGGCAGCTTCACGACGTTGAATGGGTTCACTAACGCCGGCAGCGGGGTCTATACCTTCAGCGGCACGGCAGCCCAAGCGCAGGCCGCCATCCGCGCCCTGGTGTTCACACCGACCGCCAATCGCGTCAATCCGGCCCTGACCGAAACCACCGCCTTCATGGTCAGCGTCAGCGACAGCATTGCCGCACCTGCAACCAACGCCACGACAACCGTGGTCTCGACTTCGGTCAACGACGCACCGACCGTGCTTACCGCTTTGCAAAATCTGACCACGTTACAAGATCAGCCCTTCAGTTTCGTGGTTCCCGCCAATACTTTTGCGGATATTGATACAAACGATACACAGACCTTCACCGCTACTATGGCCAATGGCAGTACTCTGCCGAGCTGGCTGGCATTCGATCCGGTTTCACGTACTTTCAGGGGCATTCCAGCCAACCCGGATGCGGGGATTATTGCCGTCAGGGTGAGCGTTGCCGATAGTGCTGGCGGGACCGTTAGCAGCAGTTTTGATCTCACGGTCACCGCCGTGGCGCCACCGATAGTTCCAGAGACTGCTACGCCGCTAATTACTCCCCCCGATTTGCCATCGAACACGGCAGCGGTAATGCTCTCACCCGTTGATCCTTTAGCGGCTTTCACGCCTCCCAGCGCTCCGGAAAATACAGGCAGCCCAAACACGCCATTAGTTGAGTTGGCCAGTGGCCCCAGCCTGATTGCTCCGCCCGTCAGCCCACCGCTAACGGAGGTAAGAGGCAGCCCGACGAATTCGCCGGATAGCTTCAGCCAACAAGTTGTCACGACGAACCCGGTGGGAGCGATCCTTACCAGTGCCGGGACGAACGCTTTCCAGATTACCGTGACCCGCGCCGATCAGCCTGCGCTGGTGACCTTCCAGGGGGTGCCGGATCAGCGAGTTATCCAGTCCGGGGAGGGGATCAGCTTCAACGTTCCAGCGGATGCTTTTGCGCATACCAACGCCCGTGCGGTGGTGCAGCTTAGCGCCACGCAAACCGATGGACAGCCGCTACCTTCCTGGTTGAAATTCGATGCGGTGAGTGGCAAGTTTAGCGGACAACCGCCGCCGGGCGAGCCACCTGTTATCAACGTTCGCCTGGTTGCGAGTGACGCAGAGGGCCGCGAGGCGGTCGCCGAGTTCAAAATAATACTTGGTGAAGACGCTGGGCAGCGCCCTGCGCCGCAAACCGGGGCGCCGGAGTCGGGCGCTGTGCTGGATGATTTCGATTCGAACGGAAAACGTCTGGTCAAAGCCAAAGTTGCTCCTCCTGGCCGGGCCAGCCTGAGTGAACAAATCCGGCTGGCCAATCGGCAACCGGCGGCTTTTGACCGACTGGTAATACCCCGCCGGGCCGCATGAAGCAACGAATGAAACCTATCGGGTGCGCTTCGCTTTGCCCTGAATGGGCTGGCTGATGCAAGCTGAAGCACAGGGCTCATGCGAAATTCCGGTGCAGGCGCTTGGTCTGCTGCTTGACCTCTCGCGGCGGGCGCGGCAAGCGGCTGATGGCACGGTGCTCGGGTTTGTTGCCGTAAATGACAGTCACGACCTGGCGACTTACCGCCAGGCGGCGTTGTGGCTGGCCGACGAAGGCGTTAAAACCCTGTCCGGGGTGGTGCAGCTGGAAGCCAATGCACCCTATGTGCAGTGGCTTGGCCGGGTCTGTCGCAATCTTTCTTTGCTTGGTCAGCAGCCTCGCCTGATCGGTGCGTCCGGGCTCCCCGAAGAACTCGCTGCCGAATGGGACGCTTGGTTACCCAGCTACGGGCTTTGGCTGCCCTTGGCGATTGACAGCGCAGACAGCAAATCTGCCGTCCCCTTGGGCGGTTTGCTGCTGGCGCGTGATACTCCCTGGCCAGGGAACGAAATTGCCTTGCTCGCCGAATGGATGGCGATCTGGTGCCATGCCTGGCGCGCCCAACACCGACCCGGCCAGTGGTCCTGGCGACGTGCGTTGCAAGTCGCCCGGGATGCATTTGGAGTCAAAGCGGGCACGACTTGGTGGAAACAGCGATGTGCGCGCTGGGTTGCCGCTGTTCTGGTGCTGCTGCTGTTTCCGATTCGCCTCACCGTGCTGGCCCCCGGCGAACTGGTGCCAGCCAACCCGGCTGTGATCCGGGCGCCCCTGGAGGGAGTGGTCGGCAATTTTCTGGTCAAGCCGAATGAGCTGGTCAAAGCCGGTCAGCCCTTGTTCAACTTTGACGATGCGCCGCTCAAAAGCAAATTGGAGGTGGCCCGCCAGGCGCTGTCGAGCGCCGAAGCGGAATACCGTCAAGCGGCCCAGTTGGCGGTATCGGAGAGTAAATATAAAGGCCAACTCGCTCTTCTCATGGGCAAGGTGGAAGAGCGTCGGGCTGAAGCCGACTATCTGCAAGGCCAGTTGGATCGTGCTCACGTCGTCGCTCCGCAGGACGGCATTGCACTCTTTGACGACCCCAGCGAGTGGATTGGAAAGCCGGTCAGCACCGGCGAGCGCATCATGCGCGTGGCCTCGCCGGACGATGTCGAAGTCGAGGCCTGGCTGGCGGTGGGCGATGCCATCCCCTTGCCTGACGCGGCGCCAGTCAGCCTCTACCTCAATGCCAGCCCGCTTTTCTCTGTTTCGGCACGGGTGCGCTATGCCGCCCATGATGCCGTACAGCGACCGGACGGCAGCTACGCTTACCGGGTACGCGCCAGCCTGGACGGCAAAACGGAACACCGGGTTGGTCTGAAAGGCACGGCCAAGCTTTCCGGCCATTGGGTACCGCTGGTGTACTGGGTTGTGCGGCGTCCGCTTGCCGGCATACGCCAGACCATCGGTTGGTAATAGCGTGCCACTGCCTGCGCTACGCGAGGAACTCGCCCTTTATCCTGGCTCCGAACTGGCCGATGGTCAGCCCAGTTGGACCTTGCACGATCCGGTGCGTAACCAGTTTTTCCGGATTGACTGGTTGAGCTTCGAAATTATCAGCCGCTGGCGTCTCGATGATCTGCAAGCCATTAGCGATGCGATTAACACCGAAACAACGCTGCGTCCTGATCCGGCAGACCTTGAAGCTCTTGGCCGTTTTCTGCTCGAAAATCAATTGTTACAGCCCGTCGGGGTCGATAGCGCCATCCAGTTTGCCGCGCGACTGGCCAGAATGCGCGGTAACTGGAAAAGCTGGCTGCTGCACCACTATCTGTTTTTCCGCATTCCCTTAGTCCGCCCCGATGCCTGGCTAGACCGCTGGCAAGGAGTTGTTGCGCCGTTTTTCAGCCGGGGCTTTGCACGGCTGACTCTGCTTGCTCTGCTGGTCGGAATGATTGAGGTTTATCGGGATTGGGAGCGGTTTTCCGCGACGCTGATCGATACTTTTTCCTGGAGTGGTCTGCTCGGCTATGGGTTGGCACTTAGCGGGGTCAAGGTGCTGCATGAACTGGGGCACGCCTTCACCGCCAAGCGTTACGGTTGTCGTGTTCCGGCCATGGGCGTGGCTTTTCTGGTGATGTTTCCGGTGGCGTATACCGATACCAACGAGGTGTGGAAACTCGCCAATCGGCACCAGCGGCTGGCCGTGGCGGCGGCCGGCGTGATTACCGAGTTGATGATTGCTGCCTGGGCAACGCTGGCTTGGGGGTTGTTGCCGGATGGCTTGCCCAAATCAATCGCGTTTATGCTGGCCACCACGACGTGGATCGCCACGCTGGCGATCAACACCAGCCCCTTCATGCGCTTCGACGGGTATTTCCTGCTCTCCGACTGGCTCGATATGCCGAATCTGCACAGTCGCGCGTTTGCCCTGGCGCGCTGGGACTTGCGTGAGCGCCTGTTCGGTCTGGGTTTGCCACCGCCGGAGCACTTCGTAAGGCAACGCCAGATCGGAATCATCCTTTTTGCTTACGCGACATGGATTTACCGGTTGATCGTTTTTCTGGGTATTGCGGCGCTGGTTTATGCATTTTTTTTCAAGGCGGTCGGGGTGCTGCTGTTCATCGTTGAAATCGGCTGGTTTGTGCTGTTGCCATTTTGGAATGAGATCAAGGTGTGGCCGAGTTTGTTACGAAGTGATGCTGATCATTCCGGGAGGCTGTCCTTGTTGCGGCAGCGACCGCGTGCGCTACGCAGTGCCTTGATTGTTTTGGCACTGGCGATGTTTTTCGTGTTTCCCTGGCCGACGCGCCAGGCGGCGTCGGCTCTTCTCAAGCCCGCCGAAACCTACCCCATTCATGCCCCGACTGGAGCACAGGTCGTTAAATTGCCGTGGCCAGAAGGTAGCCCGGTCGCCGCTGGACAAATCCTGATCGAGCTTGCCTCTCCCGAGCTTGAACTGCGCTGGCGGCGTACGCAAGCGCGTCTTGAACGTTCGCGCTGGCAGGTAAGCACGGCTGGCGTGGCGGCCGAGCAGCGCCAGAACCTGCAAGTATTGCAACAAGAGGAAATCATGGCGCAAGCCGAACTCGCCAGCGTTCAGGCCGAAATGGCGCTGTACGCTCCGACGGCTCCATTTGCCGGCACACTGCGCGACCTGGATCCGGATTTGAAGCCAGGCGTTTGGGTGGGTAACCGCGAACGCTTGGGCGTTCTAGTCCAAAGGGAGCGCTGGCAGGTGGAAACTTACCTGGATGAAGATGCTGTACGCCGGATTGAGGTGGGTGATAAAGCCCGTTTCTTTACCGATGGTCTGGAAGGGGAGGTTCTGGCTTTGCGGGTAAGCGCAATCGATCAGGATGCTACCCGAGTGCTGCCGAATGGCCAACTGGCGGCTCAGTATGGCGGTTCAATAATTACCCGCGAAAAACACGGCCAGCTGGTACCGGAACGTGCGCTGTATCGCGTGACCTTGAACGGTGACAACGACTTGGGCAATCTGGCTCGGCAAAGCTGGCGCGGCCAGGTGGTCATTCACGGAAAATGGGAAGCCCCCGGCTTGACGTTTTTGCGCGCCGCACTGGTTCTGGTATGGCGGGAGCTTGGATTCTAGGCGTCCCTAACCGCCAATGGCATAGACGTTTTCAACGCCGCTTTCGCTGCATAATTTGTGCGCACTTGCCGGGTTCGTTCCGATGAGCAAAGCTGGGTCAGCTTCCGTGAGCGTTAACGCATAGATTCGGGAACGATCGTGCAATGACCGTAATGGAGATGAAAGCCCACCTTCCGCCCTGGCCGGCAATTAATCGCCATCAATTTACACTCACCGGCAGCTATCTGCCACGAACCCGCCGTTAGCCCAGAAATATCCCATCCGCATCTCGAACGGCTGCTTGTCAGTTTCCAGTGTTCGCCGCGACGGTCCGCTTTCATTCCCCACCACTGTCTGGTATGGGTCGGTTGCCGACCGTCAGCACCATCTAATACTGCGTTATCTATCGCAAACAATTTGTGCACTGCGTCAAGTGAGCCTCGCGTCAATCACGGAATCCGGATATCCGAATATTCAACCCGTGGGATGCGCAGAGTTAAACCATGCCGGCTTGCAAGCCTCTCCAATAGGCGATCTACAGCAATGCAGCCTAGCCAATAAATACGGCGTTCTTCAGGCATGCAGGCTGTAGATCGCCTATCCATGGGGACTTAACCGATCGTCGATCAGTTCAACCCAGTGGCGAACGGGTGTTGCTGTACCGCTCCGAAGGTACGTCTGGCAGCCGATAGAAGAGAAAAACCAAAAGGAATTCTTGTCGGGGTAAGAAACTGGTCTCTGGTCCTAATGGTTGTGGTCCCGATGGTGGGCATCCGGAAAATGGGCGTGCTTGTGCTCCATCGGCTGGTGCCGATGCAGGTGCGCATGCTTGCCGCCAGCAGCACAGAAAACCTCGTGCTCATGCTGGTGATGTTCGCCGTGATCGTGTTCATGGGCATGTTCGATGGCTTGATGACTATGTTTGTGCTCGTGGCGTTCCGTCAGGTGCAGCCAGACACCGACCGCCATCAGCGCCCCGGCAAACGCCAGGCGAAGCGTCGCCGGCTCGCCCGTTGCGAGCGCCAGCACCGCCCCGAAGAACGGGGCGACAGAAAAATAGGCCCCGGTCCGGGCCGTTCCCAGGTGTCGTAGCCCGACGACGAACAGCGCCAGGCTGACGCCATAGGCCAAAAACCCGACGCCCATCGCCGCCGCCACGGCGGGCAAGCCAGGTAGCCGATCGCCGAGAATGAAGGCGAGCGACAGGTTGATGGCCCCGGCGGCCATGCCCTTGACCGACGCGATCCATGTTGCATCGGTCAGCGACACCTTGCGCGTCAGGTTGTTGTCGATGCCCCACGCCATACAGGCACCGAGCACAGCCAGCGCCGGCCAGACCCCGGCAAACCTGGCCTCTTGCGGCCAACTCAGCACAAGCACACCGGTGGTGATGGCCGCCATCCCCAAAGCGATTCGCCGATCAAAGTTTTCACGAAACACCATCCATGCCAGAAGCGCGGTGAACACCCCCTCCGCGTTCAGGAGCAGCGATGCGCCCGACGCGGGCATGCCAGCCAGCCCGAACATCAACAGAACGGGAGCGACAACCCCACCAGCCAATACAGCCCCGGCTAGCCATCCAGCCTCGCGTCTCGCCAAGCGGACCGGTTCCGCGTTACGCAACAGACGAAAAACCGTCAGGCCAACCCCGGAACCAAGATAAAACAGGCCGGCCAGCAGCCAGGGACCAACATCGTGCAGCAGCATCTTCGCCAGCGGCGTGCCGGCGCCGAAAAGCAGCGCAGCGCCGAGGGCGGCAGCCATGCCGGGATTAAGCAATTTGCTTTGCCGTTTTTTACTCATTCGATCGGCTCAACGAAACTGGCATTTCCGGAACCTGTCATTCGGAGATACTTGATTTTTCGGGATTCCGGATTTTACTGCGGGGGGGCTGAAATCGGCCAAAGGTAAATTTCGCCCAACACGGTGAGGAGGTCAGTTCAAAGCTGGCCCAGCCAGGAATCGGTGATCGTCATCTGTTTAACCTTAAAACCTCAGTTTAACCACGGCGAACACGGCGGGCACGGCGAAAAGCCTCAGGTTTTCAGGATTTCATGGCTTACCCAAAGGGTGAATCATGAAAACATTGCAAGCTCTTGTTTTTCCGTTGTGTTCGCCGTGTTCGCTGTGGTCAACTGCCCTTTTTAGTTTTAACACAATGCACCATGCAAGCGTTATGAAAACCGGGCCGCGCGCCCGGGTTTCATTTCAGGAGATGTGCCCGGTTGGTGACGGCGATATTAATGATCATGCCTCTGTAGCCCGCATAGACAGGCTATCTACGAGCTATATAGCTGAAGAGTGGCGTATTTAATGGCTTTCGTGGTTGATGCCTTGGAGAACGCCGATTGGAGAGGCTTCCAGGGCGGTGTCTTGGTGTGGCTGGCAGGGACTCAAAGGAATTCATTGACCTTTTCATGGGTCGATTTACCCGATGCCGGGTAATCGAAATACATTCAAGCACGTATATCACCAGCCAATGAAAACCGATAAATTTCAGAAAGCAATCGCAGATTTCATCCTGGAAAAGTTGTTGTTTCGTGTTTTCGTGAATTTGGAAGTTTTCATGGGTGTCCGGTCAGATGCGTAAGCAGATATCAAAAGTCATGTGGTTAGCGGCCTTGCTGGCGGTTTTCTCCATGTCTGATTTACCGGCCCAGCCGATCGCTGAACTGGCTACCGTCAGCGGCAGCGTTTCCTATCGCCAGCGCATCGCCATGCCGCCCGAGGCGGTGCTGACGGTACGTGTCGAAGATGTGTCGCGGGCCGACGTGCCCGCTGTGGTGCTGGCCGAGATGCATGAGACCTTCGGCGCGCGCCAGGTGCCGATTCCGTTTTCATTGAAGGTGCCGGGCGTCGCCATCGACCCAGGCTCGAACTATGCCGTGCGCGCATCGATCACGGTGGGTGGAGAGTTGCGCTTTACGACGACGCGTCGCTATGCCGTGTTGACGCACGGCGCGCCGGAAAAGGTCGATCTCGTCCTTGATGCGGTGCGACCGGTTGCCGGCACGATGGTCAGCACAGACTTGCCTGCGACTGCTCTGCCGGCGATGCCGGCCTCTGCTGTCGGCTTCGAACTGCCCGCCACTTTTACCGGCATCATGCCCTGTGCCGATTGCCCCGGCATTGCGCAAACGCTGACCTTGCGTGCCGATGGCCTGTACCGCTTGCGGCGCATTTACCTGGGCAAGCCGGACGGGCAGTTTTCCGAACCTGGCCGCTGGACAGCCGAGGCCAGAGGCAAGGTGCTGTCACTGCGTAGCGGCACGGACGTCATTTTGTTCGCGGTCAGGGATGATGGCTCCTTGCGCCAGCTTGATCGCGAGGGGCAAGCGATCGAGTCGGCCGCCAACCTCGATCTGCACCGTAGCGCACAGGTTGAACCGATCAGCGAAGTGTTGCGCTGGCGCGGCGAGTTCCGCTACCTGGCCGATGCCGCGACGTTCACCGATTGCGCCAGCGGCATGCACTGGCCGGTGGCAATGACGGATGCCTACCTGGCCATGGAGCGCGACTATCTGCAATCGCACAGTTCACCGGGGGCGCCCTTGCTGGTCAAGCTTGATGGCCGCCTCGCCTTGAGCCAGGCGCTGGAAGGCGCTTCGCGTGAGCAACTGGTCGTTGAACGATTCGTCGGTTCGCAACCGGGGGCGGCCTGCGGCTCGGCCGCTTCTGGCAACGAGGGTGGCAAAGACAGCGTAACCGCCGACTTGAAAAATACCTACTGGAAGCTGATCGAGCTCGACGGCAAGAAGATCATGATGCCCGCAACGCAAGAGCGCGAGGTGCGCATCACGCTCTCCAGCCTGGGCGCACGCATGACCGCTTTTGCCGGCTGCAATCAACTGACCGGGTCGTATGTTCAGCAGGGCAAGGCCCTGCGCTTCTCGCAGATGGCCGGCACGCTGATGGCCTGTGCTTCGCCGTTGATGGAAATCGAAAGCAATGTGTTGAAGATGCTCGGTGCCACGACGGGCTACCGCATAGAAGGCCAGCAATTGACCCTCCTCCAAGGCGATAAGGCATTGGCGCGCTTTGAAGCGGTGTACTTGCGATGAGCTTGCCGGTTTGTCCTGGGAGGTGCTCACCGGGCGGGGCGCGGCCAAGGCCCGAATCCATGCGAAATGCAGGAACCGAAGCGCATAAGCGACTGTCTTTGACATTGCTGCGCACCGGTCATCGCATCGGTCATCGCACCGGTCATTTTGCCCAGGAGACCCGAAAACCATGCCATCCCGACTGAAGAAGCACTTGCTGCCGCTGGCCATGGCCGCCTTGATTCTGGTGCTGGGAGGTTGTGCCAGCACGCCCGACGTGCGCGTTGATTTCGACCGTTCGACCGACTTCACGCAATATCAGACATTCGCCTTTGCCAGCCCGCTCGGTACCGACCGTGGCGGCTACCAGAGCATCGTTTCGCAGCGCTTGAAGGTGGCCACGCAGCGCGAGATGGAAGCGCGTGGCATGCGCCTGGTCACCAGCTCGCCGCAGTTGCTGGTCAATTTCAACGCCGAACTTACCGACAAGTTGCGTGTCACGACCATTCCGGCACCCGTCATGGGCTATGGCTATTACGGTTATCGCTACGGTCTGTACACCGCCTGGCCGCTTTACGCCGACCAGACGATCGTTACTCAGTACAAGGAAGGCACGCTCAATATCGATGTCGTCGATGCCGCACGCAAGCAACTGGTGTGGGAAGGCATTGTCACCGGGAGCGTCACGCAGAAAGACCTGGACAACGTGCAGGCGGCGATCGACAACGCGGTGGCCGCCGCCTTCGCCAGGTACCCGATTCCGGCTCTGGCTCCGGCAAAACCCCGTTGATTTGACAGCAAGGAAGCAAAAGTAGCCGCAGCACAAACCCTACCCCGATCATTTTATAAAGGACACTTCGCCATGGACATGCAATCGATACAGACCTTCCTCAGCACCACCGCCACCGAGTTGGCGATCAAGATATTGGCCGCCATTGCTTTCTGGATCATCGGCCGCTGGCTTATCGGCCGGGTGATCAGCCTGATGCAGACGGCGATGAGCCGCAACCATGTCGACCCGACACTGACCAAATACCTCGGCTCGATCATTGCCATCGCGCTGAACGTTACCCTGGTGCTCGGCATCATGGGCTACTTCGGCATCCAGACCACCTCCTTCGCCGCCATGCTGGCCGGCGCCGGCCTGGCAATCGGCGCGGCATGGAGCGGGCTGCTTGGCAACTTCGCCGCCGGCGCCTTCATGCTGGTGCTGCGCCCGTTCAAGGTCGGCGACTTTGTCAGTATCGGTGGCGTGGTGGGCACGGTGCATGAGTTGGGGTTGTTCGGCACCGTCATCGTGACACCGGACAACGTAAACACCATCGTCGGTAACGGCAAGATTTTCGGCGATACCATTCAGAACTATTCGGTGCTGCCGGCCAGGCGCGTCGAACGGGTGGCGCAACTGGCCATCGGCGTCGATCCTCTGGAAGCGATCAGCCGCTTCAAGGCTGCCGTAGCGCTGATCCCCAATGTTTCCAAGGACATGCCGCCCGAAGTCAACCTGCTCGACATCAAGCTCGAAGGCCCGCAAATTGCCGTGCGCCCCTACACCCACACCGACAACTACTGGCAGGTGTACTTCGACACCAACGAGGCTATCGTCAGGGTCTGCAAGGAAGCTGGCTGGCCGGCCCCCTCGGCGCTGCACCAGTTCAAGCAAATTTCATAATGGCCTTGAAACGACTGATTCTTGCGGTGCTGCTGCTGGCTTTGCTGGCGGCAGCGTACTTCGCGCTGGTGCTCAACTGGAGCTATTCGTCGGGCGAACGCGCCGGCTGGATCCAGAAGCTGTCCGACAAGGGCTGGATCTGCAAGACGTGGGAAGGCGAACTGGCGCTGGTCTCGTTGCCGGGTAGCGCCACGGTCGAAAAGTTCCTGTTCACTGTCCGCGATCCGCTGGTCGCCGCCGAAATCTCCAAGGTCATGGGGCAGCGCGTCAGCGTGCATTACGAAGAGAAAGTCGGCTTGCCGACCTCCTGCTTTGGCGACACCCGCCATTACGTGACCAAAGTGACCCTCGCCGAGGAAATCTCGCTATCGCCGGGCGTGGTCGTCAAGCCAGCCCCTGCCGAAGCGACACCGCCAGCGACAAGCAAATAGGAAGCGGAAATAGCAGAAATCGAAATAAATCGGGTAATCCCCCGGCTTTGCCGGGGGATACTTACTATCAACCTAGAAAAAGCAGTTCGTCCACGAAAAACACCAAAAGCAGCTCGCAGCCTCCCTGAAGAGGGACGAAAAGAATCAACCTAAAAACCTCAGTTGGATGTGATGCCAATGTCGCAAGCCCTCATCCCCGGCCCTTCTCCCGCGGGGAGAAGGGTGCAAACTCCCTCTCCCCGCGGGAGAGGGTTGGGGTGAGGGCTAAACACCCGTCAAACCTGGAGTTGCGGTCAATTAGTCGCTGTCAACTGCGGTTTTTAGGATCAAGGAGATAATAAGCTTAAGATCACCTTCCAAATGGTGAATGGAGAATACACATCAAGTTCTTGATTTTGTTCGTGTCTTTCGTGATTTTCGTGGATAGACTGAGGTTTTAGGTTCAAGACAAGGCATTGTCAGTCAGGCCGGCACACCGAGCACGACATGGCTGGCCTTGATCAGGGCGCTGGCCGGGACGCCGGGCTTGAGGCCCAACTCCATTACCGCTTCGTTGGTGACCACCGCATAGACCAGTGTTCCGCCGGTCAATTTGATGCCGATTTCGCTGTTGATCGCTCCTTTTTCGATGTTCTGCACCGTCCCGGCCAACTGGTTACGCGCGCTGAACTTCACACCGCTGTCGCCGGCCAGCACGATTACCCACGGCGCCTTGACGAATGCCATCACCGTCTTGCCGACGGCCAGGCCGAGCGACTGCACGCTGCCCTCGGTAACGACGGCGACGATGCGGTCACCCCCGGCAGTGGTCACTTCGACTTCGGCATTGACCTGGCCATCGACCAGAGCGCTGATGGTGCCTTCAAATACGTTGCGTGCGCTGATTTTCATGGTGCTCTCCTTGAATGCCTGTCGGGCTGGCCCGATTTTCGCTATATACAAATAGTAATAGCGTATTTGATCGGGGACAATTGCACTTTGCCCGCAAGCGTTGCGTTCATTCAACCATAGCGCAAGGTAAATACGGTAAAAAACGATCACCTAACACTACATTTCAAGCTATCGTTATATACGTTACAACATTACGTAGAGAGTACGACAAAATGGAGCAAATCAAACATCGGTTAAGCAGCCGGCTGCAAGTCGATACCGAGTTCGGCAGTTTCCTTGGTGACACGCGGATCCGCCTGCTCGAAGCCATCGACCGGCACGGCTCGATCTCCCAGGCGGCCAAGGCCGTACCGCTCTCCTACAAGGCGGCGTGGGATGCCATCGACGCCATGAACAATCTGGCCGACCAGCCGCTGGTGTTGCGTTCGACCGGCGGCAAGAACGGCGGCGGAACGCAACTCACCGAACACGGACGCAAGACCATCGCCCTTTACCGTGCGCTGGAAGCCGAGTACCAGTCGGCGCTCGACCGCCTGAGCGCCGGCCTGAACGACGGACAGACCAGCGATTTCCAGCAGTTTCGCCAACTGCTCAGGCGCATGTCGATGAATACCAGTGCGCGCAACCAGTTCGCCGGCCACATCGTCGGGCTGCGCGAAGGCCATGTCGATTTCGAGGTGCGCTTGAAACTCGACGATCAGAACGAACTGGTGGCCGTCATCACCCGCGAGTCGGCGGAAACCCTGGGGCTGGTCATCGGCATGGAGATCAGCGCCCTGGTCAAATCCTCGTCGGTGCTGCTGCTCACCGACCGTAACATCCGCACCACCGCCCGCAACCGCCTGTGGGGCGAAATCACGCGCATTCACGACGGCCCGGTCAATTCTGAAATCACCCTTGTACTGCCCGGTGGCCGCAGCGTGTGCGCCGTCGTCACCCACGACAGCGTCGCCAGCCTTGGCCTCGCCGTCGGCGAACAAGCCTGCGCAATCTTCAAAGCCTCGGCTGTCATCCTTTGTCTTTACCACTAACCCAGAGCACCGTATGCATATTCCCCGTCCGTCATTCCGGCGAAGGCCGGAATCCAGTTTGTGCTCCAACAGCCTGGATCCCGGTCTTCGCCGGGATGACGAAGCTTTCGAGAAGTGTGCATGTGGTGGTTGATTCAGGAGAAATCCAATGCCCCGCTTGACACTACTCGCCGCCCTCTTGCTGACCAGCTTTGGCGCCCACGCAGACGAAGTCCAGGTCGCCGTCGCTGCCAATTTCACCGCACCGATGCAGCAAATCGCCGTTATGTTCGAGAAAGATACCGGCCACAAAGCCTTGCTGGCCTTCGGCTCGACCGGCAAGTTCTACGCGCAAATCGTCAATGGCGCCCCCTTCGAGGTATTGCTTGCTGCCGATGACGAAACCCCGATCAGACTGGAGAAAGAGGGTCTGGGCGTTGCCGGTAGCCACTTCACCTACGCCATCGGGAAACTCGTGCTGTGGTCGGCCAATCCCGATCTGGTCGATGCTGGGGGCGCCGTTCTCAAGACCGGCAATTTCAAGCACCTGGCACTGGCCAACCCGAAGACTGCACCCTACGGCGCGGCGGCCATGGAAGCGATGGGCAAGCTGGGCGTATTGCCAGCGCTGGAACCACGCTTTGTCCAGGGCGACAGCATTACGCAAGCCCATCAGTTCGTCGTGAGCGGCAATGCTGAACTTGGTTTCGTCGCACTGTCGCAGGTGTTCAAGGAGGGAAAACTCAGCAGCGGGTCGATGTGGGCCGTGCCCGCCAACCTTTATGCGCCGATTCTCCAGGACGCCGTGCTGCTCGGCAAAGGCAAGGACAAACCCGCACCCGTCGCGCTGATGGCCTATCTCAAGGGAGAAAAAGCCAGGGCCGTCATCAAATCTTACGGATACGACTTGTGAAAATCGGAAGCCACCATGGACAGCGCTGACCTCTCGGCCGTCTGGCTAACGCTCAAGCTGGCCACCGTGGTCACCGCGCTGTTGCTGGTCATCGGCACGCCGATCGCCTGGTGGCTGGCGCGCACGCGCTCTCGCTTGAAGGGCATCATCGGCGCCATCGTCGCGCTGCCGCTGGTGCTGCCGCCTACCGTCATCGGCTTTTACCTGCTGCTGGCCATGGGGCCGAACGGGCCGGTCGGGCAGCTGACGCAGTGGCTCGGCCTTGGCTTGTTGCCTTTCACTTTCCCCGGGCTGGTTATCGCCTCGATTTTCTACTCGCTACCGTTTGTCGTGCAGCCATTGCAAAACGCCTTCGAGGCCATCGGCGAACGTCCGCTGGAAGTTGCCGCCACCTTGCGCGCCAGCCCGTGGGACGCTTTCTGGTCGGTGGCCGTGCCGCTGGCCCGGCCCGGTTTCATCAGCGGCGCGATACTCGGCTTTGCCCATACGGTGGGCGAATTCGGCATCGTGCTGATGATCGGCGGCAATATTCCGAACCAGACGCGCGTCGTTTCGGTGCAGATCTACGACCACGTCGAAGCCCTGGAATACGCCCAGGCGCACTGGCTGGCCGGCGGCATGGTGCTGTTCAGCTTTGTCGTGCTGCTGGCGCTCTACACCTGGAACCCGGCACGGCGGCAGGCCTTATGAGCAACGAAATTCACGCCACATTTCGTCTGGAGCGTGTTGGCTTCACGCTGGACGTGGACCTGAACCTGCCGGGGAGCGGCATCAGCGCACTGTTCGGCCATTCCGGCTCGGGCAAAACCACCTGCCTGCGCGCGATGGCCGGGCTGGAGCGAGCGCCGCAGGGCTATTTCGCCATCGGCAGCGAAGTCTGGCAGGACGAAGCCAAGGGCTATTTCGTGCCGCCGCACCAACGCGCGCTGGGCATGGTTTTTCAGGAAGCCAGCTTGTTTACGCATCTCTCGGTGCGCCGCAACATGGAGTTTGGACAGAAGCGTGGCCAGAAGCGTGGCCAGAAGCGCGTCAACAAGCATGCCCCAACCAGCGAGCGTCGCTTCGCGTCATCCGAAATAGCCGAGTTACTAGGCATCGCGCACCTGCTCGACCGCTCGCCCGATCAGCTTTCCGGCGGCGAACGCCACCGCGTGGCGATTGCCCGCGCACTGCTTGCCGCACCGAAAATCCTGCTGATGGATGAACCGCTGGCCGCGCTCGACTTGAAACGCAAACTGGAAATCCTGCCTTATCTGGAGCGTCTGCACAGCGAGCTGTCGATCCCGGTCATTTACGTCAGCCACGCGCCGGATGAAGTGGCGCGGCTGGCCGATCATCTGGTGTTGCTCGATCAGGGCAGGGTGGTAGCCAGCGGCCCGCTCAAGCAGGTACTCGGCCGCATCGACCTGCCCGCCACCTTCGCCGACGATGCCGGCGTGGTGATCGAGGCGCGCGTTGCCGAACATGAAGAAGACGATCTGACACGGCTCGAATTCCCCGGCGGGAAAATCTATGTTTCGTCCCGCCACGAGCCGGTGGGCACCTTGTTGCGTTGCCGTATCCATGCCCGCGACGTCAGCCTGACGCTGGTGCCGCAGGTGCAGTCGAGCATCCTGAACTGCGTCGAGGCGACGGTGCTCGCTCTGGCACCAACCGATACGCCCGGCCATGTGCTGGTTCGCCTCGATGTCGCCGGCGATCCCTTGCTGGCGCGCATTACCAGCCGCTCGGCCAGGAAACTCGCGGTCCGCCCCGGCCTCGCCCTGCGCGCGCAAATAAAGGCCGTGGCGCTACTGGGCTGAGGGAGCAAGGAACTAAAGGGGTCAGCTTCGAAGCGAACTAAAGGGGTCAGCTTCGAATTCTTTTTGAAAAGTAATGCGATGCTGACCCCAATGGCACTACACGCACAGCAAGAGCAAAGCTTTCACCGCAAAGGCGTTCAACTCACTTCACACACTTTCACCCGGTACCACGCGGCATACAGTGCCGGCAGGAAAAAAACCGTGAGCAGGGTGGCTACGATCAGGCCGCCCATGATGGCTACGGCCATCGGCCCCCAGAAGACGCTGCGGGTCAGCGGGATCATCGCCAGAATTGCCGCCGCCGCAGTCAGCATGATTGGGCGGAAACGGCGCACGGTCGAACCGACGATGGCTTCCCAGGTCGGCTTGCCGGCTTTTTCATCCTGCTCGATCTGGTCGACCAGAATCACCGAGTTGCGCATGATCATTCCGGACAGCGCAATCACCCCGAGGTTGGCGACGAAGCCGAAGGGCACGCTGAACACCAGCAGGGCAATCGCCACGCCGATCAGGCCAAGCGGTGCGGTGAGCAGGACGAGAATCGTGCGCCCGATATTCTGCAACTGGATCATCAGCAGGGTAACGACGGCAATCAACATCATCGGCATCACGGCCTTGATCGAATCCTCGCCCTTGGCCGACTCCTCGGTCGCGCCGCCCAGTTCGATGCGGAATCCGGGTGGCAGTTTTTCGCGCACGGCATCGAGTTGCGGGTTGATCTGCGCCGAAACAACCGGCGCCTGCACGAGGTCGCGAATGTCGGCGCGCACGGTTACCGTCGGCAGTCGATTGCGACGGTTGATCAGCACGTCTTCGAGTTCGTAATGAATCTTCGCCACCTGGGCGAGCGGTACATAACGACCGCTGGCGGTGCGGATGTTGAGGTCGGCCAGCGCAGAAATTCGGGCACGTTCGTCGCCCTTGGCGCGTACCACAACATCCACCAGTTGGTCGCCTTCGCGCATCTGCGTGACGCTCATTCCGGTCAGCAGCAAGTTGATCGAATTCGACAGGTCCAGCGAACTGATCCCGAGCGCGCGGGCGCGATCCTGATCAATCTCCAGACGTACCGACTTGCCCATCTCGTTCCAGTCGAAGTTCACGTCCTTGACGTGCGGGTTGGCGCGCATGACGGTGGCCACTTCTTCAGCGGCACGGCGCAACTCGCCGAGGTCTTCCCCGGATACGCGGAACTGGATCGGGAAGCCGACTGGCGGTCCATTTTCCAGACGCAGCACGCGCATGCGGGTATTGGCCAGGCCACCGTGCCAGTCGGCATTCTCGGCCAGAAAATACGCTTCCAGCCGCCGCTTCAGATCCTCGCGCGCCTCGATGTCGCGGGTAGTCACCACAAACTGGGCAAAATTGTCATTGAACAGTTGCTGATCGAGCGGCAAGTAAAAACGAGGGCTGCCGTTGCCGATGTAGCTGACAAAATCCTTTACCGACTTGTTCATCTCCGGCTCGTTGAGCAGAAGATGCTCGATTTTCTTTGCCTGCGACTCGGTCGCCTTGAGCGATGCGCCCTGCGGCAACCACACATCGATCAGCAATTCCAATCGGGCTGAGGCCGGAAAAAACTGTTTCTGCACGCCGCTGCCGAGCGCTACCAGTGACAGGACAAAGGCCACCAGCGTCGCACCAATCACCAGCCAGCGTCGCCGCACGCACCAGTCGACACTGGTTCGAATGCGCCGGTAAAACGCCGTTTCGTAAATGTCGTGCCCATGCTCCAGGGCCTTCGCCTGCAACTTTTTCGCATCGAGAATCATGTAGCCGAGATAAGGTGTGAACACCACCGCAACCACCCAGGAAACAAGCAGGGCAATGGCCACCACGGCAAAGATCGAGAAGGTATATTCGCCGGCACCGGATTTGGCAAAGCCGACCGGTGTAAAGCCGGCCACGGTAATCAACGTGCCGGTAAGCATCGGAAAGGCCGTCGAGGTATAGGCGAAGGTTGCGGCGCGGAAACGATCCCAGCCCTGTTCCATTTTCACCACCATCATCTCGACGGCGATGATCGCGTCGTCAACCAGCAAACCAAGAGAGATGATCAGCGCGCCGAGCGAGATGCGCTGCAAATCGATACCGAACACTTCCATCAACAGGAAGGTAATCGCCAGCACCAGCGGGATCGACAAGGCCACCACCGCGCCGGTGCGCAACCCGAGGCTGAGGAAGGAAACGGCCAGCACGATGACCACCGCTTCGCTAAGCGAGGACATGAACAGGTTGATCGACTGGCGAACGATTTCCGGCTGGTCGGCCACCACGTGGATGTCGATGCCCTGCGGCAAATCCTTCTGCAGACGCGCCACCTCGCCGCGCAGCCGGTCGCCGAGCTTGATCACGTCGCCGCCCTTGTTCATGGCTATGGCAATGCCGACCGCCGGTTGCCCCTGCACGCGCATGCGCGGTGCCGGCGGATCGACCAGCCCGCGCTTGATGGTGGCGATATCGCCCAGACGAAACAGTCGCCCACCGGCCTGAACGCCAATCGCCTGCACGCTTTCCAGCGAGGTGAAGTCGCCGGAGACGCGAATGCGCACGCGATCCGTCGCCGTTTCGAAGAAACCGGCGGGCGCCATGGCGTTCTGTTTTTGCAGCGCATCGAAAATCAGCAACGGGTCGAGGCCGAGCGTCGACAGCCTGGCGTGCGATATCTCGACGAAGATCTTTTCATCCTGTACGCCGATGAGTTCGACCTTCTTCACGTCGTCTACCCGACGCAGTTCGCGCGCCACGCGATCCGCTTCCTGGCGCAGTCGTGGGATGTCGAAACCGTCGCCGGTCAAGGCAAAGATATTGATGAAGGTATCGCCGAATTCGTCGTTGATGAACGGCCCCTGCACGCCGGCCGGCAGCGTTTGCTTCATGTCGCCGATCTTCTTGCGCACCTGATACCAAGCTTCGGGCACTTCCTTCTTCGGCGTGTAGTCCTTGAGGATAATGAACACCAGCGACTCGCCGGCTTTCGAATTGGAGCGGATGACGTCGACCCACGGCACTTCCTGCAACTTCTTCTCGATGCGCTCGGTCACCTGCAATTCCACTTCGTGCGCCGTAGCACCGGGCCACAACGTACGTACAACCATCACCTTGAAGGTGAAATCCGGGTCTTCGGCGCGGCCCAGCTTGAAGTAGGAAAGCACCCCGCCGAGTACCAGCACGACGATCAGATAGGCCACCATCGAGCGGTGGCGCAGGGACCATTCGGAAAGATTGAGGTGCGTCATTGGGCAGCGGCTTGATCGACGGCCTTGATCTTCTCGCCGGCACTCAGCTTATGTACCCCGGCGACGACAATCCGCTCACCGGCATTCGCGCCACTGTCCAGGGTGGCCGTGGTTTCGCCGTAAGCGGCCACGGCTACCGGTCGCAACGATACGGTCTGGTCGGCGCCGACAATCCACAGCGCCGGTTTGCCTTCCTGCTGGAAAATCGCAGTCAGCGGCACGCTCAGCCGTGATTTTGCTGTTGCCCCGGTCTTGTCGCTCAGGAACTTCACATTCGCCGTCATGCCCAGGAGAACCCTGGCATCCGGGTTGAGGATCGACACCCGTGCCGCATAGGTGCGCGTCAGCGCGTCGGCCACCGGCGACAATTCGCGTAAAACCCCTTTGAAGCGCGCCTGCTCGTCGGCCCACAGGCTGACTTCAGCCGATTTGAGCAAGCGCACTTCCGGCATGCGTGTTTCGGGAATTGCCACCGCCACTTCCAGCGTATCGGTTCGCGCCAGGCGCAGCACCGTCTGGCCGGCGGCGACCACCTGGCCGACTTCTGCCGCCACCAGTTCGACCACGCCGGCCTGATCCGCGCGCAACACGGTGTAGGAACTCTGGTTGCGCGCCAGATCGGCCTGAGCAAGCGCCGCCTTGAAGGTGGTTTCCTTGGCATCGAGCGCCGCCTGGCTGACAAAGTTCTTGCCGCGCAACTCGCGGTAACGGCGATTATCGGCCACCGCCAGTTCCAGTTGCGCCTCAGCCGCCGCGGCCGACAGCGCCGTGTCCGCCGGATCGAGCCGTGCCAGTACATCGCCGGCCTTGACCAGCGCCCCGGCATCGACCAGGCGGGCGGCGATCTTGCCGGGAATGCGGAAGCCAAGCGGTGTCTCGTAACGCGAACGCACCTCGCCGGAATATATTCCTGATCCGCTGTCGGCACTGGCGCCGAGCACCGTTGTCAGCACCGGCCGCAGCGGTTCAGGCGGCGGCGCCGCCTTGCTGCAGGCTGCAAGCAGCGACAGCGCCGCAAGCAAAAGACTTCCGCGCAACATGAATGCGTTCATTGACTGCCTTTCTGCGGACACAGACCGTGCACCAGAAGATTGAAATGGGTTTCAAGATAGGATTCCGGGTCGATCTCTCGCCCGCAAAAGACGAGAGAAAACTGCCAGATGACCAGCATCAGAACGGGCGCGATGATCACATCGATTGCCGTTTCAACTTCCAGCGACCGAAATTCTGCACTGGCAATTCCGCGCTGCAGGACGTTTCGCAAAAGTGCTCGCCCGCGCACGATCACCTTGTCGTGGTAATACTGCGCCACCTCGGGAAAGTTGCGCGATTCCGAAATGATCAGCTTGGGTACCCCGGCCAGCCGTGTCTCGCCGATCTGCTGCCACCAGCCGAACAGCAGCTTGCGCAACAGGTCAACCGATGAACCGTTGTGCTCGGCCAGTTGCAGCTCGGCCGCCGCCAGCGTCGGCACGATGCCCTCCTCGATCACCGCCTTGAACAGGGCTTCCTTGCTGTCGAAGTAGAGGTACAGCGTTCCCTTGGATACACCGGCGCGAGCCGCCACATCCTCCAGACGCGTGGCCGCAAACCCTTTTTCGACAAAGAGCTCAAGCGCAGCCGCCGTCAATTCCGACGGACGCGCACCCTTGCGCCGACGACGCGGGATGCGCGTGCCGGCAATGGCATCTGAAGCAGGAAAAATGGAAACTGGGCTCATCGAAACGCCGTTAATGACTGTCCGGTCAGTAATGTATATGGGGTACTTCCCGGAGTCAATCCCGTTCTGGTGTGCCACCCTGTATAGTTACGATAACCATTTGTTTTAATGAAGAAGTGTAGCGACGGCTCTCACCCAGCAACGCGCCGTTCCTGAAGCTTGCGCGCACCAAAGTTCAACGCCGCCCACGTCGTAAACTTCAAGCTGCGGCGTGGGGCCCCGGCGCAACCGAAAGTTTCATACCTACGGCCTTTAACACCGCCAAAAGAGTCTTCAGCGTTGGGTTGCCCTTTGGCGACAAGGTGCGATAAAGCGATTCCCTGCTGATACCTGCTTCAGCAGCAACCGCCCCTAGTCCGCCGTAGGCTTCTGCCACAGTCCGCAGGGCAAGAAGACCCGCAGCTCGATTTTCCGGATCATCCAGTGATTCCATTGCCGCCTTAAGGTACTCCACAGCCAGTTCGCGATCGGCTCGAAGCTCTGCCACCTCGCGGTCGTGATGCGAAACTGCTGCGACCACCTTTTTGCTCATGTTTGCCTCCGTTTCCAATCAGCCCAGAAATCCTTGGCCGTCTTGATATCCATCGCCTGTGTCTTTTTCGACCCGCCAGAAAGAAGAATGACGATCAACTGACCGTGACGACCAAAATAGACCCGATACCCGGCACCCATATGCTCTCGCAGTTCCAAAACACCATCGCCCACTGACTCGCAATCGCCAAAATTGCCAGCCTCAATCCGCTTCAGGCGAATCCGTACCCTGGCTTGCGCTTGCTTATCCCGAAGAGATCGAAGCCATTCAGTGACCGGCTCTTGGCCACTTACGGTTTGGTATCGGAAGACTTCAATCATGATTGTAGTGTAGCTTACAAGCTACACAAATGCGAGCTGCGGCAATGTCCAATGAAGTATGAGCCTGAACGAGGGCTGTATTTCCATCGAGAAGTGAGCCTGAAGCGATAATTTTAAGGCGGAATTGATAAGTGGGTTGATCATCGCAAGGATGGTGATCAACATGAACGAAACACGGCTGCGCACGATTGAGCAGATCGAACAATTTCTCAGCGCCAGCGAGCAAATCGCGTTTACAGCGCACGGGGACGACAGCGACCGCTATGAACACATCAGCCTTGTAGGGTGCGCAAAATCTTTTCTTTGCGCACGCGGATCGTCCCGCGTACATCGACGTGCTTGATCCGCCTGATGGTGCGCACCCCAAGAGTACTTCTTCAGGCTGGCGCTGCCATCCTTCAGGGCGC
>NZ_JBMOJE010000087.1:0-22584 GCF_049316945.1 Propionivibrio sp. | reverse complement strand
CAGGGGCGGTATCGAGGCGTAGTTCAGACCGCTGACGTAGGCTCCTCCGGATGGCCCGATAACCCGGTTCCATTGCGTGCAGGCGCTTTGAAACACGATGACTGCAAGCTGATTTTCCGGCCATACGCCAAACCTCGTTTCAGTGTTTTTTGTTTCGCTGGCGGCTTGTTCTATCGCCAGCCCAAAGGCGTTTCCTGCGGCTTGTAGTTCGCTGTTATCGGGTTGGCCGCCTCGCGCCCAGTGGCGGGCGGCCTCGATCAGTTTTTTGTTCGGGCCTCGAACAGTTCCCGGCTGTAGGATTCGAAAAGGTCGATGGCGGCGCGCGGCCAGCGGTCGAGCAGCCGCGTCAGGGCGTCTGCGCTGTAGGGGACGTCTACATTGCGCCAGCCGACGATCAGCCCGGTGACTACCGCCGGGAGCGGTTTTTCACCCGTTTGAGCACGGTAGGCTTCCCATTCGCTGACGCTCATGTGCTTGAATTCTATTTCGATCTTGGCCGGGGCTTTTTCGCCAGGGACGGTGATTCCGACTTCTGCCCAGAAGGTTGGGTTGGGTTCCAGTTTGAACATGGCTGCTTTCTTTACAGGACGACGATGCGCAGCTCGTCGTTACCGGATACGGGGATCATGCGCAGATCCATGCCGATCATTCGGCGGCCGTTGTATTCTGCTTTTTTGGGGCTGGTGCGCTGGACAGAGGGCATGTGCATGATTATTTTGTTTCCGGCAACGCTGCCAAACGAGAAGCCGATGCTTTGCAGTGTGTTGGCGTTGATGTCGGTCATGAAGGTGGTTTCTTGCGCGGCGGTCAGGTCAAGCTCGATGCTGCCGGTGACTTCGCGGTTGACGATGTCGATACTTTCCCCACCGAGCAGCGGGGTGTATTTGACGTCGTTGCCTAACGACAGGCTGAGACCTCGGCTCGGGTAGGCCGTGCCGCCGGTTAGTGCGCCGGTGGCGTAGGTGGCGCCAAGCAGGATGTCGCCGGCGTTGGGGTCGGTGATGACGACCGGGGCTTTCCAGGCGCTCAGGGTCAGGCTGGGGTTTACGCCGGCGGTGATGCCGCCGTCGATGCCGGTGAATTTGTAGCTCATGACCGGCTTTTCGCCAACACCCATCTTGATTTCGCAAGTGCCGCGACAGCCGAGCGCTTTGTGAATTGCGCCGTCGTCGTAGTAGTAAATGCTGAGCGAGGGGAATGCCGTCGATAGCGGGACGTATTCAAAAAATGCACCACTGTCTGTTTCGGCGTAGCCGCAGCCTCGCAGCAGCGGCCCCCAGGCCGGGGCCGTCAGCCCGGCGTCTCCGGACCCTGACAGTTCGACGTCAAAGGAAAGTTCAACGGATCGTGTTCCAGCCAGTTGTTCGCTGCCGCCAATGTAGCCGCGCAGGACGTCGCGCGATACGTTGCTGTAGCTCAGGCTGTAGCTGGCATTGGCAACAAGCAGGGCGTTGGCGGCGCCGGTCGGTACGGAGTCGGTTCCGTAGGTGAGTCCGTAAATATCCCGATTGTTGGGCCTCAAGGAACGGGTAATAAGGCGGTGCAATCCGCTACCCCGGAACCGACAAACGCCGAAGCAATTCCAACTGTAAAGGAATCCTTAACAGTTGGCCAGGCACCGGGCGGTTTCGACTCGGAGGCATGGGACAAGGGGCGTAACGACAAAATAAAAGCATCAAGGGATGCTGGGAATACCCACCTTGACCAAGTGCCTGCATATGTAGAGACAATGCGGGGCAAGGAAATCTATTCTGTTCATGACCCAAAAGAACGCGGAATTATTCGCACGGTAGATAACCGTGGAAATGTTTACGTCAATTGGTCTGACGAATATTCTTCCAAGAAGAATCTGGCAAGCCCGTCTATGGAGGGGAAAAAGCAGGTTTTTCAAACATCGCTCGGAACGACCGACCTCAAAGACTACGTCGTCGGGAAAGGATTTGACCCAGATCGACAGTGGATACCTGAAGCCCTTGCAACGCCGATAAGCAAGGCAGAGAAAGCTATTGACGGAAACAACGCCGTAGCCATTGGCGCAGCTTCAAGAGGATTGAGCGTACCAATCAACAAGGCTGACTCGCAAGAGCAGAAGGCAGAAAACCTTGCCGACGCCGTTGCGCAGATCAAAACGGCTGCTACCGCTACGCCCGACGATACTCCATTGGTAGATAGCCGACTCTCGAAATACGGCGAAAGCCTGATTCCGATGGCCAGCGAGTCCAAGTGGCACGCTAACGGACTGCTGAACAACACGCACGCGGCCACCATTGCGGTAGGCAAAGCGCTTGCTGGCCGACCTATGGGCGAGTCATCCAAAGCGACTGTACGGGCGATACTTGGGTTTGCCGATGGCGGAGTTGTGCCAGGTGATAAGGCAAATGCTTCCTCCGAGTTTGAACGCGGCAAAAACATGATGGGCGAAGGGATTGACGAGCTCATTGCTCTCTTGGGCGGCAAGACGAACATGCTCCCCGAAGAAGAAGCCAAGATCATCCCGGTTATGTCGAAGATATTCCGTGGTGCGGCCATTATGGGCTACGTCAAGTTTGAGGATGCGGCGCGGTTTGTCATCAACACGCTTCGCGGAAAGTCCAAGGAAGTTTCCGACAAACTCAGCATTGACAATCTGCAGGCCGGATACATCAACATCGCCTCAGAGATTGGCGGGAACAAGAAAGAGGCGCTGTCGTTCGATTCGATTGAGCAATTGATGGCGGGAAATGCTGCCACGCCAGCGCCTGCCGCCGGACAGAGCGTCAAGCAGATGCAGGATGAAGAGAAATCGCTTCCTCATTTTTCACCAGAGCGCAGTGCAGTACGAGATAGGCTGAAGGCTGCTGTCACAAGTGAAACCAAGGCAACGCTTGACGCCTACGAGATGCCTGTATTCCGCACACGGGGCGGGATGATCATATCGCTTCACCCATCGTCAAGCAGCCCTGGAATGATCCAGGTCACGCGCTACAACGATACCGGCGCCATTGGCGATTCGCAGTACGCCACCGTTGAACAGGCGATCACTGAGGATCAACTGCACTTCGCTACCCGGCTGACGAATGCAGAAGCAGAAACCGTTCTTGGAAAGATCGCTGAAGCCGAACAGGAGTATCAGGCCAAGCGCAAAGCCTACGAAGATCAACTCCAAGCCAAGAAGGACGCCGAGAAAGCCGCCAACGCTGCGAAGTTTGCAGCGACACAACGGCGCGCACAACGATCAACCCTGACGCCGACACAACGCCGTGATGATCTTATCGGCGCAATCATGCGCGTAACCGGTGGCCGTGGAATTCACCCAAACATGGCCGATACGCTTGTTGGCGACACAGCGAACAACGCCACCAAGTTGCGCGGTCTTTTCACCCGCGATGGACAGCAGGACATGGACGATCTTGCCATGCTTCTGCGGGAACCGAACGAAGGCTACGATGTGGCTGACGGTGAAGCGCTTTCTGCCATGATCCGCGAAGCTGCTGCTGGTGACATGACAACGAGCATGACTCGCCAGGTTCAGGACATGGAGGACGCCAAGGAAAAAGAGCATCGCGCACGAATCCGTGCGCAGGCCAAGAAGTACGGGATCAAGACAGAGTTCGTTGAATTCTCAGAGCTTGAGAAGCGCGTATTCGAGACGCAGACGAAGCGGCATGACGAAGCAGTAAAAATGCTTGATGATCGCTCAAAAGGTCGATACGACGCCGCTCTAGCAAGGGCCGAAGAGCTTAAGATTGATTACGCAATCGTAGAAACCGTTATGATGGACGTTCAAGGACGCGGCCTGCGCGCCATTCCGTTCTGGAACGAAACCACACGCTTGCTGCGCGGTATTATTGCCGATGCCGAGCAGAAGATTTTAGACGACGAACAGAAAGCCGAAAATGACCGAATCAACAACGCCCCCGAAGGTGCCGACCCCTACGCAGAAGAGGGAGGCGACGGACGAGGAAATAGCCCAGTTGGTGGCGGAGCAGTTGCTAATCAACCAAATCCTGAAGCGGCGCCCGGATTTAGCCTCGAACAGCAAACCCTCGCCGAAGTAAATCAGCAGGAAGCAAACCGGGTAGCGGAAGAAGCGGCGAAGGCCAGCGAGGCCGCGAAGGAAGCCGCCGACAAAAGGGCGTCTGAGAAACTATCGCTTGAGGAAGCGATCAAGGCGCGTGCCGCCAACTCGGATAATTTCCAGTTTGGCGAAGGAAGCAAGGAAGCAGCGAAGCCGATGGGCGGCCTGTTCGACCAACCTCCGGTAGCCGCTCCGACACCCAAAGAACGCCTATCGTCAGACCAGTGGCGCGACGAAGGAATGACGCCAGCGCAGATTATGGCGCGCAAGGCGGCAATCGAAGCAAGCGAACTGGCTGGGCAAATTCAGCAGGATGCAGAAGAAGCCGACTTCGACCCGAAGGATTCCGTCATTGCCGCGAAGCAATGGGCGAAGGATGCCGGGATACCCGAAGATGTAATGCTCAGTGCGCTACGGGATGCTGTTGAAAAGCTGCCGAACTTCCGGCGCAAGGCCGGCACTCTCGCGGCGATGAACAAGCCGGATGCCCCCGCACTCTCCCCGCTGCAAGCCAGTATCGCCAAGAACAAGCAGGACAAGATAGATCGTGACGCCAAGGCCGAGGCACTGAAGGCCGAGCGCAAGGCGAAGTTCGAGGCGACGAAGGAGAGGAATCGGGCAGCGAACGACGACTTGCGCGGGTACGCCTACGCTATCGTGAAGAATGGCCAGATACTCACCAGCGGTTCATTCCCTTCGCCACAGAACATGCCGAACGGCGAAGATGCAAAACTGGCCAAGTGGAAGGCGGAAGCAGAACGTCTTGGAGGCGACCTTTATGTCGGCGGCTACCCCGGCGCGACAGGATGGAAGCCGCAAGAAGGTTTGATCTTCGGCATGACGTTTGCTGAACTGAACGCCAATCAGCAGAGGTTGAACGTACCGGCATCGCTGAAAGGAAAGATGCCAGCGGATGCGGTGCTTGCATTTGACGGGCAGAGCAAGCCGGTGCCAGCAGAATCCCCTGCTATCTCAGAAAATCAACAGAATCCTGTTGATAACGCCCCTGCATGGCACACCGTACTGCCAACAGAAGGCTTGCCGATCACCGATGCGCAGAAGAAGCCCGGTGGCTACCAGCAGGTGACGAACGTTCTGGCCAATGACGCCTACAAGGCCATCACGCAAGACCAGAAGATGAGCGGCATGGAGATGTACGCCTACTACCTGCCTGCCGCCAAGGGCCGAAACGGTATTGTGCGCCTTGTTCCCGATGACCAGACGCCGCCGGCACCATGGAAACTTGTTGATGGCCAGGCGCTACGCCCGCACACCACCATGAAAGAGCATCTTGTCGCCAGGCTGAATGGCTGGCTCCAGTCATTGCCGCTCATGGGCGATGAGAAGTATGTTGCGCCGAAGGTTGATACGAACGCGGATACGCCATTCATCAAAGCGCCAGATGGGTCATTCGACTTTGGCGAGATTACGGCTGAGATGGCGGCAGCGATGCGCCGGCAGGCCGGGAAAATAAGGCTTGAAACAGGATGGCATGATCAACGCAGCAATGAGGGATCGGGGCTTGTGCATATCGAAGCCCGTCATGGGAAGCAAATTAAGGATATTGGCTATGCTTCGATAGAACAATTTGTGCATGATTCGCTCGCCAACATCGGGGAGATTTGGAAACCCGGTAAAACGGCACAAATTGTTGCAGTCGTCAGTGGTAATAAAGGACGTGCGATATTTATTGAGTTGCAACCATCGAAAGACGGTGATTATTACACGGTCAATGCGGCATTCCCCGTTAGCGAGAACTACGCCAAGGGTAAGGAGAAAAACGAAAAGTGGGCTGAGATTTGGAGAAGGGAACCCGTTCCCTCTGCTGCCCCCGGCGGACAGCCCGACTTTGCAAGCACGCCTCAAGATGCCGGAGAGACGCCTTCCATGGTTCGCGGCCAAACCTCTGATTTAAGTGTACCCACGAAAGATAAAAAGAGCAACACTGAGACTGCTACTGCCAATCCAGAGCAAGCCGCCACACCAGTCATACCAACGCCTGCCACCGACCCCCGCCATGCCGCCCTGGACAAGCGTATCGACGCGCTCGACCTGGTGGAAGGACTCGCAGCAGCGCAGATGCTGAAGGTGAAGCACAAGCGCGGCGACCTTGACGACATCAAGGCCAAGCTCAAACTTGAGCATCCTGACGACTTGCAGAAGGCGCTGGACAAGATTGATGGTGTGCCACCGGCGCAGGATGTTGAATCGCCGGCAGCTAAACCGCAGGACGTAGTAGCTACGCCACCCAACGCCCCGCTCAATCCCGACCAGGCGGCTATCGACAAGGCGGACAAGGACTTTGAAGACGCGCTTGGCGACCTGGGCGACATCATCGGTAAGCCATTCCGCGCCACCTTCACGCCTGAGCAAGAGCAGAAGATCATCCCGGTACTTACCCGGCTGATGGACGCAGCATTCCGCAAGGGCTACTATAAGTTCAAGGAAGCCGCCCGCTTCGTACTCGATGCGCTGAACGCCAAGTTCGGCAAGGATTTAACCGACCAGATCACGCTCGATCATTTGCAGGGCGCTTATATCGGCATGGCCGGCCGGTACCGGGATCAAGGCGCCGACACCGCAAAAACCGTAGTTTCCGTTGAAGACAAGAAAGAACTGGAGATTGTAAATGGGCCTGACCGGCGTAGCAGCACACATCTGGAACGAGATAGCGGAGACGCAAACCCTGAAAACGGCATGGGGCCGGAAGGCGTTCAGCCTGAGCAACATGCAACTGGCGGAGTTGGAGGACGTGGAGTACAAGGCGCTTCGCCTGAAGTACGAACAGGAAGTGGCGTCGGCCTATCTGGACATGAAGCCGCTGTTGCTGGAACGGATGGCGATCAGTCGATATACACAGGAGCACCCGGAGTATCAGCAGGCTCTGCCGGAAGTCGCGTCAGCGTCGGAAGCGGTAATCTTGGCATCGATGGACCACCTATTGAGCCAGACGCAGCAAGCGCTACTCTTGAAGCTTCTTTTAGCGGATCTGAAATAGCCGACCTGAAGGCTACGCAATCCAAGGCTTCAACAAGCACAGACGCATCAATCGCTGACGCCCTGCCGATCCTGAACAAAGGACAGCAGGAAGACGTGGCCATCGCCGAGGCGCGGTTTGCCAAGGAGGATGGCTATGGGATGTTATTCACCAATGGAACCGGTACCGGCAAGACCTTCACCGGATTGGGAATCGTCAAGCGGTTCTCGAACAACGGAAAAGAGAACATCCTGATTGTCGCGCCGAACGACAAGATCATTGAGGACTGGCAGAAAACCGGCAAACTGTTTGGCCTCGACCTTTCCCGCCTGGATAACACCACGGACGCCGGCAAGGGCATCGTCATCACCACCTATGCCAACATGGGAACCAATGATGCGCTGGCTACCCGCAAGTGGGACTTGGTTGTGCATGACGAGTCGCACTACCTGGCGATGGGCAAGGAAGGCACCAACACCAATGCGCTGAAGACGTTGCGCGCCATCACCATGCACCCGGACGGCGCGATCACGCGCGGCAACATGCTGCATGGCGACCTGATTGCCGAAATGAACATAGCTTCGCAAAACGCGAAGATGGCACGCATGTCGGACGATATGCGCGACTGGCCGATGGGCGAAGTGCATCAGAAGAAGGCCGATGAAGCAGCAAGGAAACTGGAAGCGGCCCGAGCAATCATCAAGCAGGAAATCGCCGACAACCAAGGGGAGAAGCGCCCCCGCGCCCTGATGCTCAGTGCTACCCCGTTCGCCTATGAGAAGGCGATTGACTGGGCCAATGGCTACATCTTCGACTACAACGCCGGCCGCGCCAGTGAAGAAGGGCGATCAAGGGGCTACAACGAAGGCAGCAACAAGGACCAGTTCTTTGTGCAGCATTTCGGTTATCGCATCCGCTACGGGAAACTGACAGCACCAGACGCCAAGGTGGATAGCGGCATCATGCAGCGCCAGTTCAACGCCACGCTGAAGAAGTCGGGCGCACTCTCGGGCCGGATGCTCGACGTGAAGGCCGACTATGACCGCCGTTTCATCCTGGTTGAGTCGGCTATTGGACAGCGGATTGACGAAGCACTGCAGTGGTTCAAGACGAAGCGCAAGGAGCGCATGGCGGTACTGAATCCGTCAGGAAATCCAATCACCTCCATGTCGCTCAAGCCTGACCCGCGCACGGAAGCACTCTATTCTCTGCGCGAAACCATCGGAGAGAAGTTCGATTACCTGTCACGCCGTTACTTGCTGGAGTCGATCAAGGCGCGTGAAGTCATCCCGCATATCCGGGAGCACATTGCCTTGGGCCGAAAGATTGTGGTCTTCCATGACTACAAAAAGGGAGGCGGGTTCAATCCGTTCCTTATCAGCGAGCGAAACGCCAAAGAGCAAGAAGCGACGGACGCGCTGGTGAGCCACGAAGCCTGGAACGAGGTGGTCCGAGAGTTCAACAACGAGTTCAAGGACATCATCAATTCCGATCTGTTCAAACAGACTTCGCCGATTGAAATGTTCCAGGAAGAATTCCCCGGAGTTCTTCTGTTCAATGGCGATGTTCCGACCAAGACCCGGCGCTCCAATGTCGAGAAGTTCCAGGATGACGCCAGCGGACCTCAGATCATTCTTGTGCAGTCAGCCGCAGGCAAGGAAGGTATCAGCCTGCACGACACCACCGGCAAGCACCAGCGCGTGCTGTTCAACCTTGGGCAGCCCACGGCTCCGACGACAGCCATCCAACAGGAAGGCCGCATCTACCGCACCGGCCAGGTAACGGACGCCATCTTCCGCTACATGAACACCGGAACGAATTGGGAGAAGTGGGCATTTGCCACAACCATTGCGACCCGCTCAAGCACCGCCGAGAACTTGGGCATGGGCGAGCAGGCCAGAGCTTTGAAGGATGCCTTCATTACCGGATTCGAGGAATCGGGCGACTACCGGGCAGGAATGGAGAATGAAGGCAAGGGCGGCAAGGAACGCGACAAGGCGGCAAATGATGCGCTGACCGAGTACGACCGCGCCAGAGCCTTCTACTTCGGCCAGCAGAAGAAGACGAGCAAGACCAAAGCGCAGGAAGGCGCGGATTACTTCGCTACGCCTGAGCCTATCGGGCTGAAGATGGTGGAGTTTGCCGACATTCGACCGGGCGAGAATGTGCTTGAGCCGAGCGCAGGACATGGAGCTATTGCGCGATGGGTGCCTGTCACCGCAGAACGTACAGCGATTGAGCCAAGCATGGGGCTACGGCCACGCCTGGCGATGGTATTTGACGGGAAGATTCTCGATCACGACTTTGAATCGCTGCACGTATCGAACAAGTACGACGCCATCGTAATGAATCCGCCGTTTGGTTCGGCTGGACGGACAGCGATCGACCACTTGGCCAAGGCATCCACGCACTTGCGCGACGGTGGCCGGATCGTTGCGCTGATTCCTGCCGGGCCTTCGGCGGATGCCAAGTTTGAGAAGTGGATGTATGGGGAAGAAACGCTGCCAATCAAGCCGATACTTACTTCACCAAAGGCAGGGCCAGTATTCGAGGGCGATATTCTGACGATTGCAGACTCAGAAGGCGAGTGGAAGATGATCGCCGTCAATCTTGACAAGCAAATGTCAAAAACAAACAGCACCAATGTTGACATGGTTCGGGGCCAAAGAATTTTAAGGGACGGAACTGCCATCCCTGTATCTCATGGTCTTTCGGTTTCAACGCTAGGAACAATCGCATCGGTAGAAAAGACAGGGAAGCGCACCGAAACCGTTAAATCCGCGCAGAACATCTACACCGTCGCCGACATTACTCTACCGGCCATCACTTTCGAGCGCGCCGGCACACAGGCAAGAACGCGCATTGTCGTACTGGAGAAGCAGACCGACAACGCCAAAGCACCGTCGCACAACAGCAGCCGCGACTACAGCGACATTACCGACATCAATGAGTTGTTCGACCGCATTGAAAACGTGGTCATGCCCACGCGCCCGAAAGAGGACGCGCCGGAAGTTGTTACCAAGGGCAAGAAAGAGAAGGCGGTTGTCGATACCGAAGCAGCCGGGGCCGCAGCGAAAGCCATGGGCCTTGAGATCATCGAGCACACGACCGCCAAGGGGAAAGTGATTCGTGGCGTTGTGCGCACCGACCTGACGAAAGCCGAAGCCAAGAAGATTGATGAATTCACGTTCGCCAAGAATGGCGGATTCTTCATTCGTGAGAAGCATCTTGCGGCGCCGAATGCCGGAGAGTCGCCGACCCTGAACGACATCAACCCCGAACGCTGGTCAACGCAGCACGCCGAAGCCGCCACTACCCGCGCTATCGACCTTGCCATTGCCCGCGAACAGGGACACCCGGTAACGCCAACGCGCAAGCCGCTTGTTCTGTCGCGCCTGAAGAAGATACTCGACGGGGCATTCTCGGGCGACTACACCGAGGGCCGTGTGGTCAACGAGCTGTCATTCCTCGCGCAATCCCTCATGAACGTCAGCGCAGAGAAGTCGCTGGCACCGATCAATCCACGGACGCGCGGCGCTGACTTCTTCCGCCAGAAGCTGCTGGAAGCGAAGCGCAACGGGGACATGTCCGCGCAAGAGGCCAGCTTTGCCGAGTGGCTGGCGATGAAGAATCCGGCGCTGCTGGATGATCTGGCCATCTCAATCAGGACGGCACCGAGCAACAGTGAAGGTGCCGGGAACTACAACCCGGCCATGCGCATGGTGACGCTGTTCAAGGGGCACGCTTCCGACGGCACGGCGGTGCATGAGGTTCTGCACCACCTTGAACGGATGCTGCCGGAAAACCTGAGCACTCCAATCATGCGCGAGTACCTGAAGCGCATCGCCAGCGAGATGAAGACGGCCACCGGCAAGCGTAAGCAGATGCTTGAGGCGATCATGGCGGCCAACACGGTACCGAGCCAGAAGGCGGTAGAGAAGGCTGTCGCTCTGATGGAAGGCTACGACGACTATCACTTGCTCAATGCCAGCGAGTTCTGGGCGGTGAATGGTGCTCGCATCCTGAAGGCACGGTTCGACGCCAAGGATTCGAGCTTCGCCAAGATCAAGCAGTGGATGCTCGACGTAGTTCAGAAACTGAAATCACTGCTGGGCATGAAGTCGGATGCCTCGCTGATTCGGGCGCTGGATAGCGTGCTGAAGGGTGATGGCAAGTTTGTGGCAGAGGAAATGCTGTCGAACGCGAAGGTATTCAACGATACCGGCAAGGCGCCTGTATTCTTCAGCCAGCTTTCCCGGGCGGTTGAGTCCGCCAAGCAGGGCACCATGCCGGCGATGCAGTGGCGGTTGTGGCTCAACGGCAACGCCGGGAAGATGGGCATCAAGAAGGACGAGATAAATTGGAGCGGGATCAATGATTATCTGGACTTGATGGGCAAGGCCAAAGTATCGAAGGATGAGGTGCTGGCGTATCTGAGCGAGAACGGAACGCAGGTTAAGGATGTGGTGTTGGGCGGCGGTGTTGATGAAAGCACGTACCCTCTATCACTTCCTGATGACTGGAGTTTCGGGGATGCCAGAGACGAAAGCTACGACTCTGGGATTGCGCTTTACGATACAAATGGCGAATTCATAGCCAACGGGGAAACCGAAGCGGACGCTCTTGAGGATGGGCGGTCGTATGTAGTTCGCGCTCTTGTCGAAAACAGCCGAGACGGGGAAACCAAGTTCTCCCAGTACGTCGTCCCCGGCGGCGAGCGGTACCGGGAGTTGCTGATTACGCTTCCTGAACGAAAGCGTAAGTTTTCAACCTTGCAGGTCGGTGGTATATGGAAAATGACCGACGACGGCGTTCCGGGGTTCAAAGATTATCCTACGCAATCTCTTGCGCAAGACGATGCAGACCTTCGCAACTCCGCAGGGATGGTTGACATTAAATCTAGCTTCAGATCATCCCACTTCGACCAGCCAAACATTTTGACGCACCTGAGAATGGACGATCGCACGGATTCCAATGGCGAAAAGGTGCTGTTCCTTCAGGAAATTCAGAGTGATTTCGGCCAGGCGTACAAAAAACAGAAGGATGCGATCGGCAAAGCTGTTGATGCTGGCTTTTTGAGTATCGTAGAGCGCATGAAGAAAGACGGCGTGCTTGAGGTGAATTGTGATTGATCCTCGCCTAACGGTTACTCAGACAGGGGTTTGAATGAATACTCAATCGGTGCATCTTGAAAATACAAGACGCGATGCGGGATATTCCGCACGGAAGCAAGATTTACAAGACCTGAAAAGGTCTGAGTGTCTTCTGGCAAAGACAGCAGCCATGTGGTTTCGGAGATGCGTTTCTGATCTCCGATTTTTGGCGCAATGCTGGCTACATCGAAAACGAATGCAGGCCACTGACCTTGTGATAATCCTGATGACTTCGTTGGTTTCTCAACTACGACGAGTGCGTATCTCACTTTTTAACCTATGAAAAGAAAAAGTAGACGAATTATGGTTGTGAATTCACTTTGTTTTGGCAAACGCCAGCAATGCGCGAATCCGTTGAGCGGCAATATGGCGCATATTTTCTTCAGGATTTTCGGTGATGTACTCAACAAAATTCGATTCATAGGAAAACCCGGCGCCGTGCTTTTGGTGTCCGCTGTGGTATTGCTCACAAGCAGTCTTGAATGCAACGCGGGAAACTTCGGGTACGAAGTGCGAAAAGATGGAAATAGCCGCTTTGTGTTTTGCCTCGTAAGCGACGGACAAGAACTTGTCAAGCCATTGGATTTTCTGATTGGACTCAAGAATGTCCAGTTCTTCAGCGAATGCCGCTCGAAACTCCGTTGCTGCGGAAGCGATACGAGCGACAGCCTCCCGGCGATTAGCGAGTACGTGCATAAGGATGGCGGCACCGAAAGCGCCAATGACAGTTATTCCAGAGGCGATGATTGGTATTGGTACGCCAGCATTCCATTCAACCTTTTCCTGATCCTGATCGTTGCTGGCGCTTTTAACGGAAGCAGTAACGGCGGCGTTGTTAGTAGTCATGTGAGTAGTCCTAAGAAATACGATGTTAACAGGTGGACGCAACAAGGGTATTAAACGATTTTAAGCATTCCGCCACTGCGGCTACTAGAACAACAATGGAGATTACCTGATGGCCTGCCGATACACGTACCAAGGGAAGACCTACGAAGCGCACGAATTTGATGATGTGCTTCGCGCCATGCCGCCGTCAGTCGCATCGAAGTACATGAGCGGGGTTGAATCGATCCCCAGTGCGCCGATGATTGGCGACACGAAAGCCTGGGTAGCGTTGGGGTTGAAAAAGGCAGTGATGTATGCGGTACAGAACGGCATCAGCAGAGTGGCCTGGGCGAACGGGGAGCAGAACGCGGCGCATTACGATTTGGCGAAGCAGGTTGACGCGATCAAAGCTACGCGCCAAGGGGATCAATTCACCATTGCGATGAAACGCAAGGGACAGCGGTACAGTTTCGACCATAACGAAATGTGGAAAGGAAAAACTGACGAACTTCCTGGTGTTGTTGGAAAGGAACTTGCGGAGAAGGTGGCCGAAATTCCAGACCAAAGTACCCGCGAATTTTCCGGCCTCGACCTCAAGGTGGGGGGCGAAGGAATGGAAAAGTTCTACAACGAAATAGTTCCGCAAGTGGCCAATGATGTCCTAAAAAAACTTGGCGGCGGAAAAGTTGAGACGATCAAAATTGGAGGGGTTAATAAGCAGATACTTGATGAAATATCGCAACAACAATACGAATCTGAGTTCGATGATATTAGCGATAGAGCACAAAATCAGGTTCGATATTTAGCTGAAGAAAAGTCAAAAAAAGATCAATTATTGCAGATGGGCTTCACCATCACCCCGGATATGCTGGCCAAGGTCAGCGATGGGGTTCCGATGTTCTCGCGGCCAAGAAACGGCAGGTTTGAAAAAACTGGATTCCGTGCTGAAATAGACACCCGCCCATCACCAGAGGTAGTACGCGATGTCGAATTCCTCAGAGCAAGACTTGAAGCAACTGGCCGATCTTCCGGGATTCCTACAGTATCCGCGACCTTCGCCCCGGCGCAGGTGCCTGACGCCGCTCGTGGCATGGTGTCAGTCGTTAAGCGAATGTTCAACGTCGACGTCAGATTCGTGCGAACAGAAGGACTCGACCCAAGACTCGACTTCAACGGAATCTACGTCGGAAAGAACGTCATCTACGTAGACGGAAGTTCGACCGATCCCTTTTCTCAAGTCATCGGTCACGAGTTTTTGCACTACCTGAAGCATGCAGCGCCAGAGCTTTACCAGCAGTTTGTCGACGAGATACCGCGCCTTGTCCATATAGGCAAGATGAATGCAGCATCATCGACGGAAGCTGACGCATACATTGATACCGTAAAGGATGCCGCAGAGAGGCGAGAGCTTGGCTATGAAGAAGTTCGCGCTGACTTCTTTGGCGACTCATGGTCTGATCCGAAGTTCTGGGAGGCGCTGGCTGCCGCGAACCCGAGCGTTGCAAAGAAGGCGCTGAATGCGCTTCGTCTTTTCATTGCGCGCATAAAGGCCATGCTGGCCGGCGAGAAATCAACCCCGTTGCGCGAATCGCTCTACCGAGATTTTAACGCGGTGCGCGACCTGGTACTGGATGCTAGCCAGAAGTTTGCCGAAGGCGGATATGCGCCATACACAGGGCTTGCCACAACGCGATTCATGGCCGCAACCAAGGATTCGTCAAAGAAACTACTCGCCCCCAACGGTAAGCCTTCAAACCTCACCGAACGGCAGCATGCGCATGTACGGACTGCTGAATTCAAGGCATGGTTCGGCGACTGGGAAAAGCACGCCAACGCGGAGAATCCTGTTGCTTCGCTGTGGGGCGACGATACCGTTTCCAAAGTTGTCGACGAAAACGGCGAACCACTTGTTGTCTATCACGGAAGCGAGAAAGGCGGCTTCACCGTCATGCGCCCCGACAAGGGCGACAAGCACCGCAGCGACATGACTTTTGCCGCGGCAACGCGAGATACGGCACGGACGTACTCAGGCTATGGGCAGGAAATAACGCTGCAATCCAGCGGCTATTCTCAGCGGGAGCTTGAGGATTTAGGCTACTCGTTTGACGAGATGGAAGACGGGGTATTCGAACTGTACAACCCGGACGGCGACCGTCTTGGCGAAGGGATGACAGAACGTGAGGCGGTAGATGAAGCGTCTCGATGGGAAGGTGAGTTCACGACGCAAACAGAATCCGGCATCTACTCCCTATTCCTGAACATCCGCAACCCGAACGAATCCAGCTTTGAAGGGGCGAACTGGGACGGGCAACAAGGTTCAGATCGTTACTCGGTTTATGACGAGAACGATGAAATTCAATACGACGCGGACGGGGTAGGCGTTGTTTCTGAAGAAGATGCAAATACGTTCGCCAACTGGTTGTCTGAAGAAGGAAAGACCTACGAGGTGCGTCCGGCAGAAGATCGTTACGAAACCACCAACACCGTAGGCGAAGATGCCAAGACGAACGGGCAGGACGGCGCGATCATCCGCCAAGTCGTTGACGATGGCGGTAAGAGCGGCGTAGCCGATGCCGAAGCCGACGATGTTTTCATCTTCTTCAAGAGCAATCAGGCCAAGAGCGCAACGCAGAACACCGGGGCGTACTCGAAGTCGAATGACGATCTACGGTTCAACCAGGCCAACTCGGGCCGCATCACCCCCGCCGACAAAGCCATTTACGGCATGGCCAGCGAAGGCAAGAACGCGGTTGAAATCCTGAAGTTCATCGCGGCCACCTCGCGCAACCCGTTCTACAAGCAAGTCGCCAAGCTGCTACTGAAAACAGGAATCAACCCGACGGTCACGGTAGGCGACTCGAAGGGCTGGAAATTCAACGCCGGCGAAGGCAAGTATGCTGCAGCGTACAACCCGACGACGGACACCGTTGCGCTGTTCAGGCCGGCGGCCAGCGAGCGCAATATGTTGCATGAGCTGATGCACGCGGCCTCGATCAATGCGCTTGGCAAGAACGGACTGGCGGCGATGCAGATGAAGGCGCTGTATGCCTTCGTGAAGAAGTCAGGCAAGCTCCATGGCATGTACGGCATGGCCGATGTTGATGAATTCATGTCCGAGGCGTTCAGCAATCCGAAGTTCCAGGCGGCACTGAAGAAAGTCATGGCGCCGAACCAAGGCGGTGGCGTCAAGACCGGATGGGACTGGTTTGTTCGCACCGTGCGCAACATTCTCGGGCTTCCGGTCGATAGCCATGATGCGCTATCCAAGGCACTGGAGATTGGTGTCTGGGTGATGCGCGAGAATGTTTCGCTGAAAAACTCAGAGAGTGGGCTAAAGTACAACCATGGACTACCCGAAAGAACCCCTGCTAACCGCACTCTCGACGGGGCCGAACTATCGGCCTTACGCCGTTCTGCGGCTGATCTCGAACGTACCGAAAAAGGCATCTTCCTCAGAGTCGAAGCCGATGGACGTGCCATCGCTACCGGGCCAAAAGGCACGCGGATACCAGAAACTTTCCGCCGTTTCGCCAACGATAACGGGTTAGCGTTTTTCGCCGAACGGAGAATACCGAAGGCGCCTGCAGCAAATGAGCGCGCCATGGCGAGCAATGTACCGGGCGATGTAACGACAAATTCGCAACCGATGCCCATTGCCTACCGTGAAAGCGGCGCGCATTACTTTGGCGAAGACAAAGGCGAGGCGCTTGATCGGACGGATCGGACGCGGTTCAACGTCATCGACGACGCCTGGCAGGCAAGCAAGGCCAAGTACTCCAGCCTCATCAATCCCGACTCGATCAACACGCTGATCTACAATTTTCAGAACAAGTTCATCGACCTCGACAACAAGATTGAGCAGATCAAAGCTGACGGCGGCACTGTCTCCGACCTGAACGATGCCGCGCTGGGCGAAACGCTGTTCCACGGCAAGGTGATGGTGAAAACGTCCGACTTCCTTAAGGATGAAATCAAGCCGCTGCTGAAGCAACTGAAAACAGCCAATATCAAGATGGAGGACTTGGAGCAGTTCCTGCACGCGCGCCATGCGCCGGAAGCCAACAAGGTTCTTGCAGGACGTAATCCGAATCAGCAGATGATCGACGCTGGCAGAGCGAAGGCCGATGCCGACCTGAAAGCCCTGCAGGTGCAACTGCAACATGCGAAGGCGCAAGGATCATCCGTGGTCGCACTGGAAGCATCCGTCAAGCAAGCCACCGCAGAGCGCGCGCAGTGGCACGGCGCGCAAGCCTTCAAGGGGACTGAGGACGAACGCAACTCACTTTCCGGCATGACCGATGCGGCGGCGGCGCAAGTCATGGCCGGCCTGCCCGGTCTGAAGCGCACGATCATGAACAACCTGGCGGCCAAGGTCGATGCGATCCAGGCCAAGACGCTGGACGAGCTGCAAAAGTATGGCCTGATGGATAGGGCTTCGCTGGACGCCTGGCGCACCACCTACCGGCATTACATCCCGTTGCACCGTGACGAGGCGCACCCGGACAGCATGAGCCATCCTATCGGGCAGGGTTTCAGCGTGAAGGGCGATGCATCGAAGAAGCGCACAGGATCAAACTCGGAAGTGACCAACATACTCGGGCACATCGCCATGCAGCGCGAGACGGCGATCACCCGAGGCGAAAAGAACAGCGTAGCGAAACGCCTCTACATATTGGCAGCGCAGAATCCCGATGCCGACTTCTGGAGCGTGGATAAGCTGCCGATGCTCAAGACGATTGACCCGCGTACCGGGTTCGTTCATTCGCAGATTGACCCGACCTACAAGAACAAGCCGAACGTGCTCATGCTGCGCATTGCCGGCAAGGACGCGGCCATCGTCTTCACTGAACAGAACCCGGAAGCGGTACGCCTCGCAGGAGCATTGAAGAACCTCGACGGGCAGGACTTGGATATTGTCGAACGCACCATCGGCAAGGCGACACGCTGGTTCAGCGCGATCAACACGCAATACAACCCCATCTTCGGCATCATCAATCTGATGCGTGATGCGCAGGCCGGGGTATTGAACTTGACCAGCACGGAGATAGGCGACAAGAAAGCGGCGGTAGCGAAAAATATCCCGGCATCACTCCGGGCGATCTGGCGCGCAGAGCAATGGCAATCAGTCAAAGACCCGGCGATGACCGCCTTGTGGGAGGAATTCAAGGCCATTGGCGGACAGACCGGATACCGCGACGTGTATTCCAACCCGGAGGACAGGGTTGATGCGCTGAAGAAAGAACTTGGCGCCCTCGACCGAGGCAAGGTGAGTGAGAAACTTCACGCCGTTGCAGACTGGTTGAGCAACTACAACACGGCGATGGAGAACGCAGTACGCCTCTCGACCTACAAGGCCGGCATCGACAGCGGAATGACCAAGGAACGGGCCGCAAGTCTTGCCAAGAACATCACGGTTAATTTCAATCGCAAGGGCGCCAAGGCGGCAAAGCTCGGCGCGTTCTACGCATTCTTCAACGCTTCTGTGCAAGGCACGACACGACTGGCGCAAACGATGAAGGGGCCAGCCGGCAAGAAGATACTCATCGGCGGCATTGGACTTGGCGTATTGCAGCAGGTTCTCGGCGCCATGTTCATGGGCGGCGATGATGACGACGAATGGGACAAGATACCGCAGTTCATCAAAGAGCGATCTATGGTATTCCCGATCAGCCATGACCAGTATGTAGCCATCCCCATGCCGCTTGGTTTCAACGTCCTGCCGAATATTGGCCGGTTGTTCACCGAGTGGGCCATGGGCGGTAATGACAAACCGACCGGCAAGCAACTTGGCAAGCTGATGAACGTGGTCATCGGATCGTTCAACCCGATTGGCGGAACGGATGTGGTTGATGCAGTTTCACCGACCGTGGCCGATCCAGTGATTTCGTTACTGCGTAACAAGGCCTGGACAGGCAAGCCGATTTACCGCGAGGACATGGCCAGTCTGAACCCGACACCGGGATTCACCCGCAGCAAGGATTCAGCGACGCCTTGGGCGAAGGGTTCCAGCTACGTCATCAACCTGGCCACCGGCGGAACCGACTACCAACACGGCGCATGGAGCCCGACACCGGACCAGATCGACTACGTCATTGGGCAACTGACTGGCGGGACCGGGCGCGAGATTGGAAAGTTGTCGCAAGTTGTCTCTGCACCATTCACCGGCGACGAATTGCCGGCGTACAAGATTCCGCTGGTGGGGCGGCTGTACGGGACGACCGAGGGGCCGTCTGGACAGTCGGAGAAGTTCTACGCGAACATCAAGGAACTTAACGGCATCGAACGAGAGGTGAAGGGCCGTGCCAAGAATAATGGCGACTTGGCCGGCTACCGGGCAGAGGAACCGCGCGTCAGCCTGATCGCTTACGGTAATTTCGCCGAGAAGCAGGTGCAGAAGTTGCGCGAGCAGCGCCGGATGATGACCAAGGCCGGGAACCTCGACGGGGCGAAGGCGAAGGACGATCAGATCGCCATGGTGATGAAGGGGGTAAATACGAAGATGGCGGCGGCGATGCAGTAGAATAATCCGCATGCGGTTTCCCAAATACCGCATGCGGAATCAAGAATTTCTGTGGATAAGCGCAGAATCACTCACAAAATTACTCAAATAAAAAATAATCCACCCCATTCCTCGGGGTTCGATTCCGGTTCCGGGCACCAAAATTTCTTCACTCGCCCCGGCGCCAGCGCCTTTTCGTTCTGTTGCCGTGCGGCCTCGCAGGCCTTGTTCGCGTCCATAAGCAATTCGATCATGTGCTTGTTCCAGGCTTGACCGTTGGTCTCCAGGAGGAAGACAAGTTCGCGTAGCAGGTGGGCACCCCAAGAGTATTTGCTTCGGGGCACGTTGCACAGGGCGTGCACGCAATCGAGTTGCCAATAGGGTTTCCAGCAGTCATTCACCAGGACGGCAAGGCTACCTGGCAACAATGGTCACACGCTAGCACCAATGGTCAAAAACACATCGTTTGTCGAAGAGCCTTTTTGGGAGTCGACCTGAGAAAGACGAAAGAAGGAGAAGAAGAAGATGGCAATTGAATCCTTGGTTGCTTTGGGTCTTGCTACTGCTTTACTTGTCGGGTTTGCTTGGTATGCATCCAAGCAAAGATAACAAACCAAAAATAGCTAATTTCAAGATGCCGACAGGTAGAGCTTTCCGATCGTCTGCATCGGCAGCACTAAGCGAAGCGATTCTGGCAATCTAATAAAACCGTGAGCCTCGTAGAATCCGGCAGCCTGCTCGTCGATGGCGTCCACGATGAGCATTGACGATCCTACTGAACCGGCGCTGGCATACGCTCTGCGCACCGCATCGGCGAGAAGCAGCGCGCCAAGCCCGGCATTTTGCTGCTCACCCGCGATTGCCAGTCGCCCGAGCATCGTGGCACTGACCAAGGGATAGCGCGGAATGTGCTTACGCACAACAACGGGCACCTCGCCTTGAGGAAGCGCCGTAGCGCACAGCGTGTAGTAGCCAAGTATGCTGTTCGGTTGATGCGGGTCAATCACAACGAACACCCCATTGGCTTTGCGCCGCTGGTCCTGACTGGCCTGTATCTTTAAATACCGATCCAGGCTTTCAACCCCACAGCTAAAGCCGGCGCGATCATGATCGCCTCCGAGCGGTTCAATTTTCAACTCGGGCGAACTTGTCGAAGTCACTTACCGTCCGATCCGTCGTTGATGCTCGGCCATCGCTTTGACGAGTCGCTGGTGCGGCTCGGGTGGGCTTTCCAATGCATCGAAGAACGCTTCACGGTCACCTTCCGATAGCGCCAGCGTCTCATGCTCGGCAATTGACCGCTTTGCCGCATCAGTGAGTGCTACGAGGCAAAAGTCAGTTACCTTGCGGTGTTCAAGATAGGCGGCACGTTCGATCAGCCGCTTGGTTTCCTCGCTCATGCGAAAACCGAGTCTTTCTTGGCGAGCGGAAGGGTTTCGTTCGGTTGTCGTTGCAGTATTGGGCATCACAAATCCTTTAAACGTCAAAGTGCTACACAATGTACGTCAGATTGACGACTAGTGCAAGATGGTTTCAGTTTTTTGGATGACTCAATCTTTAGCCATTCGATATTTCCGGAAAGCAGCCACCTGAACGGCTGCTACATTCAGAAACCCGCCAGAAATGCCGACGCGAACAGCACGAGGCCGAAGCAACTATGCGAACAATAAAAATTGTATTGAAGACAATTCAATGTCTTACAAAATTTAGTGTTCGCAGGATTGCTTCGATTGACGGCAGGGAAGGCTATCGCCGCTAGGCCGCTCATATTCCAAGTTGCGGATCGATTGCTCAGCAAAGCCAGACAAACCACATCAAAATCCAAGAAATACGCATTAACTTCAAATGTTTTGTGGCCGCAACCAGCCAATCCGCGGAAAAAATTGGTCATCAGTGTTTGCCGGGGTGTTCAGCCGTGATCGGTGCCAGTACGCTAGAGGTGGCCGCATGAAGTTCTGCCCGGACCCCAACCACTGGAGCAAGCCCAGCCTGTTTAAGCCGGGTGCTGAGAAAATCACCGGCATGTTGGGCATGACCGTGCATTACCCGTCGCTGCCAGCGTATGAAACCGCCGTTCTGTCTTCGGTCGATATCAAAACCATATTGATGCGCTGCGAACTGCGTGATGCACAAGGCCATGTGGTCGCTGAAGGGGTTGGCGTTGGGGAGAACTAAAAGACGCTCCATTGAGGAGATCTCCTATAGTGTGCAGTGCCGTATCCGGTTGCAAAATTATGGGCGGCACTGCGTTTCAAAAAGCCGAAAGGTTTCGGCGCGGTTGAGCGGTTGCGAGAAGGGGCGACACCTTTTTTATTGTCTTGGCATCGGAAGGGATCGCCCTGCAACTGGCAACAGTCGCTCGGATACGGTGTTACTTTGAGATTAGTGTTTTACCCAGAGCGCCTCCCTGTTGGACGGTGGTCGCGATCTACCGTAAGCGAAGGTCACGGTGTTATCGATACGGACGCTGCGACAACTGGGAGCCAGCGGTGGAAGCGCATAGTCAAGTAGAAGGCGATGGGGGTACCCTTGTGCAGATCGCCCTTCTCAAACAACTGACGAGCGTACTTCACCACCTGAATCGGGGCGGTGCCAAGTTGACTGGGTTGCACTTCAATGTTCGCCGAGTGCAGTTGGTATGCGGTTCGTATATCTTCGAAATACAGAGGCTCGGTTTTACTGCCCTCAGAAACGATCAGAATGCGAGCGTAACTCGCGCGACGAGCCTCCTTTAGTTCGCGCCGAGCTAGTTGCCGGGCCTTGGGCTGGCTGTCGCGCCCCATTAGTGCTGCACTCCCAGTGCTTTATTCTGCAGGAAAGGTAAAGCTCCGTAGCGACCCTGCAAGTAGCCACGCTCAAGTGCTTCATTCTTTCGGGGGCTGAAGTCGATCAGTGGATAAAGCGATGAGCTTTGATCCGGCTTCTTCTCGATAAACCAGATCTGGTCGCGCCGGAACAGGCCGTAAGCGTCGAGTAGTGAAGTGTCGTGCGTGGTGAACACCAACTGTGCACCTCCGGTACGAGGCCATTGCGGTATCGCTGTTCTTCTTGGCGGCGCGCAGATTGTCGAAAT
>NZ_JBMOJE010000086.1:0-22868 GCF_049316945.1 Propionivibrio sp. | reverse complement strand
AGGAAGAGGTACAGGAAGAGGTACAGGAAGAGGTACAGGAAGAGGTACAGGAAGAATCGGCGCTGACTATAGAAGAGCCGGAACACATTGATTTTGCAGCTGCGCCGGAGCCTGCCGGCGAAGAGGATGCAACACTGGATGCGCCGCAGGAATTGGCAGCGCCGGTACAGAGTGCCGAGATAATCACACTCGCTTTCCCCTCTGCGCCATCTGAAAGCGACAAGGATGATTTCGACATCGATCGCGAAACGATCGAGATTTCAGATTTTGACTTTGACATTCCCGTGTTGGAATTGCCATCGCTGGTTTCCGTTGTTTCGCCGCTGATCGAAGAAGCCCCAGTTGAGGAGGCTGCAACTGCCGAATTGGTCGAGGCAGTCGAACTGATTGAACAAGTTGACCTTGTCGAGCCTGTCGAGTCGGTTGAACTCGCAGAAACGGATACACAGCCGGATACACAGCCGCGAATTACCGTTTCACCAACGCTATTCGATATTTTTTCAGAGGAAGCAAGTTCGCATCTGGCAACACTGCAGCGCGAACTGCCGGTGCTTGAACGTGATGAATTAACACCGACCCCGCACGACATGTATCGGGCGGCGCACACGCTTGCCGGAATCTCCGCAACCGTCGGCATAATGCCACTTAATCGACTGGGGCTGACGCTTGAACACGCCCTGCTGCGCCGTGACAACTCGGCACTGCCGGGCAGTCTTGAAGCACTCGGAATCATCAGGCAGGCGGTAGGCGAAATTGATCTGATGCTGTCTGCTTTTGCCGCAGAACGGGAACTCGAAGTCCCCCTCGCGCTGATCGAGGCCCTTGATGCGCTTTATCCGTCGAACGTGGTCACGCAGCAGGAACAACCGACAGAGCACGAAGCCGCTGCGGAACTGCCGGCAATGGCCGAAGCAACACTGCCGCAAGTAGCGAACAAGGCTGAATTCTTGCAGCCGGCTGCATTTGTTGCCGAAATTCAAAAGCTGCACGACGAAATCGATGAACAACTGCTGCCCATCTTCCTCGAAGAAGCGCTCGATCTGAACCAGGGCATTACCACCCAACTGCGTGCATTGCGCAGTGCCCCGGCCAATGCCGATGCCGTGCGCACGCTTACGCGACTGTTGCACACCCTGAAGGGTAGCGCGCGCATGGCTGGCGCAATGAATCTCGGTGAAATAGCGCACGCCATTGAGTCGCGCGTTGAACAGGCCAATCGAGCCGGCAGCATTCCGCTCGAAGTGATTGACGAAATCGACAACGCCTTTGATTCTGTTCTGCATATTATCGAACGACTGCAACGTGGCGAGTCTCTGGACCAGCCGCCGGTCGGCAACGTCGTTGCCGCGGCCGCTACTGTCGCCGAAGCGGGTGAAACTCCGGAAACCGTCGCCGTGCCCGTCGAGCGTCGCGCTCGTCGCGTGCGCCGTGCCGACAGCGAAGTCGAAGGCGATGCCGCCTCACAACGCGCCACCCTGCGCGTTCGTGCGGATCTCATCGACCGGCTGGTTAATGAAGCCGGTGAATTGTCGATCGCCCGCGCACGGATTGAAGGCGAGATGCGCAGTCTGAAGGTTTCGCTGCTCGACTTGACGGAAAACGTGATTCGTCTGCGTCGGCAGTTGCGCGAAATCGAAATTCAGGCCGAGTCGCAAATGCAGTCGCATACCGCCCAGGCCGATGAACGGCATGCCGGATTCGACCCGCTTGAGTTTGACCGCTTTACCCGCTTCCAGGAACTCACCCGGATGATGGCCGAGTCGGTCAACGACGTAGCCACTGTCCAGCAGAACCTGTTCAAGAACCTTGACGACGCCAACGCGGCAATCATCGCCCAGGCTCGTCTGAACCGTGAAGTCCAACAGGAATTGATGGCCGTTCGCATGGTTCCCTTCGGCAGTCTTGCCGATCGCCTGTACCGCATCGTCCGGCAAACCTCGAAAGAGCTTAACAAGCGCGCCAACCTTGAAATCCGCGGTAGCCAGGTAGAACTGGATCGTAGCGTGCTGGACAAGATTGGTGCTCCGCTCGAGCACATGCTGCGCAACGCCATCGCGCACGGTCTGGAAGAACGCGATGTCCGCGTGGCCCAAGGCAAGCCGGACATCGGGGAGATTTTGCTGGCGCTCAAACAGGAGGGCAATGAAATCATCCTGATCTTGTCCGACGATGGTGCCGGACTCGACTTTGAGCGTATTCGCGCGCACGCCATTGATGCCGGGTTGCTGGGTGCGGATGAAGAGGCCGACACGGCACGCCTCGCGGATATGATATTTGCCCCCGGCTTCACAACGGCGAGCGAAGTGTCTCAGGTCTCAGGTCGTGGCGTTGGCATGGATGTTGTCAAGACCGAGGTCGGCAGCCTTGGTGGTCGCATCGAAATAATTTCCACCCCTGGCCAGGGCACCGAGTTTCACCTCTACATTCCGCTTACCCTGGCGGTGACCAAGGCGCTGCTGGTGCGTGCCGGCAACAAACACTATGCCATCCCCTCGGTGATGATCGAGCAGGTGCTGGATCTCAAGGAAGCCGCGCTATCCCGCATTCGCGATGCCGGATCTGCAGAATGGATGGGGCATCATTACCCCTTCAACTACCTGCCGCATCTGCTCGGCGAAGCGCAAGCCGTGCCCGAACAACATCGCAAGTCCTGGATCTTGCTGTTGCGCGGTGGTGCCCGGCGGATTGCGGTTCAGGTCGATGAACTCATCGGCAACCAGGAAATCGTCGTCAAGAACATCGGCCCCCAACTCGCGCGCGTTATCGGCGTCGATGGGGCAACGGTGCTCGGCAACGGCCAGGTGGTGCTGATCCTCAACCCGGTGGCACTGAGCCGTCGCTCACCGGCTGCCGAACTGAACGCCCCGCTTCCAGCGACGCCCGTCCTTTCCGGGAAAGAGGCGACCACCGCCTTGCTGCCGACGGTGATGGTGGTCGACGATTCCTTGACGGTACGCAAGATCACCAGCCGTCTGCTGGGTCGTGAAGGGTATCAGGTCATCCTCGCCAAGGATGGTGTCGAGGCTCTTGAGCAACTGCTCGATGTGGTTCCGGACGTCATGCTCGTCGATATCGAAATGCCGCGCATGGACGGTTTCGATCTGACGCGGAACATCCGTGCCGATGCCCGGCTGAAAGACATTCCGATCATCATGATCACCTCGCGCACCGCCGACAAGCACCGCGCCTACGCCTTTGAAATCGGTGCCAATCATTACCTTGGCAAGCCGTATCAGGAAGACGAATTGCTACGACTGGTGGCTGAGTACGTCACGCAGCAGCGGCACGCTTGACCACTGCGTAACGCGCCAGGGTTAGACGTCTGGCCTCGCCGTGCTCGACGAGGGGCGTCGGCGTATCCCGCCCGACAATCACCCCGCAAGCCGACTGTTCCGCGGCATTCATGCGCCACGGCGCATGAATGAACTTGTTTGGTACGGAAGCCAGTTCCGGCAGGTAGCGGCGTATGAAACGGCCGTCCGGATCAAAACGCCCGGATTGCGTTACTGGATTGAAAATACGGAAATAAGGCTGCGCATCACAGCCGCTTGACGCGGCCCATTGCCAGCCGCCGTTGTTGGCCGACAAATCAAAATCATTCAACTGCCTGGCGAACCAGGCTTCGCCGCGACGCCAGTCAATGCCCAGGTCCTTGCTCAGGAAGGAAGCCACGACCATGCGCAAACGGTTGTGCATGAAGCCGGTGCTGTTCAACTGCCGCATTGCGGCATCGACCAGCGGATAGCCGGTTCTCGCCTCACACCACGCGGCAAACAGGCGCTCGGCGTGTTCGCCTTGCTCCCAGACGACCTTGTCGTATTCCGGCTTGAACGAGTTTTCAACGACATGCGGGAAGCGATCGAGAATCATGAAGTAGAAATCGCGCCAGATCAGTTCGGAAAGCCAGGTTGCAGCGCCTTCTACCCCAGCCATAGCCCCATTGGCCAGGGCGAGGGAAACCAGTTCGCGAATCGAAACCGTCCCGAAACGCAGGTGGACAGACAGATAAGACACACCCTTGATTGCCGGATAATCACGTTGCTCCCGATAGCACGCAATGCGCTTGCGGAAGTCATCGACCAGCCGTCTTGCGCCGGACATGCCCGGAACGATGCCTACCTGGTGCAAATCAGTCGGGCAGAAGCCAATCTCTTCAAGCGAGGGAACACCGGTTGCGCATGGCGATGAGACCAGCCGGCCATTCTCTGTCGCATGCTGAGCCAGATCATCGTCGGTCAGGCGCTTGAGCCAGGTGTTTTTATAGGGCGTGAATACGGTACAGGGTCGCCCGGCCTGGGTCAGGACCTCGGGGCCGTCGAAAATGGCCTGATCCTTGAATGACTCAAAGCCGATTCCGAGCGTGCCCAATGCCGCCGCAACCGTCGCATCGCGGGTCTTGGCTTGCGGCTCGTAGTCGCGGTTGGTGAACACCGCCGTCACACCAAGCTCGCTGGCCAATCGGGGAATCTCGCTGGTCGCCCATGCATGGCGAACAATCAAGGCGCCACCGCGCTGGCGCAAGGCCGTTTCAAGCTCGACCAGCGACTCGCGAATGAACTCGACGCGGCGATCCGTCCGCGCGGGCAGCGCATCCAGGATTTCGCTGTCGAAGATGAAAGCGCAATAAACACGCCTCGCGCGCCGCAGTCCTTCGCAGAGGGCCGCATGATCGCTAGCGCGCAGGTCACGACGAAACCAGACAAGGACTGAATCGAGCATTGATTACCTTTGTGTCGGCCGCTGTCGGCGATTAAAATAGATGCATGATGCAAAGCATAAACCTGACCGACCATTTTCTCATTGCCATGCCGGCAATGGATGATCCCTATTTTTCAAAATCCCTGATCTACATCGCCGAGCACAACGAGCAGGGCGCGCTCGGCATCATCGTTAATCGCCCGATCGACATGAGTCTGGCGACCCTTTTGGAAAAAATCGACGTGCCGTTCGAGCACCCGGATTTCGCCAAACTGCCGGTCTTCTTTGGCGGACCGGTACAGACGGATCGTGGCTTTGTTCTGCATCGACCAATCGGTGAGTGGCAGTCGACGCTGGTGGTCAATCAGGACGTGGGCCTCACCAGTTCGCGCGATGTGCTGCAGGCGGTTGCGCGCGAGGGACGGCCGCGTGAAATCATGGTTACGCTCGGCTATTCCGGTTGGGGCGCCGGCCAGCTTGAACACGAACTGGCAGAGAATGCCTGGCTGACCGTGCCGGCCGATCCGCACATCCTGTTTGACCTTCCCTACGAGGAAAGGCTTCCCTCGGCGATGGAAAGTCTCGGCATCGATTTCACCAATCTTGCGCTACAGGCCGGGCATGCCTGAAATCATCAAGCCACACAGCGGTACGCTACTCGCTTTTGACTTCGGCGAAAAACGCATTGGCGTTGCCGTGGGCGAGTGGCTGCTTGGTCAGGCGCATCCCCTGACAACGATTCGCAGCGAGGCCAACGCCGAGCGCTTCGCCGCCATCGCCGCGCTGATCAGCGAATGGCAGCCCGTCAGCCTGGTTGTCGGCCTGCCGGTCGCGCTTGACGGCACGGCGCATGCCATGACCGCGCGCAGCATCCGCTTCGCCAATCAGTTACGCGGCCGTTTCGGTCTCGGCGTCGAATACGCCGAAGAACGCCTGACTTCGGTGGAGGCCGGAGAACGGCTGCGCGAGAGCGGCCACAATGCGATGCGCGCCAAAGAACATCTTGATGCGCTCGCCGCCCAGATCATCTTGCAGTGCTTCTTTGAACGCACGGCTGAACGAATTTCACTGGACTCTACGGATAAACAGCCCCATGCCACTCACCAAACTGCCTGACGCCGAAGCGCAATGCGCCGAACTGGCCGAACTCATCCGCCCGCAGTTGCAGGCGAACACCATGCTGGTCGGCATTCACAGTGGCGGCGCCTGGGTGGCCCGGCGCCTGCAGGAATTGCTCGGTCTTCCCGGCGAAATCGGGCTGATTGACGTTTCCTTCTATCGCGATGATTTTGGCAAGAAGGGGCTGCATCCGCAGATCAAGCCGACCTCGATTCCCTTTGACGTGGAAGGGCGGCCGCTGATTCTCGTCGATGACGTGCTGTTCACCGGTCGCACCACACGCGCCGCCGTCAACGAACTGTTCGATTACGGACGTCCGGCCTGCATCAAGCTCGCCGTACTCGCCGACCGCGGTGGACGCGAGTTGCCGATCTGTGCCGAATTCTGCACCTGGCACCCGGAACTGGGCGCTACTGAAGAACTGGTGCTGGAACCTGATACAGCGGGGCGTCTGCAATGGAGGCGTGCCAAACATGCGTAATGTGCCGCAGCACAACCCCCCGCACCGGAATCCGCAACTCAACGCCAATGGCGAACTGAACCACCTGCTTTCGATCGATGGCTTGCCGCGTGACGTGTTGACGCAAATCCTCGACACCGCGTCGAGCTTCCTCGAAGTCTCCGACCGCGACGTAAAGAAGGTGCCCCTGTTGCGCGGCAAGAGCGTTTTCAACCTTTTCTTCGAGAATTCAACACGCACCCGAACCACCTTTGAAATAGCCGCCAAGCGTCTTTCGGCTGACGTCATCAATCTGGACGTGGCGCGTTCCTCGGCGGCCAAGGGCGAGACGTTGCTCGACACCATCGACAACCTGGTCGCCATGCACGCCGACATGTTTGTCGTGCGCCACTCGGCATCCGGCGCACCCTACCTGATCGCCGACCATCTACGCAGCATCGGCCGCTCCGACGTGCACGTGGTGAATGCCGGCGATGGAAGGCATGCGCACCCGACGCAAGGGCTGCTCGACATGTTCACCATCCGCCACTACAAGAAGAGTTTCTCGGAGCTGACCGTGGCCATCGTCGGCGACATCCTGCACTCGCGCGTGGCCCGCTCCGACATTCACGCACTGACCACCCTCGGCGCTGGCGAGGTGCGCGCGGTCGGTCCGCAAACGCTTCTCCCCACCGCCGTTGAAAAAATGGGCGTACGGGTTTGCCATGATCTGCGCGAAGGGATCACCGGATGTGACGTGGTAATCATGCTGCGCCTGCAGAGCGAGCGCATGAATGGCACGCTCCTGCCTTCGGCACGTGAATACTTCGATTGTTACGGACTAACGCCGGAGATGCTGGCGCTGGCGAAACCGGACGCCATCGTGATGCATCCGGGGCCGATGAATCGCGGCGTTGAAATCGCCTCCGAGGTAGCCGATGGACCGCAGGCCGTCATCCTGCCGCAGGTCACCTTCGGTATCGCCGTGCGGATGGCGGTCATGAGCATTCTGGCGGGGAACTGAGTGATGCGCGAAGAATTGAACAACACCAATATCCAGATCAGGAACGGCCGCCTGATCGACCCGAAAAACGGCATCGACGAGCAGCTCGATGTCTTCATCACCGACGGGCGCATCGCCTCAATCGGCCAGCCTCCGGCGAACTTCACGTCAGCGCGGACAATTGACGCCAGCGACCGGATCGTTTGTCCCGGCCTGGTCGATCTGTCGACCCGCCTGCCCGTTCTCGAATCGGAACTCATCGCTGCGGTAGCCGGCGGCGTCACGGCGGTCGCCTGCCCACCCGACACCAAGCCGATCCTCGACGAGCCGGGGCTGGTCGAACGTCTGGTCCGCCGCAGTGAAGCGCTCGGACTGGCGCGGGTCTACCCGATAGGCGCGCTGACCGTGCAACTGGCCGGCGAAAAGCTGTCGGAAATGGCCAGCCTGACGCGTGCCGGTTGCATCGCCTTCTCGCAGGCCAAGCAACCGATCTTCGATACGCAGGTACTGCTGCGCGCCATGCAATACGCCGCCACCTTCGATTACGCCATCCGTCTGCAGCCGCAGGATCATTACCTGGCGCGTGACGGCGTCGCCCACGATGGCGAGGTGGCCTCCAGACTCGGCCTGGCCGGCATTCCGGTTTGCGCCGAAACCGTGGCTATCGCCACCGCACTCCAGTTGGCACGCGAGACGGGGGTTCGTCTGCATCTGGCGCGGCTATCCTCGGGGGCCGGTATCGCGCTGGTGCGCGAGGCCAAGCGCAACGGCCTCAAGGTCAGTTGCGACATTGCCATTCACCACCTGCACCTTTCGGAAGTGGATATCGGCTACTTCGACAGCCATGCACGTTTTGATCCGCCGCTTCGTTCAGGAAGCGACCGCGACGCACTCCGTGCCGCCGCCGCCGAAGGGCTGGCGGCGCTCTGCTCGGACCATACGCCAGTCGATGAAGACGGCAAGCAGTTGCCCTTTGCCGAAGCCCTGCCGGGTGCCAGCGGCCTTGAACTCCTGCTGCCGCTGACCCTGAAATGGGCGGAGGAAACGAAACTTCCCCTGCTTGCGGCACTGGCCCGAGTCACCTGTGATCCGGCCACTATCCTTGGTATCGATGCCGGTTCGCTGACGGTTGGCAGCCCGGCGGATGTCTGCATTTTCGACTTGGCCGAGCCCTGGCTGATGACGCCAGAAGCCCTGCGCAGCCGGGGCAAGAACACGCCATTCATGGGTTACGAGATAGCCGGCCGGGCGCACGCAACGCTGGTCGGCGGACGTATCGTTTTCGAGCTATAGCCACGTAATTTCGGGTATCCGACTTCTGCGATTGACTATTGATTGCGCACTGCAACATGCATTCTGGCTTCATGTTCTTGCGCTATGATTCGTCCGTAGCCGGCCATAATCTGCCGTTCGTCCATTCGACAGACCAACGATTCGAACGACTGCTTCACTCTAATACCTGCCCGACGGCGTACGCGTACATCTCGGCCTGAACTGCTTTACAAGTCAGCCTACAGCCCCTGAACCGACTGAAGTTGGCCCCCTTTCGTGGATACTGTTCTCGACACGGCAGGGGTTACCCAACCCGCGCTAGTCATAGCATCCACACATAGTGGATAATTGTGGTTGCACAGAGAACGGCCATTCCGGATGGTCAGCCTTTGCTATTTTTCCAGCAATGGGAGATGTATCGTGAGTCGCATCGAGATAAATGCCGCAGTGATGTTTGCTGACATATGCGGTAGCACCCACTTATATGAACGCCTTGGCGATGGAACGGCCCACCATCTCGTTTCCAATCTGATAAAACTGGTCGACTCGCTAATAGAGAAGCATAACGGACGGGTTGTGAAGCACATTGGGGATGAAGTTCTCGCAGTATTTGAGAAACTAGAAAATGCTGCGAGTTGCGCGATTCATATTCACAAGCTATCCGAAGATGAGAAGGCTTTATCTTCCCTCCAGATGAAAATTGGCATCCGATTTGGAGCAGTATTTCTCGAAAATTCAGACGTGTTTGGGGATACCGTGAATACGGCAGCACGAATCGTCTCGATGGCCACCCCGGGTCAGACTTTGGTCGGTGCGGAGATATCTGGCATCGAACTCAAGTCTGGTGCGATCCGGTCGATTGGGCTTCATAAGCTCAAAGGCAAGAAGAATGTGGTCGAAATCTATGAGCTATTGGGGGCTCAGCCCAAGGGGCTCACTACTTGCGTAGCGCCTTCACGAAAAAATCGACGGAAGGAGCGCGTGCTTCGTCTCTGCTTCGCAGACACAGAAATTGAAATGGTTGTCGGGCAGAAGATTATTATAGGTAGAGACGAACAGAACGCGCTCCGAATAGATCACCACCTTGTTTCAAGAGAGCACGCCGAGGTGGAAGGAGTTCGCGACAGATTTGTGCTGCGTGACATAAGCACCAATGGACTTACCGTCCTCGCGAGTGATGGACGTGAATACGCGTTGCACAGGGAAGGGATAACTCTGGTCGGTAACGGTGAGATACACCTCGGAACTCAATCTGCCAGTTCTAGTGATGTTCCTATCGTTCGCTTTGTGAATGCTGAGAGGTAGGAATGGGGATTTTTTTTAAAGAATTTACATCAGGAAGTCGAAAGCCAGGACACAAAATCTGGATTCATGCGTCAGGCAATATAGCCGCCGTTCTTGATGCTTCAAGAAGTAGCAATGGCAGCGAACTGGTAGCCGAGATAACTTCATTGTGGGACGGCAAGGAGAGTTTGACTGCACATGAAGCGCTTCAAATTGCACAAGATTCATTCGGGAATAAGCTCGACGACATAAATTTGTCGGTATTCCAGCGCGAGTCAGACCATGTCGTAGTTGCTTCCATTGGATATCTGCAAACTATTCTACTGGCCAGGTCTGCCAGCATTCAGGCCCCTACTTACAGGCTAGATCTGAAGCCCTCTGAGTACTTCATCGTGTCGACATCTCAGGTATTCGGTCTGAACGGCATTAACTCGCGAACATTTGAAAGCGCCAGAACCGAAATGGAGTTGAGTTCGGTTGGACGTCAACTTGCCACCAGCGATGATTGGGCAATGCTGGCCTTTCCGTTTGAATCCTCGTTAAGTTACGTAGACCCGGCATGGAAATACAACCCGTTTTCCGGCTCGCAGGAAGAGCGTGACCGAGAGAAAAAGGGGCTTGCGCGAATAGCCAATAACCTCTTCAAGGATGAATCATTTGACGGATTCAGGATTGTTGGTGGCCAGTTCTACCAACACCGCGATTCATCAAGCATGCCCGACGGCATATTGGTCAGTCCCTGGGGGCTGTTTGTTCTCGAACTGAAGGATCACTTCGGCTCAATCGTAATTCCAGAAAACTCGCAAAACACGGTAATGACAATTAGCCTTGGGCATGGAAAACCGCAGCGGTCCGAAAAAAATCCGGTAGCTCAACTGATGGGTTCGCTTAGGAGCAATTTCCAAAAGTTCGAATGGGGCGTATCTCTCCCCGCAAACGCACGTGCGTACGGACTTCTTGTATTCACCAATCCGCAAGCAACAGTAAATACCGTAGATCATGAATCAAAAAAGCACGCGCTTCCACGAGACCTCGGAGATGTCATAGTCTGCACACCAAACACAATTGCGGCGGCAATTAAGTCCAAAATGCAGCGATTCATGTCTCGATCTTCAACCACAGCGGAAAACCAGTCTGAGCTTGCTGCCAAGTTGGCTGCTGCAACCGGCAAGACAGTTGCCTCTTCAAGAAGGGCCGTCATCACCGACAGAGATATTGGTGCAATCGTTTCTCATCTCACACGTCAAGTTCCTGTCGGAGTATCAACAGAGGCGATACGTCAGCATGGTCGCTTTACCTTTGGCCCTCATGCGCTTGAGGCTGAATCAAACAACTACTACAAGGTCTACCTTGGCAACGTCCAAGGCAAGGATCGAAAGATTTGGGTGAAAGAGTATCCCATGACTGCAATGGAGCGCGGGGATGGGCTTGAGACCGAGATAGACCGCCTTCGAAGAGAACTTACAGCATCTCAAGACCTACCCGTAAGTCCCCATATCCAGCGTGGGCTAGATTCCTGGGATGAACCCGGCTGTCTATTTGTGGCACTCGACTATGTTGCAGGACAAAAGCTTGACGAATGGTTGCGTGATAAGCAACCGTCTCGCGAGACCCGCTTGAAACTGCTGCTGGAAATCTCGAAAACTCTTGGCATCCTTGCCTCAGAAAATATTGTTCACCGAGCGCTAACTCCGGCAAACATTCGGATTGATCAGACTGGCTTGCACGTAATCATTAACCTTGAGTTATGCAGATTGCCGAATTCAGCGACGATCGCCCAGAATGCACGGGCGCTTTTGGATACCCAATACCAATCGCCGGAAGTGTTAGTCGCGGGACGCCAGGTGGGACCATCTGCTGATGCATATAGCTTTGGTAAGCTTGCCTGCCTGATTCTCTCACAAGATATCTCGTTGCCGTTTTCATCTCCCGCCGACCAACAGAAGAAAATGGCGAAGGCCGGCTTCTGGGCATCGGTCAGTTCGCATTGTGGATTCGCTGCGGACAGTGAGAATTCATTCCAATGCATTCTCGCGCTTGATCCGAGTCGTCGCCCGACTGGCGATAATCTTGTGAGCCTTGTCGAGGACTGGCAATGAGTCAGATCGTCACTGGTCAGTCGATTTCGTGGGCTCAACAGACAAATGTTGAGGTCATACGTACTATCTACAATGCGCTTAATGTAACTGGCCGTGCTCTTTATCAAGTAAAAAACGAAAGCGATGGGCTGCTGTATGCCATGAAAGTTTTTGACGACTCGCAGAACGATCCTCGCGCAATTCGATCAGAACTCGTTGCACTCAACCGGCAGGTGCAGCTCCCTACATTGCTTCCGCGCTTTCGAAATATGTTTGGCCGAGACGGATTTACCTACGTTCTCATGGACTGGATGGAAGGGGAGTCCTTCGATATCGTAACAAAGGGTCAATCTGTCATGGATCGTGAGACTGCTGTACTGCGAGTTGCAATGCTCGTAGAACTCGCGAAGACTATTGAAAAGATTCATCAGGCGAATTTTGTTCATCGAGATATCAAACCTCAGAACGTGCTTTTAAGAAACCGCAAGATGCCCCGTGAAGGAGTCGCGGTAATTGATTTTGGCTTGGCCGCACAGAGCAGGTATTTCGAAGAAGGAACCATGGACTACCAAGCCCCTGAGCAAGCGGGACGACGCGACTACAACCTCGGCCCAGCCACTGATGTATTCGGGATTGGGCAGGTCGGCTGGTTCTTGTTTCGCGGGACCCCGTTAACTCGTTTTCCAAACGATACGGTCACCGACTGGGCCGATTCCTCTGGGGGCAGCCTCATAGCAGGCGATGGCAAGATCTCCGGAGTCGATGAACTGCAAAACATCTTGCTGAAAGCCATGAGCTACCACCCCAAAAGGCGTTTCGAAAACGCAGCACAGCTTAAGGTTGCTCTCACGAACGTTCAGCGGAAGTACTTTTCGTAATTGCCCAATACTCTTAAGCCATGGCATCAATCTACGGAAATCTAGCGTCTGATTCAAAGCTGCTGCCAACGACAGGGAGTCTTAAGTTTTGGCGTCCACAAGACATCGCTTCGCTGCATTTTGTCATTCCCATCATTCGCGGCGAAGATCGTGACCAACGAAGCGATTGGCCGGGAGGCAATTTCCCGTCATGGTCGGAAATCAAAGCTGAGTTATTGGCTAGCAAGTCTTCATATCTGACCATTAAGCCTCTTGACGACGGTGCAGGATATTTCGTCAATATTCTCGTCGGTCGCTATATGCTTTTGACTCGCTGCAAACGTGGCCAAGGCGGACAAGGCAATCTAAGGATCAATCTCAACAGTACGGGGATCAAGTTTGCCAACAACAACCAGCGCAGAAATATGGTTGTGCAAGGCGTAAGGGTTGAACACCAAGGAATAGTGCTTACATCGTTTGACGATTTTCGCGATAGTTATGCCAATCGAGATAATTTTTATGAGCTTGGCGAATTCGCCCGGTTGATCGTTGCGCTGGAATCGAAGCAAACCCCTGAAGTTGTTAAGGTACTCGAACTTGATGATGCCGAGGATGATCCAATTGTTCCGCTGCAGGAAACAGAAGAGCATCTCCTGCGTACCTTGGAAACCTACGTCGATGCCGAATACTTCCTTGAAGAACAGAAGTCCAGAGCAACCCCGGGGTTTGCCTACACCGAAGCCATCCCGGAAAAGCGCGTATCCAGCGTTCGCAAGTACTTCCGCCTTAGGCTGCTGGAATCTGACTACAAGAGACTCAAGGCTCTGGCACCAGGCATGCTGGCGCTGGAACGTGGGGATGATGAGCGTCCGCTGCAACTAAAGGTCGAAAATTTGGAGCCCAGCGATGGCAAGCATCAGATCGTAATCTCATCAGGCGAACAGCTTTCCGTAGGCGCAATCCCGGAATCCGGCCGGCTTGTAATGTTTGCTAACCCCATTCAAAAGAAAGTTCGGATGCAGGTGATCGAGAATCTGCGGCAACGTTTGTCACCAAACAAGTGGCTTTTGCCGCTAGCAGCAACGAGTTACCAGCATCTCCGGGCACCGTCGGTAACTGTACACATTCCGCCCTCGAAATTTCCACCAAATCCTTCGCAGTTAAAAGCTATCAATCTTGGTGCGGGAACAGAAGACTACCTCCTTGTGCTTGGGCCGCCAGGTACAGGGAAAACCACGGTCATATTGCGATGGGTGGAGTTCTTTGTTTCACAAGGCAAACGGGTTCTCATCAGCTCGCAAAACAACAAGGCTGTAGATAACGTACTCGAACGCCTTGCAGAAAACCGGAAACTGACATGTGTCCGTCTTGGTAGCGAAGGGGCTGTCAGTTCTTCCGTGCATGATCTGCTCATTGACAACTGTGCGTCAGGTCTGCAACAAAAACTTATCGAGTCATTGGCAAGAAATATTGCCCTAATGACGGAGTTTCAACGTGGCCTTATCGACACGATGCAAATGGTCGAATCAGCATTTAGCAACCCTGAACAATTCATGCAGGGATTAGCCGTACTCCAGACTTATGCATCTGAAAACCTCGCAACTCTAAAAAATGTTATTGAAAATTCATGCTCGGGGAGCGACATATTTTCGACAGTTACTTTGCGCGCATTGCTGGATCGTCTTAACGCCATTCCATTAGGAATCGACCTACGAACGACCTTATTTAATGAACAACTGGCCAACATTGCGGCGCGGTGTGACGCTCAGCTTTCAAAACAACGGGAAGATGCAGCCAGAGAAGCAGCACATGCAAATTCCTCGCATCAGAATCTGATGGACGATCTCCAGACTCGACGTCAGCATTTTTCCGAAAAGGGAGGCATGCTCAAGCCTTTGTTCGGAATGGCCGCTTGGTGGTATTCACGGCGCACCCGGAAAGCAGTTGAAGAGCACGAACTCAATCTTTCCGGAATAGCAAAAAGAGTAGCGGGGCAGCTTGAAAAGACAACAATTGAAGCCTCATCACGGCTGGCGCATGCAGAAGCAGATTACAGCGCAAGCCAGGCAAGGCTTAAGAATGAGCAACAACAACTTAATGACAAAGTAGGCGCTCTCCGTAATGAAAAGCTCGGTCAGCTAAAGGAGATTCATCAAGCTGTGAGTAACATTATTGCCGAGACATCAGCATGGCACCGGACTATCGCCAATCAACGCCAAGAGGGACTGTATTCAATCTTGTTGAATTTTGTGGATGTGGTTGGCGCCACGTGCATAGGCATCGACACAAATAAATTTTTTAAGGATGCTGTATTTGATGTGGCAATTGTTGATGAGTCAGGCCAAATTCAACTTCACAATTTAGCCGTTCCACTGTCCCGTGCCCCCAAGGGGATTTTGGTTGGTGACCACAAGCAGCTACCTCCCGTAGTCAATGAAGAGTTGATTGATGAGGTGATCGCCCGTGCAGAGGCCGATAGTGTCGATATCGATACAGAGCTTCTGGAAAAGAGCTGGTTTGAATCGCTTTGGGATTCTGCGCCAGAAGAACGTAAGGCAATGCTGAATACGCAATTCAGGTGCCCAGCGGTGATCAGTGACTTCATTTCATCAGCGTTTTATGAGGATAAATACGTTGCAGGCCCCGGTATGGCAGAAAAGCTGCCGCTCTTCACGTTTTTCAAGAGTCCGATGGTGTTCATTGACACGTCGAAGTTACCCCTGCACCAGAGGCAGGAATGTTCGCGGCGAGGGGCGGAGCGAGATGAATTAATTGGCAATCCGGTGGAAACGCAACTTGTTCTGAAAGTGTTGGAGAAGGCTTTGGATGCATCGCCACAATTGGGCGAGAAGCGAGAAATTGGCGTCATCGTCCCCTACAAGCTACATGTTCAAGAGATTCAGCGCGAGATATCGGCTCGGCAACGTAAGGGAGAATTGCTTGGATTGCCTGCGCCAATAGGCGAACTGGTTGCTTCCGTTGATAGTTACCAAGGACAGGAACGGGACCTGATTGTTTTCACTTTCACCCGTTCGAATCCGAGGGGGGGGGTTGGATTCTTGGCTGACTGGCGTCGTCTGAATGTTGCCATGACCCGTGCAAAGCGGCAGTTGGTAATGATTGGCGACTTCTCGACGCTAGCTAAGCAATCCAAGCCTGGTAGCCGGGATGCCGAGTTCAAGACTGCCATGATTAAACTTCGATCATTTGTGATGAAGAGCGGTCACTTGATTGATGCAAGGGATTGGCTTCCAAGAGTCGATTCGACTAACAAGGCGTGATGTTTATGTCCAGAAACACGACCCCACCGCGCATCCGTGTTCGTTCGATCATCGACCGCATAAACGCACAGGGTGCGTCCCTGATTTATCAGCAAACAGCGTTGTATCCGGTTCTTGAAACGATAGTTCGAATCCGGGAAAAAAGTCGAGACCAACTTGGTGACTTTGAAGCACACATACTCAAATTCGTCAGTCTCGGAGTGTTGGACCAATCTGAAATATCCTTCGTAACAGGCTTTCCGGAAGAAAAGCTCCTTCCAATCCTTCATGAGTTGGCTGGACGAGGGTTGCTGGCACAGGAGCGGGCAACAAACACGCGATTTACGATCAGTGAGCTTGGCCGGCTTACTATCCAGTATGGTGCCGAGGTGCTTGAAACTGATAGAGCAATTCTTCTGTGCGGACTTACTGGTCGACTATTGCCGCGCGAGCTTTACTCGATACCGGCCCTCGATCCATCCCAACTACGGGGGGCACGCTTCATACCGGACCTCATAAGGGAAAACAGTGAAATTACCCTTTCCTACCTGAATCTTGACCTAATAGCGAACAAGCGCTCCGTAAATATCCCGGACGAAGCAATCGAAATTTGCGGCGTTATTGCCGACTCTGCGGCACCGAAATTTCTCGAGTGCGAGATATTGCTGTTCAATGTTTCCGGCAACACAAAGGTCGAGCTTTATTTCTCCGAGGGGAAGGTGGATTGGCTAAATGTAAGCGACGTGCTCGGCCTGCTCGAACCGCTCGGTTATCCCAATAGCACGCCAAGCCAAGTCGTCGGGGTTCTCGCCGAAGAACTGAGGAAGTTTGGACTCGTCCTAGAAGACTCAGGCACACTCGATTCAAACGGCAACCCGGTTTTTAGGCTGGCAGGAGCCGAGGACAAGTTTTTCTCGCAAAAAGTTGCTGGCCGTCTTTACGCTTTGCATGTAGGAACTGAGAAGCATCATGCGCGCCCGGTTTCCGGCTTTCCGCGCATTCTCAAGGGACGGGCAGTCAGTTTGTTTTCAGCACCTGGCTCGCCATTCGAAAAGGATATTGAGCGGATCAGGTTTATTGACGGCGTGATAGGCGAGCTTCGGTTGAAGAAGCTGGCAACTCCAGAGCTCTTGGCTGAAGCACTTGCGGCGAGAGCGCCGGAAAACGGCTTTAAATTCGACGAGCTAGAAAAAGCTGCTATTCGCACTATGGACAATATGTTCATCAGCGCGATCAAGGGTGAAGCATCGTCCACCAAACCGTCTTGACGAGGATGTCCCCGCGCCCAATCGACTCCGATATCCGCTGACTGCCCGACACATGTCGCTCATCCCGCGACAACCGTATGGTCGTACAGACCGAGGACTTGCCAGCGAGCAGGGCTGGAACAGCTGCTGTACTCAGTTACCTGACGTTGAGCGTTCAGAGAGGCGACAGGCCGGATTGGGTCGGTTGCGGCCAGCGTTCAAATAATTCAAGTAGATTCCTCGCTACAAAATCTGCTGCGGCGCGGCATATTGTGCACTCGACAATCACGGAAATCGGATACCCATAATTTCTTGGCACCGCCCTGCGAGGCAGGCGGGACGGTCATCTACGCATGACCTGCCCTGCAAGCCAATGCCCATGCGGCTCTTCAGCCATAGTGCCCATCGATCGCCTGTCCATGGGCCTTGCAGGCTAATTGTCCGGCAGCAAGCGTTGCGCCGTATCTGCCGGCGCCGCACTCACTTCAAGCACCTTGCGCCGTGAAGTCTGGCCGCTTTTCAGGCTGACCGCCGACTTTGCCAGCCCCAGCCGATCGGCGACAAATCCGATCAGCGCGGCGTTGGCCTTGCCGTCCACCGGTGGTGCAGCCAAGCGTATCTTCAGCGCATCGCCATGCACCCCGCAAACTTCGGTCTTCTTTGCTCCGGGCTGAATGTGCAGCGTCAGGGTGATTTTCCCGTCACCGGCACGCAGCCACGGGTGCATCAGAGAAACATCAGCACGAGTTGCGCGAGCAGGATAGCGATCAATGGCGAAAGATCAATCGCCGCAATTGGTGGGACAATACGTTGAATCGGGTGCAGGAAAGGTCGTGTCAGTTGCGCGATGGGTTGCGCCAGTGGTGAGTAGGGGCTCACCCACGAGAGAATGGCTTGCAGGAAAAGCGCGCCGATCAGCAGGTAAATGCTGAGGCGCAGCGTCGCCAGCACACTCTGCCACAAGAGCGGGCCGAGCAGTGTCTCAAGCGGCAGCGATTCAATTCCGCCGCGCAACGAGAACACCGCCAGCAGCAAGACCACCTGCAACAGGTAGGCCGGCAGCAGGCTGGCCAGATCGAGGCCAAAGAGTCCCGGCAAAACCTTGCGCAGCGGCATGACCAGCCAGTTGGTGAGTTGCACGATGAAAGCGCCGACCTGATTGCGGAATGAAACGCGGAAGGCCTGCATGTAGAAACGCAGCAGCAGGGCGATCGTCATGAAGCCGAGCAGCGCATCGAGGAGGAACAAACCGGCTTGCGTAAGCATGGTCAATCCTTGCCGAGCAAGTCGCCCAATTCACGACTTCGGGCGTTGGCCGCCAGCACGCCGGCAACAATATTCTCCTTGACGCCACGCTCGGCCATAACCAGCAATGCCGCCTCGGTGGTTCCGCCTTTTGAGGTTACCCGTTCGCGTAGTACGCTGGCCGGCTCGTCCGATTTTGCCGCCAGCTTGGCCGCACCCAACGCGGTTTCGATCGAGAGTTGCTGCGCCTGTTTGGTCGTGAAGCCGAGTTCGATGGCCGCCTGCTGCAAGGCTTCGATGAACAGAAAGACATAGGCCGGGCCGCCTCCGGAAATCGCCGTCACGGCGTCAATCTGCGCTTCATCGGTGACCCACACGGTGCTGCCAACCGCATGCAGAATGCGTTCGGCACCCAGCCGTTCGGCCTTGCTGACGGTCGGCAGGGCAAACAGCCCGGTTACCCCGGAACCGATCAACGCAGGCGTGTTGGGCATGGCACGCACCAACTTGTCGTGCCCCCCCAGCCAGCGCGACAGGTCGGCCAGGCGCAGTCCGGCAGCGATACTGATAATCAGTTGCTTGCTCAGATACTTCTGCAACGGCGCGCAGGCTTCACGCATCTGTTGTGGCTTGACCGCCAGCACCAAGGCGTCGCACTGAAATGCAGCAGCCTTCGGCTCGGCGTAGCAACGCACCTCGTATTCTTTTTCAAGACGCGCACGATTTTCCGCGCCAATTTCGATCACCGCGATATCGTCCGGAGAAAAACCCTGATTGATCAGGCCTCCAATCAGCGCGCTGGCCATGTTGCCGCCACCCAAAAATGTAATTTTCATGTTGATTTTCTTTCGCCAAAAATTGCGCTACCTACGCGCACCACTGTCGCGCCCTCGGCGATGGCCGCTTCGAGGTCATGCGACATACCCATCGACAACGTATCAAGCGGCAGACCGTCGCCCTTCAATTGCTCAAAAACATCGCGCAGCCGGCCAAACGCTTGCCGCTGCTGCGCAAAATCATCAAGCGGCGCCGGAATGGCCATCAAACCCCGCAGTTTCAAGCGCGGCAGCAAGGCAACCTGCTGCGCCAGCAACGGCACGTCACTGAGGGCAACGCCGCTTTTGCTGGCCTCACCGCTGACGTTCACCTGCAGGCAGACCTGCAAGGGCTCCAGCCCTTCAGGCCGCTGCTCGGCCAGTCGTTCCGCGATCTTCAGGCGATCGACTGAATGCACCCAGTCGAAAGTCTCAGCCACCCGCCGCGTCTTGTTGCTTTGCAGCGGCCCGATAAAATGCCACTCAAGTCCCAGCGCAGCAAGCTCGGCGACCTTCTCGACACCTTCCTGGACATAATTCTCGCCGAAAACTTTCTGCCCAGCCACCGCCGCCTTACGCACATTTGATGCAGGCCAGGTCTTGCTGACGGCGAGCAGCGTAATATCGCCAGAATTTCGTCCGGACTTTCGCGCTGCCGCATCAATTCGTGCGAGAACGGCTTGCAGGTTAGCGGATATTGTAGTCATAATCTCATGTTGCATTGAAGCTGCAAAGTATAGCACCGCACCCCGACCACCGCTGAGGATCAACCCGGATGGATATCACCGAACTGCTGGCTTTTAGTGTCAAGAACAAGGCATCTGACCTGCATCTTTCGTCGGGTCTGCCGCCGATGATCCGGGTGCATGGAGACGTACGCCGCATCAACCTGCCAGCCATGGAACACAAGGATGTGCATGCCATGGTGTATGACATCATGAACGATGGCCAGCGCAAGCACTACGAAGAAGTTCTGGAATGCGATTTTTCCTTCGAAATCCCCAATCTGGCCCGCTTCCGCGTCAATGCCTTTGTCCAGAACCGGGGGGCGGCTGCGGTTTTCCGGACCATCCCCTCCAAGATACAGTCGCTTGAAGACCTGGGCTGCCCGAAGATATTCAAGGACATTTCCGAGTATCCGCGAGGCATCGTGCTGGTAACCGGCCCGACCGGGTCGGGCAAATCGACGACGCTGGCGGCGATGGTCAACCACGTCAATGAAAACGAACATGCCCACATCCTCACGGTCGAGGATCCGATCGAATTCGTGCACGAATCGAAAAAGTGCCTGATCAACCAGCGCGAAGTCGGTCCGCACACCCTCTCGTTTGCCAACGCGCTGCGCTCGGCTTTGCGCGAAGACCCGGATGTCATCCTGGTCGGCGAAATGCGCGATCTGGAAACCATCCGCCTCGCGCTGTCCGGTGCCGAAACCGGCCACCTCGTCTTTGGCACCTTGCACACATCGAGCGCCGCCAAGACGATTGACCGTATCGTTGACGTATTCCCGGCGGCCGAGAAGGAAATGGTTCGCTCGATGCTCTCCGAATCGTTGCGCGCGGTCATCTCGCAAACGCTGCTCAAGACCAAGGATGGTACGGGGCGAATGGCAGCGCACGAGATCATGATCGGTACCCCGGCGATTCGTAACCTGATCCGTGAAAACAAGGTGGCGCAGATGTATTCCGCGATCCAGACCGGCGCCCAGCTCGGCATGCAAACCCTCGATCAGAATCTTCTCGAACTGGTTCGCCGAAACCTCGTTTCTGCCGCCGAAGCGCGCGGCAAGGCGGCCAACAAAGATGCATTCCCGGGCGCGTAACGCTTAACGGTAGAAGGATAGATAATGGAACGTGATCAGGCACTAAAATTCATGCACGACCTTCTGCGTCTGATGTCGCAGAAGAATGGCTCCGACCTCTTTATTACTGCCAATTTCCCGCCCGCAATCAAGGTCGATGGCAAGGTCACTCCGGTTTCCAACCAGCTCTTGACGTCCCAGCACACGGCGGAATTGGCACGTTCGATCATGAACGACCGTCAGGCGGCCGAGTTCGAGTCAACCAAGGAATGCAACTTTGCCATCTCGCCCTCGGGGATCGGACGTTTCCGTGTCAATGCCTTGATCCAGCAGGGACGCGTAGCGGTTGTCTGCCGGCTGATCAACATGTCGATCCCGACGCTGGATGAACTCGGGCTGCCGACCGTGCTGAAGGATATCGCAATGACCAAACGCGGGCTGGTCATCTTTGTCGGCGGCACGGGTACCGGAAAAACCACCTCTCTGGCAGCCTTGGTCGATCACCGCAACAAGAATAGTCACGGCCATATCATCACCGTTGAAGACCCGATCGAATTCATTCACGACCACAAGGGTTGCATCGTCACGCAACGCGAAATCGGTGTCGACACCGACTCCTGGGAAGCCGCCCTGAAGAACACGCTACGCCAGGCACCCGATGTCATCCTGATGGGCGAAGTCCGTGACCGGGAAACGATGGACCACGCAGTGGCCTTCGCCGAAACCGGCCACCTGTGTCTCGCCACCCTGCATGCCAACAGCGCCAACCAGGCCATCGACCGGATCATCAACTTCTTCCCTGAGGAACGCCGTCACCAACTGCTGATGGATCTCTCGCTCAACCTGCGCGCGCTCGTTTCCCAGCGCCTTCTGCCCAAGAAGGACGGCAAGGGTCGTGTGGCAGCAATTGAAATCATGCTCAACTCCCCGTTGATCTCCGATCTCATCTTCAAGGGTGAGGTGCAGGAGATCAAGGAGATCATGAAAAAGTCGCGCGAACTTGGCATGCAAACCTTCGACCAGGCGCTGTTCGACCACTACGAGGCTGGCCGCATCACCTACGAGGACGCATTGCGCAACGCCGACTCGGTCAATGACCTGCGCTTGCAGATCAAACTGCATGGCAAGGAGTCGAAGGATCGCGACCTCAACTCGGGTATCGGGCACCTTGAAGTGGTATAGCCGCGACTGACGACGACTACAATCCTCGCGCCCACGCCGGGCGCAGGTGCGCGGCTTCAGGTTGCGCGATGGCCTGGCGAACCTGGCCCAGCAGGCGTTCCTTGTCCGCGCCAAGCGTTCCCTTGAGTACCAGCCAGTTGGAGGCATGGTCGCTGCGAAAGACGGTTCTGGTCAGTTCCAGCTTTTCGAGAAAACGTTCCATTTCGGCAAACAGTTCCGGCAGTGTTAGTGCTCGCCAACCTGGAAAACCTTTACGGAAGCGCTCTTCACCCAGCGGGAAGCTGACCACCAGCGTCGCGACATACTCTGGCTGCGTGGCATTGAGCAGGCGTGCCGAATTATCGGCGTGTTGAACCGAAAGCTGCGGCCCACCGAGTCCGTTGAGAATCATCACCGAGCGGGTAATTCCGGCCTGGCCAAGCTGGTCGAGAGCTTCGCGGGTCGTCGCGAAGGTTTCGCCCTTGCAGACGCGTTCGAGCACTTGATCGTCGCCCGACTCGGCACCGACATAGGCTCAGAGAACCTGATCTCTACCAAACAGTTCCCTGCCTTTTTTTTCCAATAATTT
>NZ_JBMOJE010000085.1:0-23431 GCF_049316945.1 Propionivibrio sp. | reverse complement strand
CTGGCACCATTAGGCCGCGATTCGGTGGCTCCAATGGGGCGAGATTTGTCAGCTGGCAATGCGGCAAAAATTGCTCAAGAATATTGGCGGCGCATGGATCAACAATGACAGGAATTAAATGGCAACTTCACCTTCGAAAATAGCCACTTTGCCATCGCAACGGCAGCAGATGGAAACCCGTTTTGTCGAGCTGATGACCGAGCTTTTCCAGCTTGACGAAGCCGAAGCACTCGATTTTGGTCTCTACCGCATCATTCGCCGCCACAACCGCGAGATTCATGCCTTCCTTGGCGAGATCGTCACCGACCAGGAGTCCAAGGCATTGCACGGTGGGCGCCTGGGCGAATTGCTCGATTCCGCCTTCGCCAGCATTGGCCACGAGTCGCAGGCCGACGACAAATTCCGCCTCAAGGATCTGGAAAAGCAGTTGGGTCTGAAACCCGGCATGACGCAGGAACAGCGCGAAGCTTCGCTCGCGCAGGCCGAGGGCTTTCCCGCACTCAAGGGGCTGGTCACCGAATACCGCAGCCGCAGCGAAACGCTCGGCAGCCAGCAAACCGTGCAACAGGACCGGGCCGAGGTGCTTAATCGCCTCTACCAATTCTTCTCGCGGCATTACCAGGACGGTGATTTCATCGTTGAGCGGCGCTACGGCAAGGGTGGTGCCCGCTACGTCAAATCGACCGGCGAAGACACCGAGTTCCACTGGGCCACCGAGGACATGTACTACATCAAGTCGGGCGACATCTTCACCGACTTTCCGGTGCGCCTGGCGTCCGGACAACGCCTTCTGTTCACCGTCGCCCCGGAGACCCTGCAAGCCACCCGTGCCGCCTTGAAGCCCAACGACAAGGCGCATTACGCGCTGGACGCGGCAACCAGGGAAGACGAAATCATCAAGGTGCGCCTCAACTACCTCAAGGGCGCCCAGTCCGAGAAGCAAAAGGACGAGATCGTCGCCGCCGTGCAGAAAGCCGCCACGGGTGGCATGTCTGGAAACGGCGCCGATATCCGCCGCTGGCTTGGCCGATTCATCGCGCGCAATCAAAGCGACTTTTTTATCCACAAGCGGCTGAAAGAAGCACTGTCCGAAGACCTCGACATCTTTATCAAAATCGAGGTACTCGATACCGATCAATTGCTGGCCGGCAGCGACCTTCCCAATCGCGCCATGAAAGTGGCGCGCATTGTGCGCGAGGTCGGCCGGCAGATCATCGACTTTTTGGCCACGCTGGAAGATTTCCAGAAAATGCTGTGGGAGAAGAAAAAGCTGGTATTCGAAACCCGCTACGTCATCACGTTGGACCGGCTGGCACTTTATTGCCCCCAGTGGCTGGTCGAGAACATCAGCAGCATCGTCAAAAATCAGCGCCAGGAGTGGAATGAACTTGGTCTGGGCGACTACGCTGATGCCACCGCCTGTATTCGCGCCACCATTCCCGAGCAAGCGGGAATCCAGTTCGTCTTTAACGAACCGCCCTGCATTCCCTACCGAACGGATTACCTGCCGCTGCCGGTGGATACGCGAAACTTCGATGCCGCGTTCAAATGGTCAATGCTGGACGCGGTGACAGCGACAACCCCGCTGGATGATGCGCTGGATGGCGTGGCGATTCAGTCGGATAACTGGCAGGCGCTCAATACCTTGCAGGAGAAATATAGGCATCGTGTGCAGACCCTTTATGCCGACCCGCCATACAACACCGATGCAGGACCGATTAGCTATAAGAACGGATATAGAAAAGCATCGTGGGCAGCATTCATTCAGAACCGCCTCGGAGTTGTTCGTAACTACCTGCTTGAGGATGGGGTTGCCTGCATAACGATTGATGACTTTCAGAAGAACGAGCTTCTGGAAATCATTTCAAAAGAGTTTGGTTCGGATAATCTCCTTGGGACTGTTGTAATTAAGAACAGCCCGTCTGGACGTCCTTCAGTAAAAGGGTTTCGAGTAAGTCACGAGTACGCGATTTTCTCTGGCATATCAACTCGGTCTGATATTGGCTTGCTGGAACGGTCTGAGGCTCAAGCTACACATTTTGGAAACTCAGATGAAGATGGGCCATTCGCTTGGGAGAATTTTAGAAAACGGGGCGGCGCGACTACCCATAGGTCGGCACGTCCGAAACAGTTCTATCCAATCTACGTCGTGAACGACAAGATCAGAATTCCACAGCTTGAGTGGCAGAAAGACAAGAAGGATTGGAAGGTATTAGAAACACCATCAGCAACAGAAGTAGTTCTCCTGCCCATCAATGATGATGGAACAGAGCGCGTTTGGAGTTGGGGCCATGTGACAGCACTAAAAAGCATGAAAGACCTCGAAGTCCGACGGAACGTAGGGGGTGTAGTGTCGATATTCAGGAAGGTTCGCCCGCAGAGCGAAGGCTCATTGCCCTCAACAGTATGGGTAAAACCTGAACACTCAGCAGTTGAGTACGGCAGCGTTTTGTTAAAGAACATGTTTAACAAGCGCGAATTTTCTTTTCCAAAATCTGTTCATGCGGTCGAGGATTGCCTGTCGGTGTCTGGTGCACATGAAGAGGCCTTGGTGCTCGATATTTTTGCCGGGTCAGGGACTACTCCTCACGCCGTCTTGAACCTAAACAAGGTGGATGACGGATCTCGGAAATTCCTTATTTTTGAGGCGAATGATTACATCCATTCTTTCACCATACCCAGAATTGAAAAAGCCGCAGTAGCGACAACCTGGTCCGGCGGCAAGGCAATAGAATTAGATGGAGTTGGTCTGTTCATGAAAGTGCAGGCCCTTGAACAATACGACGACACCCTAGCAAGCCTCGATGCCGAAGTCAGCGCAGGCGACTCCGGCGAACTCCTGTTTCACGACAAGGCCTTCGCCTTGCGTTACCGCATGAACAAGACCTCGCGCTCCCTCTATTGCGGCGTCGATCGCTTCAGCTCGCCCTTCGGTTATCAGTTGAAGCGCGCCAGTGGCGGCGGCGAGGCGCGGTCGTGCGAGGTCGATCTGGTCGAGAGCCTGCCTTACCTGCTGGGCATGGATGTCAGCCGCCTCTACCGCGAAGCGCAAGGCGTGGTGATGCTCGGTCGCAATCGGCGCGGACAATCCGTATCGGTGTTCTTCCGCGATTGCGCCACCGCCGGTTCCGCCGAATGGGTGGCTGAAAAACTCGGTGCCCACCCGGCTGACCGCGTTTATACCAACGACCCGGCTAGCCTCTGCTTCGAAGGTTGCGACAGCCTGGAAGCCATTGAATCCGTCTTTGCACTGCAATTCGGGAGGAACTGAAGATGCCCATCATCAGCCGATTTTTTGGCATCGTCATCCGCATGTTTTTCAACGAACATGCGCCGCCGCATTTTCGTGCGGAATATGCTGAGTATCGTGCCGTGATCAATATCCGCAGCCTGGAAGTGATCGATGGCAAGTTGCCCCGCCGTGCCATCGAGCTGGTGCTGGATTGGGCGGAACTTCATCGAGACGAGTTGATGAGTGACTGGACGTTGTGTCAGCAACACCAGCAACCCATTGAAATTGCCCCCCTGGAATAAGGAGACGAAAATGGAATGGGATGTGATTGAAGCCCGAGTCGTCGAACCTGGCTGCTTTCAAGTCAAATTTGCTGACGGTGTCGAGGGCAAGGTCCGTTTTGCCCCCAGCGCCTATCGTGGCGTGTTCGAGAAGCTGCGCGATCCGGCAGAGTTCAACAAGCTTTACGTGAACGGCTACTTTGTCACCTGGCCGGGGGAACTCGATCTCGCGCCGGATGCCATGCATGAGCACATCAAGGAATTTGGCGAATGGCTGTTGCAGTAAAACGTTCCGGCCACGCCCGGCTGAAGGCGGCACTGGTGCTGCGCGATGCGCTGGCCGCCGAATCGGGAATTCCCTTGACGGCGGCAATGGCGCAGTTGCGCACGGTCGAAACCACGATTGGCGCGGCGCGCGGGCTGAGCGATGGCAAGTATCTGGAAGCATTGGGCTCGGTTTGTGCGGGCGATTCCAGCCATCTATCGGCGCTGGATGCCGAGTTGCGACAAGCCTGTGCGCGGGTGAGTTTTGCTCCCCGTTATGCCCAGTATCTGGCGCTGATGCAGTTTGCCCATTGGGTTGATGCGCAATGGGACGATGCGGCGGCATTTCTTGTGCGCCTGAATGACTTCCTGGAGGCCAACAAGCCCAAGGGCGAAGAGGTATCGCCCTTTGTCGAGGCCGACTTGCAACTGGCCGCCTTCTGGATGGCAACGGCGGCTGGCAAAACCCATGTGTTGCACGCTTGCCTGGCGCTGCTCGAAAAGCGGCGCACGTGGGACCGGCTGATTGTCATCACACCCTCAGAATCGCTGACGCGCCAGCACGCCAACAAGTTGCGCGGGCTGTCGGCCTGGGAGGTCTTTGCCTACCCGATGGATGGCGATGCGTCGGCGATGGGCCGTTTGCCGCCGGAGGCGGTGATCGTGCTCGACATCAACAAACTGGCGACCGAGAAAAAGGGCGATGGCGTTACCGTGCCAACCTCGGTTTTTGCCGACGGGCGCAATCTGGTATTCGTCGATGAGGGGCACAAAGGGCAGAAGTCCGAGGCCAGCGTCTGGAAAGCCCTGCAGGCCGATCTGGCGGGAATAAATGCGCCGATACCCGGCCAGCGCGGCTTGTTGATCGAATTTTCCGCCACCTTCGGCCAGGTTGCCGAAGGCGAACATGCCTTCGACCGCTACGCCAAAGCCGTGGTCTTCGACTATGCCTACGACCGCTTCCACCAGGATCGCTATGGCAAGGACTTCTGGCATGTGCGCGTGCAGACCACGGCGGAGGCCAGTGTTACGGCGCAGCGCCAGACCATGACGGCGGCGCTGCTGGCCTACTGGCATCAAGTGGCGAGTTTTCGCTCGACCGAAGGCAAGCAGGTGGCAGCGGAACTGGGCTTGCAGGTTGCCGCACCGCTGTGGGTGCTGCTTGGGCTCTCGGTGATCGGCAGTACGAAAAACGAAAACGACAAACTGCAAACATCCGATGTGGTCGATGTGCTGGCTTACCTGTCGACCATGCTTGCGCATCCGGCGAAGCTGGCCGAAAGCATGGTTCAGTTGCTCGCCACGACGACGGTGGGCGCCGACATACTGCCGGCCGAGGTGCGTCAGGCGACGCTCGCCTGGGACGTCAATGCCCTGGCCGAACGTATGCTGGCCGATTGCTTTGGCTGGCAGCAGGGCGACAAACCGGTGCTGCGCCTGCTCAAGGCGGCGACGGGCGAACTGGGTCTGGGCTTGCTGCGCGGCGATACTTCGCACTACTACGGCGTGGTCAACGTGGGCGATGCCGCCGGCCTCAAGAAGGCACTGGAATCTGCCGGTCTGGCCGTTGAAGACGATGCGCTATCGGCTTCGCTTTTTGCCGCGCTCGATGCGCCCGGCAGCGGGTTGAATGTGCTGATCGGATCGCGGCGCTTCGCCGAAGGCTGGGACAACTTTCGCGCTTCGAGCCTGACCTTGCTGCGACTGGGCCAGGGCGAAGGCTCGCTGATCATTCAGATGTTCGGTCGGGTGGTGCGTTTTGCCGGCGTGGGCGGCAATGGCAAGCGACTGGACAAGCCGCCGGCAGCGCTTGCGCCCTTGCAAACGGCTTATGTGTTCGGCCTGAAATCTGGCTACCTGAATACCTTTTTGCAGAGCCTGTCCGATAATGGCGTGCCGGATTCCAGACGCATCGAGTGTCCGGTGCGCATGCGTGCGCCAGCGGTGTTGAAGTCGGTTCGCGCCATTGCCCCGCCCGCCAGTGACTTTCAGGTGTCGGTCATGGGAGCCGGCTGGCTGGCCGGGGTTAACCGGATAAAGGTATCGCTCACCGCCTCGATTGCCACCGCAAGGCTCAAGGACGGCAACGTATCGGCGCTGCAGGGTGTGGTTGGCCAGGACATTACCGGCGAGTTCAAGCACTGGGCCGCGCTGCTCGACCACGACGCCATCTATCGCGACATGCTGGAGTGGAAACGCACGCAACGCTGGTGGAATTTTGCCTTCGACCGCCATGCCATCGGCAGCGCTCTGAGCAGCGATAAATTCGAAATTCTTGGTCTGCCGGGGATGTTGAAGGTGAGCGACGCCAGCGATCTTTTGCGCCTGAATCGCCTGGCCTGCACCGTGGTTCGCCGCCTTTTTGAAGGCGCCTATCGAAAACAGGAAAACCGCAAGAGTCGTTACGCCCTGATCGGAGCGCACGCCAGCGGCATTCCTGAGCAGTATTTCAAGGATTTCCCCAATGTCCAGTAAAAAGCCAGCAGCACCAGTGCAGGGCGGATTGTTTGGCACCACGCTCTGTTGCCCGGATATCGACAACCTGCCGCTGATCGTCGAGCCCCAGGGTTCGATCGAGGTGTTTGCACCGGGCAGCGTCTATCAACCCTTGCTGCTCTCCCCAAGCCAGGACGATATTGATGTCGGGCCGGGGAAACTGGATGTGCACGAAGAAGCCTTCGTGCGCGACCTGATCCGCCGTCTTTACCCGGCAGGGAACCACCCGAAGAGCGACAAGACGCCGCTGAAATGGGGCAACAAGGATATCTGGCTCAAGCGCAATATCGAGAAACGGGATGATTCTTTCCGCTTGCGGGTGGACGATTCGGACTGGTTCTATCCTGATTTCATCGTCTGGATCGTGGATTACGAAACGCGCACTCAAATCTTCGGCTTTGTCGATCCCAAGGGTCTGGCGCTGGGCGCCAGCGGCGGCTGGTCAGACTACAAGATCGTTTCCACGCTCTACGTGCCGCATGTGGTCGAGCGACAACTTGCAGCGAGCGGCCAGAAGGTGGAATTCGAGGGCGAAGAATGGACTTTCCAGGTGCGCGGGCTGCTGGTTTCGACCTCCTCTTTCGCCAGCCTATCGGCCCACGACAAGTTCAATTTGACTGATGCGGACGGAAAGAGCGTGCCGCCGAGCGAGGCCGATTTCAATCGCGGGCGCATCGTTTTCCAGAAGACGGACACGTCTTATATCGATGACGTGCTGAAATTGCTCACCGAGGATTCAGCCGTTGACCATCTATTGAATCTGTCGGCGCGGCTATTCAACGACAACGCCTACTTCACGCCCTCCGGTGAAATGGAGCACGACCTGGTGTTGCGCCACGGCGAGAACACCCAGACGGAGTCGGAATTTGTCGCGGCACTGATACGCGATTACCTCAAGCCGGATAGCAAAGGCCAGCACGGCGACTGGGCCAGCAAAAATCGTCGGCGGCAGTTGATGGACTACGCGGCAGAAGGCAGATGGGGCTTCGGCGAGGAGAAAGTGTCAGACATCCGTGATCACCCGGCGCCGTGCGAGGAGCTCTGGACGCGGAAGAAGAAGGCCGGATAGTCTGAACCTGCTACTTTGTGGGTAACCTTGCGGAAATACCACGGTATTTAGCCTGATTAGCCGAACTATAGGGGCCGAACTATAGGGTCAGCATCGCAATCATTTATCGCGGTAACTCAAGAAAATAGCCTGACCATTGCGAATGGTTCTCATGTATGATGAGAACCATTCGCAATACCAACGTAGGTTTGACTTGGACATTCGATATGCGCTGCAGCTTCAGGAATTCAACCAGAGGCGCTGTTAGCCGGATTCTTCTGCTCACGCTTTCCTGTTTTTCGCACCCGGCCTTGGCCTTCCAGCCGCTGATTGCTGACGATACGGGCACCCAGGGTAGCGGCGGTAACCAACTCGAATTTTCGTTCAACGAAGATCGCGCCAAAGTGGCTGGCAGCACCGACCGGACACGTACCTTGCCCGTCGTCTATACCCGTGGCCCGACTGACACGCTCGATGTATTTGCCGGGCTCAGCCATGCCCGCATTGATTGGAGCACTCCCGGGGACGATGCGAGTGGCGCTGGCAATCCTGCATTCGGAGCCAAGTGGCGCTTCCAGTAATCCAGGCTTGAACTCAATCCAGGAGGTTATTTTGACCCACGCAGAAAACCGGAACTTAGCCGCCACCCTTGATCTCGCATCGATTGGTCACGCACTGACTGTACAGCAGGTCCAGGCACCGCAGGCAGCGCCCGAATGGGCGCGCTGGCTGGAGGAAATCGGCTTCATCGTCGGCGAACACGTGATGCTGATGGCGCGTGCCCTGCCTGGCGGTGATCCGCTGGTTGTCCGCATCGGCCAATCGACCTTTGCTTTGCGCCGGGCCGAAGCGGCTTGTATCCGGGTCGCGCCAGTGCCTTCGCTTGATCCGGTGCGCGCGGCGGCGACTGCGGACTATGCAATTCATGAAGGGAGCAAGGCATGAATCGGGCCGTCATCCACATCCACCCGAGCGGCCCATTGCTGGCTCTGGTCGGCAATCCAAACTGCGGCAAGACGGCGCTGTTCAATCTGCTCACCGGCAGCCGGCAGAAGGTCGCCAACTATGCCGGGGTGACCGTCGAACGTAAGGAAGGCCGGCTTACCACGCCGGCCGGCAAGACGCTGCGCATCCTTGATCTGCCAGGCGCCTACAGCCTGTATCCGCGCTCCCCGGATGAGCGCGTGACCTGTGACGTGCTCTTTGGCCGCGCCGCCGGCGAGAAACGACCGGACCTGGTGGTGTGCGTGGTCGACGCCACCAACCTGCGGCGAAATCTGCGTCTGGCGCTGGCCGTCAAACGGCTTGGCCTGCCCTGCGTGATCGCCCTCAACATGGCTGATCTGGCCGAGCAGCGCGGCATCAAGGTGGTACCCGAAACGTTGGCGGCTGAACTTGGCATGCCGGTCGTCAGTACCGTGGCCATCCAGAGCTCGGGTGCCGAGCCTTTGCTTGAACTGTTTGATGATCCGGCGCTGTGGCGATCCATTTCGCCGCTGCCAATCGCGCCCGGCATGAGTAGATCGACCGCGACGGGCGACCCCCACGGCAGCGAGTCCGACCACCTCGTGGTGCGCCACATCCTGCAACGCCTGGGGCTGGACGACGTGGTGCCACATACGGCGAGCGATCGCATCGACCGCGTCGTTTTGCACCCGGTTATTGGGCCGCTGCTGCTGGCGCTGGTCCTGTTCCTGGTCTTTCAGGCCGTGTTTTCCTGGGCCGAAGTTCCGATGACCCTGATCAAGACGGCAACCGCCGCCCTGAGCGAGGCCGCAAACACCCTCTTGCCGGAAATATGGTTGAGGAGCCTGCTCGTCGATGGCGTCATTGCCGGTGCCGGCGGTGTACTGGTTTTCCTGCCACAGATCGTCATCCTCTACTTTTTCATTCTCGTCCTGGAGGAGTCGGGCTACCTGCCGCGCGCTGCCTTTTTACTTGATCGATTGATGGGCGGTGTGGGCCTGAGTGGCCGTTCGTTCATTCCGATGTTGTCGAGTTTCGCCTGTGCCATTCCCGGCATCATGGCCGCGCGAACCATCGCCAACCCGCGCGACCGTCTGGTTACGATCATGATCGCACCGCTGATGACCTGTTCGGCCCGGCTGCCCGTCTATGCGTTGCTGATCGGTGCCTTCATCCCGCAACGCGAGGTGTGGGGTCTGCTCGAGTTGCAGGGACTGGTATTGCTGGCCTTGTACTTTGCCGGCATTATCGGCGCGCTGGCGGTGGCCTGGGGGCTGAAGCAATTTACTGCAGCCGGCCGGCAAGTTCGCCCACTCATGATGGAGCTGCCCAGTTATCACTTGCCGACGGTACGCAACATCGCCATCGGCATCTGGCAGCGGGTGATGATCTTCATGAAGCGGGTGGGCGGCATCATCCTCGTTCTGACCATCCTGCTGTGGTTTCTGGCGAGCTTCCCCTCGCCGCCGGACGGCGCCACCGCAGCGGCCATTGAATACAGCCTGGCCGGGATGATGGGAAAAGGGCTGGCGGTGATTTTTGAACCGATTGGTTTCAACTGGCAGATCAGCATCGCACTGGTGCCGGGAATGGCAGCACGCGAAGTGGCGGTCAGCGCACTGGGTACCGTCTATGCCCTCTCGGTGGCGGGCGAGGATGCGGCACAAGCCCTGGCACCATTGATCGCGCAGAGCTGGAGCCTGGCTACTGCCCTGTCCTTGCTTGCCTGGTATGTGTTTGCGCCGCAGTGCCTGGCCACATTGGCGGCCGTCAAGCGCGAAACCGGCGGCTGGACCATGCCGGCAGTCATGGCCGGCTATCTGTTTGCCCTGGCCTATGCCGCCTCGTTCATTACCTACCGCGTGGCGCTGGCCATGGGCGCGGGCTGAAATACGCTGGGTGTCGAGGCCTTTCTCGATTCTTCATGGCCTCTGAATCACTCCAGTGCCAGTGCTCAGCTACTGTTACCTTTCGCCAGCTCGGCGGCACAAAGTGCGCAATAGCCGTACAGGACAAGTTGGTGATCGCTCAAGGCGTAGCCGAATGAATCTGCAACGACCTTCTGCTGTTTTTCTATTTTTGCATCGTTGAATTCTTCTGCACGTCCACAACCCAGACAGATCAAATGATCGTGATGGTTGCTTTCGTTGAGTTCAAATACGGCCTTGCCGGCGTTGAAATTGCTGCGCCTGAGTACGCCCGCCTCCTCCAACTGGGTGAGCACCCGGTAAACGGTGGCCAGACCGATGTCCGATTGCTGCACAGAGAGTCGCTTGAAGACTTCTTCGGCACTCAGATGCCGCGTTTCGGCCACCCGGAAAATGGAAAGTATCCGGACTCTCGGATGAGTCACTTTAAGACCGGCGCTTTTTAGATCTTCGTGCTCATTCATGGAAACGATTCTCCACCATGATCAAATAGAAGTAATCAGCGTTCGGAAGGATGTGCTGAATCGCTGTGGAAAAGAAGTATTGTTGATGAGCCGACCAAGGTCAAGGCTAAGGCCGGCAAACTCCACCTGGCAAGCGCTCGTTGCGACGCCACATTCTCAACATTACCTTTGCGAAACATTCTCATTTACATAACCGTCAACTAAATAGCCGAAAATACTTAATGCGCCTGTTGAATTCTCTAACACTGGGGCTTCAGTTGGGTGGCCGACTTTGGGTTGGAATCGCTGGCAGATTTTCGAATGGAATGAGTGGCAGGATACCTACCATCGGCCGCATGCACCCGAAATTACTGAGGAAGCCAAAGCCTGGGTGGTCAGCTTGGCCTGCGTGAAGCCCAAAGATCTGGGCTTGGCGGCGGAGTTGTGGAGCATCTCTGCGCTGGCGCGCTATGTGTCCGAGCATGCGGAAGAGGCAGGCTTCGCGCGACTTGGCCGCGCCGGCAAGAGCACGGTCTGGCGCATTCTGGACGAAATCGATCTGAAGCCGCACAAGATCCGCAGCGTTGAAGCATGAACACCTCGGAAAACGCATATGACATATCTAGGCAACAAAACGGTAGCCGACACCGGATTCGGTAAGAATGTGGTTGGGTCGGGTCGGATCATTCTCGATTTTCTTTCTGACGTGTCCCATGTAGATGCGTACATAGTGGCTGTCATCGATATGGGATGGTCCCCACACGGCTTTCAACAACTGGCGATGCGTAAGAACCGTATCCGGATTGGCAATCAGATAGGCAAGCAGCCTGAATTCGATCGGTGTCAGGTGGATTGGTTGCCCGTCCTGTTCAACCGTGCGTTTGCCAAAATCAACCTCAATCCTGCCGAACCTGAATACCGTCAATCCTGCTGTGCCTGTCTTGAATCGGCGCCGCAGATTCGCCCGGACGCGGGCTAGCAGTTCAGCGGTACCGAACGGCTTGATCAGATAATCATCGGCACCGGCATCGAGTGCGGCCACCTTGTCGGACTCGACCGTACGCGCCGAAAGGACAATGATCGGGACTTCCGACCAGGTGCGAAAATCCCGGATAAAATCAATCCCGTCCCCATCCGGCAAGCCAAGGTCGAGAACAACCAGGTCGGGTTGCCTGGTACCCGCCTCGATCAGACCGCGCTTGACGGAATCGGCCTCGTACACATCCAGTTGCTCTTCTTCCAGAGCCAGCCTGACGAAACGACGAATCTTGTCTTCGTCCTCAATAATGATCACGACCGGTTTGTTGGCAGGCATTCAGCATTGCTCCCCAGGGTCAACAATCTCATTCTTTTCCTCGTCTTCCTCCTCCTCCTCCGCCAGAACGGGCGGATGGCCTTTCGGCAGGGAGAACAGAAAGCGAGCTCCGCCATGAGGCCGATTCTCGGCACGAATCTCGCCGCCATGCGCCGCGATGACCGCCCGACAAATGGCCAAACCCAGGCCGACGCCATGCGTTGAACCTTCCGGCTGGCCGCGTTCGAATTTCTTGAAAATCAAATCCTCTTTCCCTTCCGGGAGTCCGGGTCCGTTGTCTTCCACCCACACCTCGACCGACTTATCCGTGGCCTTGGCCCCGATTTCGATCACGCTACCCGGCGGCGTGTATTTCGCGGCATTCTCCAGCAGGTTGCAAAAGACACGCTCCATCAGCGCAAAGTCGATTTCCACCAGCGGCAGATTTTCATCCAGCGAGACCTTGAACAGATGCTGCGTCAATGATCGCTCGGCGCTTTTGAAGGCGCTGCCGATTACTTCCTCCAGTGGTTGCCATTGCCGGTTCAGGGTTACACGACCGGCCTGCAAGCGCGCCATGTCGAGCAGATTATTGACCTGGTCACTGACGCGCAGGGCTTCTTCACGCAGGGATCGGGCAATATCGGCCTGGGCGCCGGTCGGCGGCGGTCGGGTCAGGAACATGGAATCCGTCAGCCCGACAATGACACTCATGGGTGTGCGCAAATCATGCGATATGGCCGACAGCAGGGAATTGCGCAGGCGCTCTGACTCCATGCTCACGGTGGTGTTCTGGGCTACATCAACATAATGCACCCGCTCCAGGGCAAGGGCGATGAGCGAGGCGAAGGTATCGAGCAGGCGCCGTTGTTCGGGAATCAGGAGGCGGTCCGAGCGGCGCAGTTCGAGAGCCAGGATGCCGCGTAACCGCATCGGTGCTTTGAGCGGCAGATAGAGGATGGGGCTGGCCGCCAGTGTGTCGGTGCCTTGCCCGGCCGCCTCGCCATGATCGAAGGCCCACTGGGCAATGCCCAGGTCGACGCCGGACAAGGCGTTGGCCGAAGTGTTGGCCGAAGCAATCGGCGGCTGGATCTTGTCGTTCTCATCGGTGAGCAAGAAAGCCGCTTTGGCGCCGAATTCCGTCTCGATGAAGCGCTCACCGATCTCGGCGATCTGTTCGGGCACAAGCGCGGCGGACAGATCGCGGGACATTTCATAGAGCGAACGCACCCGCTGTTCGCGGCGCGTAGCGACTCTGGCCTGGTATTTGGAACCAGCAGTGAGTTGACCGGTGATCAGGCCAACAATCAGCATGACGGCGAAGGTCATCAGATACTGCGCATCGGTGACGGCAAAGGAAAAGCGCGGCGGAACAAAGGCGAAATCGAAAATGGCGACCGACAGGAATGAAGCCAGCACCCCTGGCCCGCGGCCAAAACGCACGCTGACCAGGACCACGGCCAGCAAAAAAATCATCACGATGTTGGGCAGTTCGAAAAGCGGAAACAGGGCAGCCGAAAAGAGGCCCGCCAAGGCGCAGCCAAGAAAGGCCATGGCATAGTCCGGCCAGTGGTTGAAGACACCTTCGACGATTTTCTGCCGGTCATCCCGGTCATGCTCCCTGACCCCCTCGGTGCGGGCGACCTGGACCACATCGAGGTCGGGAGCGCGCTGGCCGATGCGATGGGCAAAAGAGCGGAACCAGAAACGCCAGGGGCGCGGGTGATCCCGTCCGACAATTATTTTCGAGAGGTTATGATCGCGGGCATAGCTGACCGTCTCTTCATACACGTCACTGCCGGACAAGGTCGCGGTGATTGCGCCGAGTTCTTCAGCCAGTTTGAGATTGCGCAGGATACGATGGCGTTTGCTATCCGGCAGGCGTTGCAGCGCCGGGGTTTCGATGTAGATGGCGTGCCACGGCACTTCCAGCCGGCTGGCCAGGCGGGCCGCGGTGCGCACGATTTTTTCCACACCGTCACCGGGGCCGATGCAGGCGAGCAGCGAATCGCGCGTCTGCCAGACCGACGATACGAGGCGCTCGCGCCGATATTGCAACATGTCGTCGTCCACCCGGTCGGCCGTCCGGCGCAGTGCCAGCTCGCGCAGGGCAATCAGGTTGCCCTTGCGAAAGAAGTTGCGAATCGCCCGTTCCGCCTGCCCGGGCAGATAGACCTTGCCTTCTTTCAGGCGCTGCAGGAGTTCGTCCGGAGGCAGGTCAACCAGCACCACTTCGTCGGCGGTATCGAACACCTTGTCCGGCACCGTCTCCCATACCCGGATGCCGGTGATGCCGCTGATTACGTCGTTGAGGGTTTCCAGATGCTGGACATTCACCGTCGAATAGACGTCGATGCCCGCCGCCAGCAATTCGTCCACATCCTGCCAGCGTTTCGGGTGCCGCGAACCGGCCACGTTGGAGTGGGCCAGTTCGTCCATCAGGATGAGCGCCGGCTTGCGGGTCAGTGCGCCATCCAGGTCGAATTCCTTGAGCAAGCGGCCGCGATAGGGAATGTCCCGCAGCGGCAGACGCTCCATGCCGTTTGCCATGGCCTCGGTCTCCGAGCGACCATGGGTTTCCACCACGCCGATGACTACATCCACCCCTTGCTGAAGTTGGCGCTGAGCGGCGTCGAGCATGGCGTAGGTTTTGCCGACCCCGGCCGTGGCGCCGAAGAAAATCTTCAGTTTGCCGCGCTGGGCCTTGGCTGCTTCAGCATTGATGCGGTCGAGCAACTGGTCGGGATCGGGGCGTTGATCGGGCATGGTTTTTTTGACCTTATAGTCAGCCGGCGCGTTTGAAGCGAAGGGAAAGGGAAATGCCGACTGAACCGATGATTACCATGGAAAGATTGACCTGAATTGTAACGCGGATGTATTCGCAGGGTAAATTGGTTCTAGCGCTAACCCATTGATTTACCGTCATTCCGGGCTTGACCCGGAATCCAGTTCGTTTATCAAACAGGTCTTTTAACATCTTGATCAGATGGACGAATCTGGATACCGGGCTCTGCATTTCCTTCGGTCACCTTCGCCGGTATGACGTCGGATTGTTAGAACAAATTTACCCTGGATGTATTCGAGGGATGCATTGATGTGCTCCAGACGGTGTTTCGCTAACGAGGAAGTCGCGTTAGCGAAGCGCGTCAAGCGCGATATTGAGTTCGAGCACATTCACCCGAGGCTCGCCGAAGACTGACCATTGGCGATCCTCGGTGTTTTTGACCACCAGGGCGCTGACCGCCGCCGGGTCGAGCTTGCGCGCCGTGGCGACACGCTTGACCTGGTACTCCGCGGCGGCCGGGCTGATGTGAGGATCGAGGCCGCTGGCCGAAGCGTTGACCAGATCGGCCGGAATCGGACCGGTGTTGTCGGGGTCGGCCGCCTTCAGGGTTTCGATTCGGCCCTTGACGGCATCGGTCAGCGCCGGATTGAGCGGCCCTTGATTGGAACCGCTGGAGGCGGAAGCGTTGTAGGGCTGGGGAGAAGTGGCCGACGGTCGGCCCCAGAAATATTTCGCTTCCGTGAAGTTCTGCCCGATCAGGCGGGACCCAACCGGTTTTCCATCCTTGAGGATCAGGCTGCCATCCGCCGCCTCGGGGAAGGCGACCTTGGCGATGCCGGTGACGAGCAGCGGATAGGCGACGCCAACGATTGCGGTGAGCAACACGAAGAGGCTGACAGCGGGGCGAAACTGAGATAACAGGGTTTTCATGGGGGTTCTTCTCCTTGTTCAAGCCAGACCGACAGCGGCGATCAGCAGGTCGATCGCCTTGATGCCGATAAAGGGAACGATGACGCCGCCCAGGCCATAAATTGCGAGATTCTGGCGCAGCAGGGTCGCCGCACCGAGCGGTCGATACTTGACGCCCTTCAGCGCGAGCGGAATCAGGAAGACGATGATCAGGGCGTTGAAGATCACCGCCGACAGGATCGCCGACGCCGGGCTGGCCAGCCCCATGACGTTCAGCGCGGCGAGTTGCGGGTAGGTGGTGACGAAGGCCGCCGGGATAATGGCGAAGTATTTGGCGATGTCGTTGGCGATGCTGAAGGTGGTCAGCGAGCCGCGCGTCATCAGCATCTGCTTGCCGGTTTCCACGACCTCGATGAGCTTGGTCGGATTGGAGTCGAGGTCCACCATGTTGCCGGCCTCCTTGGCCGCCTGGGTGCCGCTGTTCATGGCCACCGCCACGTCGGCCTGCGCCAGCGCCGGGGCATCGTTGGTGCCGTCACCGGTCATCGCCACCAGACGACCCTCGGCCTGGTACTGGCGAATGAGGGCCAGCTTGGCTTCCGGGGTCGCTTCGGCCAGGAAGTCATCGACCCCGGCTTCGGCGGCAATGGCCGCTGCCGTTACCCGGTTGTCGCCGGTCACCATGATGGTTTTGATGCCCATGTTGCGCAGTTCGGCAAAACGCTCCTTGATACCGCCCTTGACGATGTCCTTGAGCTCGATGACGCCGAGAACGAGCGCTTTTCCGTTCGCGGTGTCGGCCACCACCAGCGGCGTGCTGCCGCGACGGGAGACTTCATCAACCTTGACCGACACTGACTTGGGGAAGTTTCCGCCCTGGGCTTCGACGTGCTTCCTGATAGCCTCTGCGGCGCCCTTGCGGATCTGGCGGCCAGCCATGTCCACCCCGCTCATGCGCGTGTTGGCCGAGAAATGCACGAAGTGGGCATCCAGCGCCTGGATGTCCCGCTCGCGCAACTGGAAGCGCTGCTTGGCCAGGATGACGATGCTGCGTCCTTCCGGGGTTTCGTCGGCGAGTGAAGCGAGCTGGGCGACATCGGCCAGTTCGGCTTCGCTGACGCCATCGGCCGGCAGGAAGGTTGACGCCTGGCGGTTGCCAAGAGTGATGGTGCCGGTCTTGTCGAGCAGCAGCACATCGACGTCGCCAGCCGCTTCGACCGCTCGTCCGGAGGTGGCGATCACGTTGGCCTGCATCATGCGGCTCATGCCGGCCACCCCAATGGCTGAGAGGAGTCCGGCGATGGTGGTTGGTATCAGGCAGACCAGCAGCGCGATAAGTACGGTGATAGTAACCGGCGTTCCGGCTTGGGCCACCTCGACGCTGAACATCGAGAAAGGCAACAGGGTGACCGTGACGCCCAGGAAGACGATGGTCAGCGCCACCAGCAAAATGGTCAGGGCGATTTCGTTCGGCGTTTTCTGGCGCTTGGCGTTTTCGACCATGGCGATCATGCGGTCGACGAAGGTTTCGCCGGGGTTGACGCTGACGCGCACGACGATCCAGTCGGACAGTACCCGCGTGCCGCCGGTGACGGAGGAGAAGTCGCCGCCCGATTCGCGGATGACCGGGGCCGATTCGCCGGTGATGGCGGATTCATCCACCGAGGCGACCCCTTCGATGACGTCGCCATCGGCGGGAATGAGTTCGTGCGCCTGGATCAGGATCACGTCGCCCTTGCGCAGATCTTCGGCCCGGAACATTCGCCATTGAGCACCAAAGTGGGGCTCCAAGAGCTTCTTGGCCCAGGTTTCCTTCTTCAGGCCGCGCAGGGAAGCCGCCTGGGCTTTGCTGCGCCCTTCGGCCAGCGCTTCGGCAAAATTGGCGAAGAGGACGGTAAACCACAGCCAGAGGGCGACGGCGAGGATGAATCCGGCGGATGCTTCGCCCTTGCCGCCCAAGGCCTGAAACCAGAGAACGGTAGTCAGGATGCTGCCCACATAGACGACGAACATCACCGGATTGCGCCATTGCACGGTCGGATTGAGCTTCTTGAAAGCCTCTTGAATGGCCGGGATGGCCAGTGTCGTATCGAACAGACTGAACGTTTTGCGTGTCATCGTTTTCTCCCGTGGCTCAGTGAACGGAGGCGAGCCGCAGGTGCTCGATGACCGGGCCGAGCGCCAGCGCGGGCACATAGTTAAGAAGACCGACCAGCAGCACAACGCCGATCAGCAGCGTGACGAACAACGGGCCATGGGTCGGCAGCGTGCCGGCACCAACGGCAATGCGCTTCTTGGCGGCCAGCGAGCCGGCCATCGCCAGCACCGGCACGATGACGCCGAAACGGCCGAACCACATGGCAATGCCCAGCATCACGTTGTAGAAGGGCGTATTGGCAGAGAGGCCGGCAAAAGCGCTGCCGTTGTTGTTGGCGGCCGAGGTGAAGGCATAGAGTATTTCCGAGAAGCCATGGGCGCCGGGGTTGGCAATGCCGGCACGACCGTCGGTGGCAATCACGGCAATGGCCGTGCCGAGCAGCACCAGAAGCGGGGTGACCAGGATGGCAATGGAGGTCATCTTCATCTCGTAGGTTTCGATCTTCTTGCCCAGGTATTCCGGCGTGCGACCGATCATCAGACCAGAAATGAAGACAGCCATGATGGCGAAGACCAGCATGCCGTAGAGGCCGGTGCCGGTGCCGCCGAAGACGACTTCGCCGAGTTGCATCAAGACCAGTGGCACCATACCCCCTAGCGGGGTGAAGGAGTCGTGCATGGAATTGACCGCACCGCACGATGCCGCCGTGGTGATGGCGGCGAACAAGGCGGAATCGGCAATGCCGAAGCGGGTTTCCTTGCCTTCCATGTTTCCAAAAGCCGGATCAACACCCAGTTGCGTCAGCAGCGGGTTGGCCTGCTGCTCGAAATGCATGGCGGCGGCGGCCAGAACCACGAACATCAGGGTCATCGCGGAGAGCACGGCCCAGCCCTGGCGGGTGTCGCCGACCATGCGCCCGAAGGTGAAGCACAGCGCGCCCGGAATCAGGAAGATCAACAGCATCTGGACGAAGTTGGAGAGCGGCGTCGGGTTTTCAAAGGGATGCGCCGAATTGGCGTTCATGAATCCGCCGCCGTTGGTGCCGAGCATCTTGATTGTTTCCTGCGAGGCGACCGGGCCCATAGGCAGCGTCTGCGTCGGAGTTTCCGTCGCTTCGGTCATGGCGTTGCCTTTTTCGTCCTTCATCGGTTGTCCGGCGGCATCCAGTTTGGGCGTGTCGTAGCGGGTGACTTCCAGTGTCGTGACGTCCTTGTAGGCGTCAAAATTCTGGATGACGCCCTGGCTGGTCAGGAAGACGGCAAAAACCAGAGCGATGGGCAGCAGGACAAAAAGTGTGACACGGGTCAGATCGACCCAGGCGTTGCCGACGGTCCTGGCCGAATGGCGGGCAAAGCCACGGATGAGGGCGATGACAACGACGATGCCGGTGGCCGAGGAAAGAAAATTCTGCACCGCCAGCCCCAGCATCTGCGTCAGGTAACTCATGGTGGCTTCGCCGCTGTAACCTTGCCAGTTGGTGTTGCTGACGAAGCTGATGGCCGTATTGAATGCCGAGTCCGGGCTGACATTGGCCATCGCCTGGGGGTTGAGCGGCAGCCAGAGTTGCAGCCGTTGCAGGGCATAGACAGCGAACGCGCCGAGGACGTTGAAGAGCAGGATGGCGAACGTGTAGTTCAGCCAGCCCATTTCCACGTCCTGGCGGATGCCGCACAGTCGGTAGAGTGGGCGCTCGATCAGTCCGGCCAGACGGAACCGTCCTTCCATTACATTGGCGATGTAAGCGCCCAGAGGCTTGACGGTCAACAGCAGGACCGTCAGGAAAAGGCCAAGAAGAATCCAGGCGTGCGAGTTCATGAAAAGTCCTCCGGATTTAGCAACGCAGCAATCAGATAGACCAGCAGACCAGCGGCCACGACACCGCTCAGAACGTAAAGCCAGGTCATTTGCCACCTCCCCGTCGGGCACAGCCGGTGGCGAGGCCGACCATCAGGACGAAGAAAAGTCCGATGCCGGCAAGATAGACGAGATCCATAAGGACGCTCCTTGATGTTGTTTCGACACCGTCATACTAAAAAATCGGGTATTAAAATGTTCTAAAAATGAGGGGGCGGCGTGTAAAAAAATGGTAAAAAATCGACTTCTCGATGGGGAGTCGATGATGTGTCGGTCTTGTCCACGCGTTGATCATTAATGCTGCTCTTTGGAATTCAGAATACACAACGGTGTTTAATGCTGCGTTGGAAGCGTGCTAACTCTGCTTGACTACTGATAGCGAAGCGCTTCGATCGGATCGAGCCGCGCTGCCTTGCGGGCCGGGTAGAAGCCGAAGTAGACGCCAACCGCAATGGCTAGGCCGATAGCAATCAGCGCCGAGGTGGCCCATGCCGATGAAACGGGGATGCAGACCCCAAGAGTGTTTCCTTCGGGAGCACGTCGCCGGTTTGCTGCACTGGATGCACGTCCTTGCCACGGGGATGCGGACCCAGGATGGCTTGCCACACAGCGGGGCAGACAGGCATTCGATGCCTTGGCGATCCTGGCGGGCTTTCTGGGCGCGCTCATCCATGTCGGCTGGAAACCGTAAATAATTGATTGGACCTCGGTTTCCCGGTTTTCAGAGCAGAAAAAACAGAAAACCGTGGTGTCCTCTGTTTTCTTTTAAATCCGCATCAGCGCTCAGTTTGCAACAATTTCAGCGGGGGCAACTGAGGAAAACAGGTTAATCGCAAAGGGTGAAATCAGGTTAACTGAGGAAAGAAACGGACTCCGATCCATTCTCTAGTTCAACCTGTAAGCGCGGAATTATCATCTTGCAGGAACCGCTCTTCGATAAATGCTTTCTCGCGCAAAGTGCGTAAGAGATCTTCTTCGCCGGCCTGCAGTTCGTTCTGTAACCGCTTGACCGCAGACTCAAGCCCGACAATACGTTCACGCAACACGGCATTGCCCGCCATCAGTTCAGCACTATCTTCCAGGCTTTGAACCGGCCTCGCCTGAATTTCCAAACGCGCCTTCACATGCTGAAGCTCATTGATCAGGGGTTGGAGCTTCTCTTCTGATTCCAACTGGCGCCGACGAGCCTCTCGCGCTTCGGAAACCAGACGCTCGTTAAGCAAACTCAACTGCTCTGCGGCCGACTTCGCCTCTTCTGCAGAGTGGTTCTGTCGTGCAGAGTGGTTCTGTCGTCGCAAATCGACGACCTGACGTTCGCTCTTGATAAATTTTTCGCGCAGTTCAGCAAGTTCCAGATCCATACTGTTTTTCTGCATCAGCAAACGATTAAGTTCAACGCGGTTATCACTCTGCAACTTGTTCAGGTTTTTACCTGGTGTTTCGGGAACAGTTTGCAAAACATTCATCCCATCCTGAGTTAACTCGATGGGGTCAGGCGACACCGGTAATCTCTTGACGTTTTTTGAGTATTCCTTGAAAACTTGCCCAAGACGAGGCTCAAGATCAGCCAGCATTGCTGAAGATCGTTCGATGAGCAGGTTGAGATTTTTGGAAGCGAGCTTGGAAACCTGAATATCAGCTTTAATTTCGGCTAATAGGCCTTTAACTTCGACATGCACATCTTCAGAGCGCCTGAAAATTTTCAGTAGCATCGTTATTGACGAAGCAACAAAAACTATCGCACAGAGAGTGACAACAATCACGGCCAGTTGTGTCGAATCGATAGTCATCGTCACGCTTTTAAAAAGCTCGATAATCGACTGTATCACTGTGCACCAAAGTCAATAAAACCATGGGAACGGGACTCCATTACTCTTTTCATGATTGGTTCCAATTTCACAGTGCGAAAATTTATCAAGCGGTGAGCTTCAGCAAGGCAAAGCAACCCCGACCCAAGCCTTGAATCTGCAATTCGTAAACCTGAACACCCGCATTGTGATGCAGCGCTTTTTTTAATGGCGCTGATTCAAAGCCGAGAATACTCGAGCGCGCCAGCTTATGAGGCACTTTATCCAGCGAAGGGAATAGGGCAGCAACCTGCTTGAGAAAAGACGACACCGACTCCACAATCACTTCTCTCCCTGCGTCTGAAGCCAAGGCAGATTGCATCTGAAGCGGGTTGTAACCGAGGACGGCAGAACCGATCAGTTCTGCACACGCCATATCCATCACGCAAAGCGCGTCAACAGATTTACGTTCCGCCTTTGAATACAGACCGAGCAGAACTCTCATCGAACTTATATCCAGTTGAGCCAGATCGGCTTTTCTGAGGGTAAATGCATGAGTTGGCAGAGTTGCCTTCAGTATCTTCGTCACTGCATCAACACTGGCGATTACTTCCGGCTCAGCTGAAGGCACCTCAGGCTCCTGAGCATCCCCGGGTGACCCCACGGATAACTCGATAGCCGCTATCAAGTCACTGTCCTTGAACGGCTTATGCAAAATGAAATCGACCCCGTTGTTACGCGCTTCCGCCATCCGCGCTTCGGACTTTTCGGTGGTAACCAGACCAACCTTGATGAGTTGATGGCCCGTCTGACGCAAAGTTTGCACAAGTTCCAACCCAGACATGCCCGGCATATGCCAATCTGTAATAATGAGATCCGGTTTGAGTGTCCCAACCAAATCCAGAGCTTCCGAACCACTTGAGACAACATGTACAGAATCGCTGTTATAGCCACCTGCGATTATGGCGCGACGAATAATGGACTGAATAGCGCGACTATCGTCGACAATAATGAAACATTGCATTACACACTCCCCTGATGCTTTGGCTCTACCAATGGATCGAAGATAACGAGGGTAAGCTGTTGATTATCAGACTTACCCTCAAAAAAAGCCTTGATATTACTACCAAGCAAAACCGACTGGTAGTCAGCAGCCTCTATGGCCGTAGGAAGCCCGATTTGAATCTGCTCGCTGGCACTCAAATACTCGACAATCGCCCCGGAAAGTACGTTGCACGCCTCTGCGCACGCATCCGCAATATCTTCTTCAGCCAGATCCTTCCTCAAAACTCCAAACATCGAAGACGCCAACTGCTCTGCATCTTCCCGACCAATCAACAAGGCGATCGCGGCTCGCTGCTTTGCGTCGGGCGAGGAGATTGGCAGGACAATCCGTCGATGGACATTATTTCCATCTTGCTGAGTCATGCCATCGACAAAGCGGAAACAACGATCCTCACCGGTCAGAAAATTCCAGGCGGTTCTGAGCTTCTCCTGGATTTCCAAAATTTGAGCAGGCATGGAGATGCTCAATTTACAACTTCTTTTGGTTGGTTAAAGCGTGGCAAGCCCAATAATTGATGAGCAAATTTGTGGCAAAAAAAACATTTTTCGGTGCGAGGAAACCGGGACGACCCACCGACCAATCTTCTCCAACACCACTCCTGCGCTGACCTGTGAAATACGAGAAAATCCCGCTCGTTATAACTACCGAGCTATTCCCATCGTATTCATGTTTGCAGGGTGATTGCATTAATTTCTCACATTCGAGAAGAATATACCTTTTGGACACAGACAAAACCTGATCAATTTCAACTACCTTTGGTTGCTCATGATATCAAAATTCCATTTCGTGCGGCACGGACTTGCTTTGCCACGGGTGTAATCGAAAGTGACGGGACGAATCGGTTGCGAACCTGAGTTTCCCCCTTGGATGCAGCAGCTGGCACGAAAAGTGTATTGGTCTGGTAGGTTACCAGGAGGAACTACTCTCGCTTGATGAATTGCGCCAACGAATACCTGCGTTGCGCCAGCAAGAAAACAGTA
>NZ_JBMOJE010000084.1:0-23469 GCF_049316945.1 Propionivibrio sp. | reverse complement strand
GTGTGAAAAGTGCCAAACCAATTGGGTCCTAACAGAAGAAATCTGAACTTAGCAACTAGACCCCCAATTAGAGCGCCTTCCTCTGCTCCTTCGGAAGAACCAAACGTAGAGGCAAAGAGCTGCGTTAGATCACTCGCCTTTTCCTTCCCAGTTCTTTCAAACCTCATTCTATGCACTCAAATTCGGTTAAGTAGGAATGCGGCACCCTGTTGCACAATCGATGGTGTCAGACTCCATTGACCTCGATATCCCCACCTGCAAGCGCAGCCCTTCGCCAAGGCGCAGCCCCAGACTATAGAGGGTGAAGAAGAGCACCCGGTAACTGACCACGCGGGTGGCGGCGAAAATCCGCTGGGCCTGGTCGACGGTGACGATGTCCGGCAGGCTCTTGGTCTTCTCCTGCCGCCATGGGCGAATGGGTGCGCAACTCCCTCGCTGGTGGCGCAGACTTTCGGCTTGTTTGCTGCTACTTTTCGATTTTGGCATCCATTGCCGCCTTGCCCCGACCCACCATCCAGACCATCGGCGTAGCGGACAGATACTTGCGCAAGGCGCGCGTAACTTCCTGAGCGTCAAGCCGGGCGATCTTTTCATCGTATTGTGCGAGCCAGGCATAGTCGCGACCGCTGTACAGCCCCTGCGCCAGGCTGCCGGCAAACGACTGTTCTGCACGCAGGGAGGTCTTTCGTTCCTGCAGCCAGGCACCTTTGGCGCGTTCAACCTCCTGTTCCGAAAAGCCATCCTGTAGCGCCCGCGCCAGTTCGTCCTTCAGGCTGGCCAGTGCGGCATCGGCCTTGTCGCTGGCGGCGCTGGCCTGGATGACCAGTCGGCTACGCGGCTCGAAGTTGTTTCCGGACAAACTCACGCCGGCGCTATAGGCCAGTCCTTCGCGTTCGCGCAGGCGCTGCCAGATCCGGCTGTCGGCATCGCCGCCGAGTACCTTGACGGCGATGCGCAAGGCGGGGAAATCCGGGGAATCGTCGGTGATGCGCAGCAAGGTCGATCCGGCAATCGCCGCATTGGGTTTTTCCGGCATCGACACGTCGATCGGCGTGGTGTCGACGCTGAGCGGCGCTTCGATATCCTTCACCCGTGCGTAGGGTATTTTCGCCGTTGGCAGCTTGCCGACCTTGGCCCACACCGCCTGCACATCCTCCGGCGAGAAGGTTCCGACCATCGCCAGTCGGACCTCGGCGATACCGGAGAAATCGGTTGCACAGGACGTCGCCGCGGTGAAACTCACGGCACGGCTTTCGGCCAGTTGTTGCTCCAGCGAGCGGGGCTGGTAGGGGTGCTGGGCGGGGTAATTATCGAAGCGCAGGCTGGCCGTCGTGGCGGCGACTTGCGTCGGGTCCTTGAGCCCGGCTTCAAGCCGGGCGATGGCAGCGGCCTTGATGCGTTCGAACTCGCTGGCCGGCAGGGTGGGAGAGCTCCAGGCCGAGAGGAGGATGTCCAGCGCGGCATCGATGTTCCGCCGCGGCGCCTCGACGACAATCCCCCCGAGGCCCAGCGACCAGTGCGCTTGCAGCGCCTCCAGCCGGGCACTGAGTTGGTCCCGGCTTAGTCCCGCGCCGCCATAGGCCATGAGCTGGTCGGCCATGGCGCAAGCCGTCCGTCGGCCGGACAGGGCCGACTCGTTGCCGTAGTCGTTGCTTAATACCAGCCAGGCCAGATCGCCCTGCGTGCGGCGCGAAATCAGCGCCGCCCGGGCCCGCGTCCCATCCAGTGAGAGGTTGATCGTGGCCTTCGCCAGTTCGCTGGCCGAGCCTGGAATCGGATCAGCCAGCCGGGAGATGGCCGGCCAGTCCTGGCCGGTCACCAGTGCGCTGGCGGCGACGGATTTCGGCAGCTCCGGTGCCGCGACACCGTCCGCGTGACGCAGCAGTACGTCGCTGCGATTGACCGCGACCGCCCATTTCTTCAGGGCCGCATTGGCTTCGTCCAGGGTCAGGCCCTTGACGGTATCGCGCTGCCAGAAGTACAAGCGCCAGTCGCCGGCCACCTCGGCCTGTGACAGTAAAGAGGCCAGCGCTTGATGGTCGTTCTCCAGACGTTCGAAGGCATTCAGTTCAGTCAGGCGGGCGCGATCCAGTTGTTCCTGGCTGATGCCCCTGGCGGCGGCTGCTTCGATGTGCTCGCGCAACGCCCGCGACAAGACCTCGGCATCCGCATCCTTGCCTGCCGAGGCGGAGGCGATCAACAGGCTGTAATCGGCCTGGACTTGGGTGCCGCACGACACGGCGACGGCGATCCTGCGTTCCAGCACCAGGTCCTTGCGCAGGCTGCCCCAGTCATCGTCACAAATGGCGCTGGCCGCCAGATCGAAGGCGAAGGTTTGCCGGTTGGTCATGCCGGGCAATTTCCAGGCGCTGGCGGCCATGGTTTTGCCGGCTGGGAGTGCCAGTTCGCTGCGATTGGTCGTGGCCCGCGTTTCTTCGCGGGTCCAGTTGCCAATCCTGGGAGTCGCCGGGTTGCGGGCTTCGGCAAAGAGCCGGCTGGCCAGCGCCAGGACGCGCTGCTCGTCGAAATTACCGGAGACGATCAGCGCGGCATTGTCGGGGCGGTAATGTTTCCTGTGGAAGGCCTGCAGGGCGGAAAAGGGCGCGTCCTCGATGTCGCTGCGCGCACCGATGGTTGGCCGCGAATAGCCGTGCCAGAAGTAGCTTTGGCGCTGCAGGGCGCGCATCAGCAGGCTGCCGGGGTCGCTGTCGTTACGTTCCAGTTCGTTGCGCACGACGCTCATTTCGCTGGACAGATGGTCTTTGGTGAAACTGGCGCGGATGAAGCGGTCCGCCTCGATGCGAATGGCTTCGTCGATTTTCCCGGGTTCAGCGGCGACAGTCTCGAAGTAATTGGTGCGGTCGGCGTTGGTGGTGCCGTTCCAGGTTGCACCGAGTGCGGTCAGGTCGCTCTTGAGGTCGGCACGCTGGCCGGCGCTCTTGAACAGCATGTGCTCGAGCAAGTGCGCCATGCCCGTCTCGCCGTAGCCTTCGAGCTTGCTGCCGGTCTTGACGATCAGTTCGATGCGGGCGTTGGCGGCCGACGGATACGGTGCCAGGATGATCTTGAATCCGTTCGGCAACACATAGGACGAAAACCCGGCCGCTTGCGCGTCAAGTCGGGCAAGACTTGCCGGCCTGGCTTCCGGCTTTGCCGCAGCGGCATTGGCAGATGCGCCCGGAATGAGCAAGGCGCAGAACAGGACGGCAGAAAAGCGGAAATAGGTCATGGCTGGGAGGCTCGTAATCGCAGGTTTTCGGGATGATTGAATCGTGGCAAGGCAATTCACCTGAGAGGTTGTGAAAATATCGAAAACCTACCGCAGAGACACAGAGGCGCAGAGGAAATGCAGAGAAAGCGACCTGTTTTTAAAGGTTTTCTCTGCGAAAGCTCTGCGTCTCCGCGTCTCTGCGGTGGGGGTCAGGTATTATTTCACAACCTCTGAGGTGGCCATCTTAAAACACATCGCCAGCCTGGACGATGCCAGATAAAGCCAGGAAGCGGTGTTTGGCACAGGGCTTCTGACGAATCGCCCGGCAACGCCCGTCGCTAGGCGCTCTACAAAACGATGCCTTGAAGGCCTTTATTCATGCGGGTCTTCAGGGCATACCCTGAAGACCGCCTAGCCACGCGCACTGCAGGAAGTGCGCCAGGCGAAAGCCCGAACCTAAATTACAAGCTGGGTTCCCAATTCGACGACCCGATCGGGCGGGATCTTGAAAAACTCGGTGGCGCTGGTGGCATTCTTGGTCATCAATGCGAACAAGCGGGCGCGCAAGGGCAAAATATTGCGCGAAAGTTTGGGCACAATCGTTTCGCGCGACAAGTAAAAAGTGGTTTCCATGAGATCGAAACTTTCGCCGAAACGCTTGCAACGCTCCAGGGCGCGCGGAATGTCCGGGTCTTCCATGAAACCATAACGGATGATCAGACGCACAAAACCCTTGCGCATCTTGTGCAGATACATGCGGTCCAGTTCGTTGACGTAGGGCGTATCGGTCGTCTGTACGGTGACCAGGACGACCCGCTCATGCAATACCTGATTGTGTTTGAGATTGTGGAGTAACGCGGCAGGAACGCCTTCCTTGGAACTGGTCATGAAAACAGCGGTTCCATTGACGCGATGCACATCAAAAATGGAGTCGAGAAAAGCGTCCATCGGAATGCTCTGCTTGGCCATTTCATCGCCAACCAGACGGCGGCCAAGTCGCCAGGTGGTGAGCACCGTGAATGAGACCAGACCCATGGCAATCGGGAACCAGCCGCCTTCCGGGATCTTCAGGGCATTGGCTGAGAAGAACGCCAGATCGACCATCAGCAGAGAACCGGCAACGACGGCCACCGTCGCCCAATGCCAGCGCCACATCAACAGCATCACGAAAGCGACCAGGATGGTATCGATCAACATTGTCCCGGTGACCGCTATGCCATAGGCGGCGGCCAGATTGGAGGAATTCTTGAAACCGATGACCAGCGCGATAACGGCCAGATAGAGGGTCCAGTTGGTGAACGGCACGTAAATCTGCCCCTTGGCCTTGCCCGAGGTATGGACGATGAGCATGCGCGGCAGGAATCCCATCTGGATAGCCTGGCGAGCCACGGAGAAAGCCCCTGAAATTACGGCCTGTGAGGCGATCACCGTCGCCACCGTCGCCAGGATGACCAGCGGCACCAACGCCCAATCCGGCCCCAGATGAAAAAACGGACTGGTTATGGCCCCAGGTTCATTAAGCAGCAGCGCGCCCTGTCCGAAATAATTGAGCACCAGCGTCGGCATGACAAAACCAAACCAGGCCAGGCGAATGGGGAATGGGCCAAAGTGACCCATGTCCGTATAGAGAGCCTCACCCCCGGTCACCGCCAGCACCACAGAACCCAGGGCGAGAAAGGCGAGCCCGGTGTGAGCGCCGACAAAGTTGATGGCATACATAGGGTTAAGTGCCGCGAGCACGCCGGGATTGCGCGCCACCTCGATGCCCCCGAGCACGCCCAGAATGGCGAACCAGACGATCATGATCGGCCCGAAGAGCAGGCCGACCGTTCCCGTCCCCCGCTTCTGGATAAAGAAAAGAGCGGTCAGAACAGTCAATGTAATCGGCAAGACATAGGGCTTTAAGGCCGGCGTTACGATTTCAAGCCCTTCGACGGCAGAAAGTACCGAGATCGCTGGCGTGATCATGCTGTCGCCGTAGAACAGGGCCGCCGCGAAGATGCCAAGCAGGGTGATGACCCACGTCATTCCGGCATTCTTGGCACGTTCGGTGACCAGCGCCAGCAGCGCCAAGGAGCCGCCTTCGCCCTTGTTGTCGGCGCGCATGATCACCGCCACGTACTTGATCGACACCAGCACCATGATCGACCAGAAAATCAGGGAGAGAATGCCGAAAATATTCTCCGGCGTGACCGGAATCGGATGGTGTCCGTTGAAAATTTCCTTCATTGCATAAAGGGGGCTGGTACCGATGTCGCCAAAAACGACACCGATGGCGCTGACGGTCAGCGCAGGAAGGGCTTGACGAGAATGCATAACTCCCTTTTTCGCGCCTTGGGCGCATTTGTTTGACAATACAATGATCGGTGTTGAGTGGTGAGGTTGTTCCTGCCGTCTCAGCAACTCATCACGGTGCAACTTTTCGATCCGGGATTGACCGATGGCCGGTGCCGGTGAAGTGTAGCGTAATCGCGACGGGTCAGTAAGGAAAAGAGGCGCACTGAGGGATGTGCCAGCGGAAAATTTCCAGGCCATGGCGGCAACGATTTCATGGGCATGCGGCGAAAGGGAACTTGGCCAGAAAAGCATGACTGTCGAAGCTGGTCTGGGACAATCCACTTGCGCGACTTGAACTGGCGGCCGAATTCATCGTCCCTCCGGCAATCTTGCATCAAATCGATCAGTAACCTTGGTAACTTTGGCTGCTTATTCAATCCGGTAAGGAGAGCAGCCAATGGCCACTACCACGAAGTTATCGCAAGCAAGACATGGCGAGCAGCAGGAAGGAATCCGCCTATCGGTTTGCCCTCTCGGTGAGATCAAGCCTTCACCTCCCTACCGTTGCCAACTCCAAACGAAGCCACTGCACACGCTGAAAATACGAATCATTTTTTGCTTCCGAACACCAAAGCGTATGATTTACAAAATACTGCACATCCTGTGCGGCACAGGAGGCCATCATGGGTGTTTCTGCAAGCGACGTTATTCCCCTCTCGCACGCCCGCGCCAACTTCTCCGAACTGGCCGAAGAGGTCAAGGGCGGCGCCGAGAAGATCATCACCAAGAACGGCGAGAGCTATATCGCCCTGATCGACGCCAGCCGTCTGGACTATTACCACCAGTTGGAGCGCGAGCACATTCATCTGCTGCTGATCGACGAGGCCTCCAAGGGACTCGACGACGTCGCCGCTGGCAAGGTGAATGACGCCCGTAGCGTGATTCAGTCCATCAAGCGTCGGCGTAGCGCGTAATTGGTCGACACCGCCGGGTTCGCAGAACCGTATTCAAGGGCTGTTGCCGTGCCAGTTGATCCGCTAACCTACTGGGACATTGACCCCGTAGCGACGGCGTCCTGCGTCGATGCTTACCGAACAACTTGGGACGCAGACGAGGAACGCCAATAAGCATGGCGAAAAAACCTGTCTTCAAATTCACTGCGAATTTCGAGCGCAACCTCGAAGGTATCGAACTTTTTCTGACCGAATTGGAAGCACCACAGGCCTTCGACGACTTGCTTGATGAACTGCTTGAAACGGTGATTCCCAACCTTGAGCGCTTCCCCGAAATGGGCAGTCCGTTTATCCCTAAAACCTCAGTCTATCCACGAAAATCACGAAAGACACGAACAAAATCCAGAGCTTGATGTGTTTTCTCCATTCACCTTTTGGATGGCGATCTTAAGCGTATTATCTCCTTGATTCTTTTCGTGCTTTTGGTGTTTTTCGTGGACGAACTGCATTTTCTAGGTTTATGGTTCGCCAGCCGCGCTCGGTTGAGACCACCAATGCGCTAGCAATGCTACGCGCAAAGTTGTCGGTACTGACGCAGGACATGGACGCCTTGCGCGAATACGTCCTCAAGGATTATTTGCTGCTCTACGCGCTGATTGGCGGAGCGATTTATCTGCTGGCCGTCAGGCATCAGCGGCAACTTTCGTTCGACTTTGAAGGCCATTGGGGACGACAGACCAAAGCCATAGTACTTTCTGGAATAAGTGTTCAAGAAGAAAGCCACAAGGGGGATACGTGAAAGCGACTGAAGCAAACCTGCTCAAATTTCTGAAGAAGTCTGCCGATCCGCGAAGCACCAGTGTTTCAACCTATTGTTAAGGCGGCCTGACCCATGCGCCCTTTCCATTCCGAGTTTGTCTCCCTGCGCCAGCGGCGCTATCACGTCCGGATATGGGGTCAGGATGATGCGCCGACGCTCATCTTCCTGCACGGCTGGGGCGATGTCAGCGCCTCGTTCCAGTTCATCGTCGATGCATTGCAGGGTAACTGGCGCGTCATCGCGCCGGACTGGCGCGGATTTGGCCAGTCGCAATGGAACGAAGGCCCCTACTGGTTCCCGGATTACATCGCCGACCTTGACGCCCTGCTCGCTCACTACACGCCAGAGCAGCCGGCGCAGATCATCGGGCACAGCCTGGGCGGTATCGTTGCCAGCCTTTACGCCGGCATCCGGCCGGAGCGGGTAGCGCGCTTTGCCAATCTGGAAGGTTTCGGGCTGTGGGTTTCGGCTCCCGGCGAGACGCCCGACCGTTTCATGAAATGGCTGCAACAGATTCGTGACAATGATTCGACTTTCCGTCACTACCCTCACCGCGCCGATTATGCTGCCCGGATGTGCAACGACAACCCGCGCCTGACTCGCGAACGTGCCGCATTCCTTGCCGAGCATTCGCTGCTGTCGGTCGAAAATGGCGCTTTCACTTTCGCTGCCGACCCGCGCCATCGCTGGATCAACCCGGTGCTTTACCCATTGGACGAAGCCAAGGCTTGCTGGCGTCGGGTGAGCGCACCCACGCTATGGGTCGCCGCGCGCGACTCGCAGATAATGAAGCAGTTTGCCGACCGCCAGGACGACTACCAGGAGCGCATGGCCTGCTTTGCCAACGTTGAAGAACGTCTGATCGACGATTGCGGACACAACCTGCACCACGACCAGCCGCAAGCGCTCGCCCGCCTGCTGGACGATTTTTTTTCGTGTCAGAGACTAGCCGGCGGCGCTTCAACGCCACGCGGTCGCTTGTAGCGGTTGTAGCCCCACAAATACTGTTCCGGGCATTGCCGGATCAAATGTTCGATCTCGTGGCTGATCTGCCGGGCGCGTTCCTCGGTGGTCCCTTTTATCTGTTGTGTCGGACGCTGCAGGTGAAAATGATAACCCGCACCGCCAGGAAGACGCTCGGCCCAGACCATGATCGACGCCGCGCCGCTCTCGGTCAGGCGCGCCGCCAGCGTCATGGTGTAGGCCGGTTTGCCGAAAAAATTCATCCAGCGCCCCTCGCCGACCTTCGGCGCCTGATCGGGCAACATGCCAACCGCCTCGCCCCGCTTCAACGCTTTGAGCAGCGCCCGGACGCCCTTGAGATCAGCCGCGGCAATGTGCAACTGGGCGCGCGCCCGTCCGGCCTCGATCATCGTTTGCAGCCAGGCCTGCTTGGGCGGTCGATAAAGTACGGTGATCGGGGCGTGGGTCGAAAGATACTGTGCCGTAACCTCGAAACAACCCAGATGCGCCGTCAGATAAACGATGCCCTTGCCCTCGCGCGTTGCGGCTTCGACCAGTTCCCAGCCACTGATTTTCACCACCCGAGCGGCGGACTCATCGAGCGGGCGAAGCCATACCTTGGGCAATTCAAGCGCCGATCTGCCGGCATTGGCAATGGCCGCCGGTCGCACGCGACGCGCGCCGTCCTCGCCGAGCGCCAGCACCATGTTCTCTTGCATGTGCCGGCGATAGGTCGGGGAAAAAAGCCAGGCCAGCCAGCCAAGCAAAGCACCGAGCCCGTGTAGCCAGGACAAGGGCAGAAAACTGAGAAAGCGAAAAATAAGAATCACGAGATAACCCTGTTGGCAACGGGTTTGACCCGCGGCTCACTAAAAACTACAATTATCAAATCCGCCGAGTTAATCAGGACAACTTGCAGGGCGGAGTAGCTCGAAAAATCGAGCTGCCAAATACTGCTAAAGCGTCGTCTGCTCAAACCCCGGAGCCGGCTACGCCGCTAGAACGGGGTTTTTTTATTGGAGCAGAAACACATGTCACACGAGTATCTATTTTCATCGGAATCCGTTTCCGAAGGCCATCCGGACAAGGTTGCCGACCAGATTTCGGATGCCATCCTCGACGCCATTCTGGCTGAAGATCCAACCGGCCGGGTGGCCTGCGAAACGCTCGTCTCCACCGGTCTGGTCGTTATTTCCGGCGAAATTACTACCAAAGCGCACATCAACTACCGTGAAATCGCCCAGGAAACGGTTCGCCGCATCGGCTACACCGATTCCGAAATCGGTTTCGACTACAAAAGCTGCGCCATTTTAACGGCAATCAATCGCCAATCGCCGGATATTGCACAGGGCGTTAACGAAGGCCAGGGTCTCGATCTCGACCAGGGAGCCGGCGACCAGGGCCTGATGTTCGGCTATGCGTGCAACGAAACACCGTCGCTGATGCCGCTGCCGATCTACTACGCGCACCGTCTCATGCAGCGCCAGGCCGAAGTCCGCAAGGATGGCCGCCTGCCGTGGCTGCGCCCGGATGCCAAGAGCCAGCTCACCGTCAGATATGTCGACGGCAAGCCGGTGTTCATCGACACCGTCGTGGTTTCGACCCAGCACGGCCCGGACGTTTCGCACGCCGATCTTTCCGCCGCGGTCATCGAAGAAATCATCCTGCCGGTGCTGCCGAAAGAACTCCTGTCGGACAAGACCCGTTTTCTGGTCAACCCGACCGGCCGTTTTGTCGTCGGCGGCCCGCACGGCGACTGCGGCCTGACCGGCCGCAAGATCATCGTCGATACCTACGGCGGCACCGCTCGCCATGGCGGCGGCGCTTTCTCCGGCAAGGATCCTTCCAAGGTTGACCGTTCGGCCGCCTACGCTGCCCGCTACGTAGCGAAAAACCTGGTGGCGGCCGGTCTCGCCGACCGCTGCGAAGTGCAGGTCGCCTACGCCATCGGCGTGGCCAGACCGGTGTCGCTGATGTTGAATACCTTCGGCACCGGCAAGATCAGCGACGAGAAAATTGTCGAACTGATCGAGAAGCACTTCGACCTGCGACCGAAGGGCATCATCAAGGCGCTCAACCTGCTGCGTCCGATTTACGCCAAGACGGCGGCCTACGGCCATTTCGGCCGCGAAGAGCCGGAGTTTACGTGGGAAGCGATTGACAAGGCGGCAGCACTGAAAGCCGACGCCGGGCTTTAATTTTTAAAGATGCAAAAAAAGGGCCGCAAGGCTCTTTTTCATTTGTTTGTAAACATAGAGTAGTATGATCGTTAATCTGAACTCCGACGACTAATCCGGATTGCGAGCATGCGAAAAAAAATCAGCGTCAACCAGCTTGCCGTCGGCATGCACCTCAAGGAATTCTGTGGTTCATGGATGGAGCATCCGTTCTGGCGCACCGCCTTTGTCATCACCGACACAAAGGATATCGAGAGCATCCTGGCCAGCAGCATCAAGGAAGTCTGGATCGACAGTTCAAAAGGGCTTGATGTCGCGCCAGGAGAAACGGCCATGTCGGAAGCCGAATCGGAAGCGCAGGTCGAGGCGGAGCTGAACGTGGCCGCCAGCTCAGTTCGCGAAGTAGCACCCGTTTCAACGTCAGTCGAGCTTGCCCGTGCCTCCAGGATATGTGCCCAGTCCAAACGCGCCGTCTCTTCCATGTTCCAGGAAGCGCGCATGGGCAAGGCCGTCGACACGGCTGGAGCAAAAAAACTGGTCGAGGAAATCACCGACTCCGTCAGTCGCAACCCCGGCGCCCTGATCAGCCTGGCCCGCCTGAAAACCGCCGATGACTACACCTACATGCACTCGGTCGCCGTCTGTGCGCTGATGGTGGCCCTCTCCAGGCAACTCAGCCTCGACGAGGCGCAGACGCGGTCGGCGGGTATCGCCGGCCTGCTGCACGACCTCGGCAAGGCCCTGATGCCGATGGAAGTGCTCAACAAACCAGGCAAGCTGACTGACGAAGAATTCGCCATCATCAAGAAGCACCCGGAAGAAGGTCACAAATTGCTGCTCGCCAGCACCGGCGCCGATGCGATCGCGCTCGATGTGGTGCTGCACCACCACGAAAAAACCGATGGCTCGGGCTACCCGAAGCACCTCAAGGACAGTGAAATCAGCCTCTTCGCCAAGATGGGGGCAGTATGTGATGTCTATGACGCGATCACCTCCAACCGCCCCTACAAGTCGGGATGGGATCCGTCCGAATCGATTCACCGCATGGCCGAGTGGACCAAGGGGCATTTCGATCCAACAATTTTCCAGGCCTTCGTCAAAAGCCTCGGCATTTACCCGATTGGCTCGCTGGTCAAACTCAATTCCGGGCGGCTGGGCGTGGTTATCGAACAGGCCGAAAAATCGCTGCTGACGCCACGCGTCAAGGTTTTCTTCTCGACCAAGGCCAATGACCGCATCAAGCCGGAGATCGTTGATCTTTCGCGCACGGGTTGTCCGGAGAAGATCAGCAGTCGTGAAGACCCGGCGAAATGGCACTTCGCCGATCTCGACGAACTCTGGTCGGGCATGACCGGACCGGTTGCGTAAGCACTTCACACGCAAAAAAAGTCTGCGTATAATCCGGCCTTGTCCGAGGGGCGCTGCAAAACTGTTGCTCGACAGTTTCAGGCTCGGAACCTTAAACGGCGCTCATCCAACCAACCCGTGCCGGGCACGGGAAGTCGGGTGAGCCTGATCTGAAGTTTCTCAGCACACCGCTAAAACACGACCTCCCCCTCCCGGCCACAGTTATCAAGGAGTTTTACTGTGGCTGAAAATTTCAATGACTACGTAATTGCCGACCTGAACCTCGCCGCTTGGGGCCGCAAGGAAATCCGCATCGCCGAAACCGAAATGCCTGGCCTGATGGCGATTCGCGAAGAATTCGCTGCCGTCCAGTCGCTCAAGGGCGCGCGCATCACCGGTTCGCTGCACATGACCATCCAGACCGCCGTGCTGATCGAGACGCTGACCGCGCTCGGCGCCGAAGTGCGCTGGGCCTCGTGCAATATTTTCTCGACGCAGGATCATGCTGCCGCCGCCATCGCCGCCATTGGTGTGCCGGTGTTTGCCGTCAAGGGCGAATCGCTGGAAGACTACTGGGACTACACGCACCGCATCTTCGAATGGCCAAATGAAAACGGCGTGGCGGTCTACTCGAACATGATCCTCGACGACGGCGGCGATGCCACCCTGCTGCTGCACCTGGGCGCGCGGGCCGAAAAAGATATCAAGGCCCTCGGCGTCGCCACTTCGGAAGAAGAAACCATTCTCTTCGCCGCGATCAAGGCCAAGCTGGCGATTGATCCGACCTGGTACTCGGTGCGTCTGGCCGCGATCAAGGGCGTGACCGAAGAAACCACCACCGGCGTTCATCGCCTGTACCAGATGCACGCCAAGGGCGACCTCAAGTTCCCGGCGATCAACGTCAATGACTCGGTCACCAAGTCCAAGTTCGACAACCTCTATGGCTGCCGCGAATCGCTGGTCGATGGCATCAAGCGTGCGACCGACGTGATGATCGCCGGCAAGGTGGCGCTGATCGCCGGTTACGGCGATGTCGGCAAGGGCTCGGCACAGGCCATGCGCGCGCTGTCGGCGCAAGTGTGGGTCACCGAGATCGACCCGATCTGCGCGCTGCAGGCGGCGATGGAAGGCTTCCGCGTGGTAACCATGGAATACGCCGCCGACAAGGCCGACATTTTCGTCACCTGTACCGGCAACTATCACGTCATCACCCATGACCACATGGCGGCCATGAAGGACCAGGCCATCGTCTGCAATATCGGCCACTTCGACAACGAAATCGATGTCGCTTCGGTCGAAAAATATCAGTGGGAAGAAATCAAGCCGCAGGTCGATCACATCATCTTCCCTGAAGTTGATGGCAAACCCGGCAAGCGCATCATCCTGCTGGCCAAGGGTCGCCTGGTAAACCTCGGCTGCGGCACCGGTCACCCGTCGTACGTCATGAGTTCGTCGTTCGCCAACCAGACGATCGCCCAGATCGAACTGTTCACGCGCAACGCCGACTACCCGGTGGGCGTCTACACGCTGCCCAAGCATCTCGACGAAAAGGTCGCGCGCCTGCAACTGAAGAAGCTCAACTCGCAGCTCAGCGAACTGACCGACCAGCAAGCCGCCTACATCGGCGTCTCCAAGGCCGGCCCGTACAAGGCTGACCAGTACCGCTACTAAAGGTCAGGGAGGAGTCGGGAGTCAGGAGTGAGGAGAAAACACCGGGACCTGTTGGCGTGGCAGCTTGCCATCGAACTGGTCAAGGAGGTTTATCGACTCAGAGGTTGCGAAAAAATACCTGAACACCCACCGCAGAGGTGCAGAGCCGCAGAGAAAACGCAGAGGAACCCCTTTGCTTTTAAAGGTTTTCTCTGCGAACCCTCTGCGCCTCTGCGCCTCTGCGGTGGATTCTTGATATTTTCACAAGCTCTCACTTCGGATTTTCCCGACTCCGAACGTTTTGGTCTTACCGCGAAGATGCGACGTGCCGCTGTTTCGGTACCCGCCAATATTGCCGAGTGCGCTGTACTCGAACAGAACATCAACGACCTATTCGGCCTGCTAAATGGCCTGATCAATTCCTTCAAACGATCGCTAAGGCCATGACATCCTCACTCCTCACACCTCACTCTTCACTGAATCTAAGCATCGAATTTTTCCCGCCGCAAACGCTGGAAGGCGTTGAAAAGCTGCGCCTGGTACGCGAAAAGCTGGCGGTGCTCAAGCCCGAATTCTTCTCCGTCACCTTTGGCGCTGGCGGTTCGACGCGCGAACGCACCTTCTCGGTCATCAAGGAAATCGCCGCCGAAGGCTATGAGGCGGCGCCGCATCTGTCGTGCATCGGCTCGACACGCGAAAACATCCGCGAGATCCTGCACGAATACAAGGCTGCCGGCATCCGCCGCATCGTTGCCCTGCGCGGCGACCTGCCTTCCGGGATGGCCGAGGCCGGCGAATTCCGTTACGCCAACGAACTGGTCGAATTCATCCGCGCCGAAACCGGCGACCACTTCCGCCTCGAAGTCGCCGCCTATCCCGAATGGCACCCGCAGGCGCGCAACCCGCGCGACGACCTGGCCGCCTTCGCGAAAAAGGCCAAGGCCGGGGCCAATTCGGCGATCACCCAATACTTCTACAACGCCGACGCCTACTTCCACTTCGTCGATGAAGTGCGCGCGCTGGGTGTCGACATCCCGATCATCCCCGGCATCATGCCGATTGCCAGCTTCTCCAAACTGGCACGCTTTTCCGACGCCTGCGGTGCCGAACTGCCGCGCTGGATGCGGCGCAAGTTCGAGGGCTTGGGCGACGATACCGACGCCATCCGCGCCTTTGGTCTCGATGTCGTCACCGAACTGTGCCAACGCCTGCTCGTCGGCGGCGCACCCGGATTGCATTTTTATTCGATGAACCAGTCGGCGCTGGTGCTGGAAATCTGCCGGCGCCTGCAACTTTCGTAACGACCATGGCCCGCCCGCTGCCCGAGTTTGTCGAACACGCCTGCGAACTGTTCGCTCCGCTTGGCGCAATTCGCGCCAAGGCGATGTTCGGTGGCTGGGGTTTCTACTGCGACGACCTTTTTTTCGCCATCGTCGCCCTTGAAACGCTCTACCTGAAAGCTGACGCGGAAAGCGCCGACAGCTTCCGGCAGGCCGGCGGCGAGCCCTTCTGTTTCACCTACAAGGATGGTCGTAGCGAAACCATGAACTACTGGACGGTGCCCGAAGAAGCGCTGGAAAGCCCCGCTGAAATGCTGCCCTGGGGACGTCTGGCGCTTGCCGCTGCGCTACGCGGGCGAAATGCAAAAAAACCCGCTCCGGGCAAGAAGTCAAAACCTTAGTATCGTCGATGTCGCAACAGGTACGGCTGTAGACCGCATGAATAGGCGGTCTACGAACAATATGCCTGAAGATCGGCGTATTTATTGGCACTTCAGGAAGATACATTGCAGAATGCCTATTCACGCGGCCTGCAGACGGACTACTCTGCACTCGCCGGATTATTGGCAAGACCGCCAATCGACACTGATTTCCTCGGAAGAACATTGACCGGCGCCTGGCAGGCTAAAAAGCCAAGCTCACTCCGGGTGCAACTCCTCGCGGATCACACGGCGCAGTGTGTCGTTAATCAGCGTCTGATAGTCGCGATCACCGGCCAGCGCCTTGAAATGCTCGACGATGGGCGCATCGTCAGAAATATCCGGCGTTTTTGTAATAGAGGTCTGTTTCATCGCTGTCCGCCTTGCGCATGGAAATAATACGGATTTCCTCGTCGGCTTCGACATCAACGATTGTGCCAGGTGCACACGTCTGATCTAAACGTCGACCCGCTTGCGGGGCGTCCGCTTTGAGCGTCCAGTCAGGCTCTGAGTCTCCTGCGCAAAGGCCAGCATGCTTGCCAAAGCCTGGTTGACCGCTTCAGACGTAGGAAAGGTTTTCTGAATCTCCGGTTTCAAAATAACGACAATGCTACCCTGCATAAAGTGCTTGAAGTGCTTTCCGCGCACACCAACCCCGAGTTGCTCGTGCTTCAATTCGGGAATATCTTGATCAGACTTCATCGTAGATTCCTTTTTCATATCGTGTCGCTTTTCTTGCGCTGATGATTCGAACATTGTTACGTCGCTCCGTGTGAACCACCACGAGGAGTCGCCCCTTGTTTGAGAGGCCGTAGGTTCGGCTTTGTTCCTCGGACTCGAAGTGATCCGTGTCCGCAAAAGTCAGTGCCAGTTCATCCGCAAACACACTGACGACCTCGTCAAATGTTACGCGGTGCTTCAGCAGATTACTCCTTGCCTTTTGATCGTCCCACTCGAATTTGAACATGCAGCGTGCCTGGCGTTGGAATTAACCTTAAAACCTCAGTTGGATGAGATGCCAATGTCGCAGGCCCTCATCCCCAGCCCTTCTCCCGCGGGGAGAAGGGTGTAAACTCCCTCTCCCTGCGGGAGAGGGTTGGGGTGAGGGCTAAACACGCGTCAAACCTGGCTTTGCGGTCGATTAGTTGCTGTCAACTGCGGTTTTTAGGATTAACCGGCTGACGCGGTTTTCGCACCAGCCCATAATGAATGACAGGATAAACTTTTAATTCGACCTCGGCCCCTTTGATTCTGTTGGTTCGGAAAACCGTGTCCCCTATTTGCTTGATTGATGGAGACTGGCCCCATTGATTACTCCATCGATTACACTCGGTGGGTTGAGGGTCATGAGATCGGGCAGGTTAATTGCCCCTGGCCCCTTTGATTTCATCTTCATCATCCAGCCGATCCAGTATTGCCAGCGCACGATTCACATCGCCGGTGGCGGCCAGCGCACGGAAATGATTTTCGGTGTCCCATGCAGCCAAGGCTTGAGCGCTCAACTGTTCCACCAACTTGTTCGTGCTCAAGCCACGGCTCCTGGCCAGAGCCTTGAGGCGCTCCGCCGTATCGTCGGGCAAGCGTATCGTCAAAGTACTCATCGCCATTCCTCCAAAAATTCTGCGGGTGTCAGGATGCGCAGCTTGTCGAAAAGCAACTCGCCGCGCCGCACATCACGCACATTGTGAGTCACAATCGCCTCGGCATTCCCTGCCAGCGCCAACTCGATCAGGTGATTGTCAGCTTCATCCGGCAAATTGGGGCGCCAGCCGTAATACACCGTAATCCAGCGCCCTTGTCGGGCCAACGCCGCGAGCACCTGCATGCGCTCATCAGGGGAGGTTGCTTCACCCCACACAGGTCGGCCAAGCAAGTCCTGATACTCCAGCCACAGCGCATTGCCGAACAACGGTTGAAAACGACCTTTCAGAGACCGGCGCAACACCTCACGTGAGGCGCCTGTCCCTGAACGTAAGCCTGCAACAAAGACATTTGTATCAATCACTATCGCAACCATAGTGACAGCATATACGCCATCACATTTCACTTCAAGTCAAAGGTCGCCGATGGAGAAACGGCAACAAAAAGGAAACCCCCGTCACCTTTTGAGCGACGGGGGTTACGGGTTGTTGCGACCTCGGTGGGTTGAGGTGACGGGCAGGGGACCGGGTCGGTTAAATGACCCTGGCCCCTTTTCCACACTTTTCCACATCCCTATTTCGGAAACAGACCGTTCAATAAAAGTGCCGTACCAACTATTATCATAATTACTTCGCAAATTCCCTAACGAGTTGATTTTGATTGAAAAGAATGTTTTTGTCGGATTTGCACCGCCTTGTAAACACTTTTACTTCGTTTTTTTATCAAAATTACTTCGGATCACGTCACAGTCAGGCTACCCGCACCTCTGCGATTAGCTCAGGATGCTGGTCAACCAGTCGCAGCAACTTCACCAGAGGGCCAGGGGCTTGCGATTCACCGCGTTCGTACCGCGAGAAGGCGATCTTGCCGACACCGACCAGTTGGCCGGCTTCTATTTGGGTGAGGCCGAGTTTCTTCCGGATGCGACGAATTTCCGCTTGCTGTCTTTCGCGCGACTTAGCGATCAAGGTATCGCCGGCAGCACCGTAGCGCAGGGCGCTTTCGTCATCGAATATCGCTTCTTCACAAGCAGTGCAGAACCATCCGGCTAAGCCGGTAACCGTTAGGGAATCCCCTTTGTGTTTAACAACTTCCGTGCGCGATTCTTCCCGCTTCATTTCAGCGGCGCATTGTGGGCAAATATGGCTCATGCGTCTTTCTCCTTAAACTGAATCACAGGGGGCGATCCATCCGCGTAACCGGTAACCTTGACGTAGGCCACAACACCATCCGGCGTTTGGGTGTGATACACATCCTGCCAAATGGTGTGATCCTGGTGCGTTGTCATCGACTTGATGAAGTTGCCACGGGCCATGCCTCGCACTACGTCAACCAACTGGCCAACCGTCAATCCCATCGCCAATCCGTTCTTTAACGCGGTCTTGGTGAATGAGGCTGCACCACGTCGCGCAACCTCTGCTTGTATCTCGGACAGTGGATAGTGGGGCCGGGATTTTTCCATAGACTATTCTAGCAAAAGACGCCTTATTTATCAAATTGATAAATACTGATGCCAGATCTTTCCACTAATTCCGGATGTGTGCAGACAAGCCGATGCGTTTGGTGACAACCGTAAACACTGGTTATAGCCGCCATGCGTCCGTGTCCGCTCCCCCGGATGATGCTCCAGACCCTGGCGGCTCACTTGTGATGATGGTGCCGCAAGTCCTTGACATGCTCACACCTCAATTAGCAAATCACCTCGGAAGCCCGTATCGAAAATAATTCCGCCTGGCGTCCGGGTACGTTCACCGGGATAGCCCAACTGGTTGCTCACCACGCGGCACCCGTTTTCAGCCATGAAATCGGTGTTGGTGTGCGTGTGGCCATAGCACCACACGTCGATCTTGTGCTTCTTTATCAGCCAGGCCATGTCCGAGACAAAATAAGGCGTCAATGAGTCGCCTTCATGCTGCGGCGCGATGCACCCGCGATGTGGCGCAAAGTGCGTAACGACAACCGTTTTGCCGTCGAATGGCTGCGCTAGAGCTTCCTCCAGCCACGAAACGGCCTTGCGGTACAGCGCTGCTGTGTCCCGTGGCTCAAGGCATTGTGCGCCCCGTGCGCTAATCATCCGATAGTCATTGATACAGCGCCGGGCGGCCGCCATGGCAAGCCCTTGCTGTTCGCAAGATCCGTAGAGATCAAAGCCGCTCCAGAGTGTGCAGCCCAAGATTCTCACCCCGTGCTTCTCAAGCGTGAGAACGTCTTGCTCAAGGAAACTGACGCCGAAGTTCTTGGCCGACCGCCGCAGTTCATCGAGCAGTCCGAGATGAGCGCCGTAATATTCATGGTTCCCAGCGACATACGCGACCGGCGTGACTGGAAAGGCATTCGACGCCCACGCCAGCCCGTGCGTGTGGCCGCCAATATCACCGGCAAGAATTACCAGGTCGGAATCTTCGGCCGACGCCGGGGGAACCCAAGGCACACCGAGGCCAGCGTTGTTATGAATATCCGAAAATAGCGCGATTTTCATCCTGGATCAGTTAAACCTCTGGCAAAACAAGCAGGGCAGGTAGTAGAAATTCTACACACAAACTTATTGCCATTAGATGTCCTGGGAGACCGCTCCGCTCGTTGGGTTGCGCGCCATCCGGCGCGCTGGGTGATGTTCCAAGCCTAAACCGGCGAAAATTTCAGCCCCTGGGTTTTACTGTCACTTTGAACATCCTTCGCGAGACTTTGTCTACGTGATGGGCAATGTGACTGTATTTTGGTTAATTCCGGTCGTGTTTTTTGGTGACACATGAACGGTCGTTTGTGTGTCATCATGTGCAAGCCGTTGATTTTTATGTTTCTGAAATTTTCGCCGGTTTGGGCGCAGAACCCCATGAAGAAGCTTTTGCTCTTTATGAAGGCAACCGCACTTTCCTGGTTGTCGAAGGCAAGCCGATCAAATCATATGTTCAGTGAACGCCGAAAATATCGCCGCCATCAGCCAAAAAAGACCCAGTATGCGGTATTGAGCTGGACATCGGCAGAACACGGAAATGGCCGAGTGCCCGCGCAAGTTAACGACCTGTCGCTCGGCGGGTGCCGCTTGGTCATTCAGCCGTCGAGTTACACCCCCGGTCCACCGGGGTCTCCCGCCACCGTGACGTTACCCTTAGCGGCTAAGCCCTTGGGGCTGGACGCGGAGTTAATCGATTGCGTCAGGACCGTGGCGGGCACAATTGCCGCTTACCGGTTCAAGTTTCTCGGTATGACATTGGAGCAAACTCAACAATTAGCCTTGGCCATTACGGGGGAAAGTTTTGTTCTACCGGACACAGTAAACCCAGGCCGCCAGCATTGGGCAGCCCCGCAGTGGGTTGCGTACATTACGGCACAACCGCTGCCGGTGCTGCATCGGTCCAAAGACCGCCTGGACGAACTTTCCCGAGGCGAAGGTGCCTTAAGCGTTGCGGCAACGGCCTTTGAGCAAATCGTCAATGAAGATCCCTTCTTGTGTCTCGCCTTGTTACGCGAAGCTGAGCGCCTGCGTGCGCGTCGAATGGGCCATGAAACAACAACGGTAATGGCAGCTATTATGCAGATTGGTGTCGATAAGTTACACGACCTTCTGGTGGCCGCCCCGGACGTTGTTGAAACCCCTGGCTTGATACCCCAGGTCGCTCGATCTGTGCGCGCAGGGCACTTGGCCACCGCCTGGGGCCCTGGCCGTGCCGATATAGCGCCAGCCGAGATATCGCTAGCGGCCTTATTGGCGGAAACCGGCGAGTTGCTGCTTTGGCATTTTGCGCCGGACCTGCCACAGGCCGCTAGCGAAGTTATGCTGGCTAACCTGGGTTCGATGCGCACCAGGGATGCCCAGACCGCAGCGTGCGGTTTTACCTTCCGGGACCTTACTATGCACTGCGCTGACGCTTGGGGGCTCCCCTCGCAGATTATGCAAATGGTCAAGGGTCAGAACACCCCGCGCGCCCGCTTGGCTCGCCTATGCGTCGATGTCTGCCATCATCTGGAATTAGGTGGAGGAGATAACCCGTTGTTACCCACCGATCTGCTAGTTGCCAGTAGTCTGCTCCCCTATGCAAACTCGGTAGACTGGCTCGTAGCGCAGTTGCCGGGGTTGCTTGACGAACAACGCCAGCACCTCGCGAAGGCCACCCGTGATGCGCTGGCTGATAACGACGACCTAAACCGGCACTTTCGCTGAACATGTGCCCCACGCATTCAGGAAACGTTGCGCATAAGAGCCATGGATAAGTTTTGCACACGGAGAAATTATTAGGGCTCTCGATACGATTTTGAGGACATTAAGGAACTTGCCCGAATCAAGACCTGCGTGCTAGATGGCTATTTTTGCCCAAAGCCCCGAATATGCAGAGCACAGCATATCCCCGAAAAGGTAAAAAATTAGCAGGTACTGATGCACTGGCGCCAGAAAGGGTAATAAGCCCGAACCCCAGAAAATTCCGTGAGAGCAATCGGCAGGAATCAACTCAAATTGCCCTGCAAAAGCTCACTATGCAAATTGTCAGAGAATGTCTCTGGTCGTACCTGAGCATAGCCAGACGCCAAAGCGGTTGAGATGAATACCGTTACCTCAATCGGCACTCTCCTTGATTTCAGTATAGACCTTGGCATTGAGGCGCAACGGAACTGAAAACCGGGGTAAGCACATTGGCAGTTGAATGGCGCGATACCGCATGGGTGCAGTGTGTCGTGGTATGACCGAGTCACACGTATTGATGTCCCAAGGGAAATTTAAATGACACTCGACGAAGCCAAGGCGATGGCGTTCAACGCGGCACAGGAAAGGTTGCTCAACCCGTACTATCATCCGACAAAGGACAAACTGGCGGCTATCGACATGGTTCTTATCGAACAGAAACGGAAAAGAGAGGCCGACACCGAAAACAAACATGCCACCTTGACGTAGAGGCGAGCGAGGGGTTTAGGGAGCAACGAAACGCAAAACCCAGTTCAATTTGTGACAATCACGGAATCCCGCAGCTTCTGGTACAACGTCTCTCGGCTGATGCCGAAGTCACGAGCGATAGCCACCTTTTTGTCACCGGCAGCAGCACGTCGGCGCATTTCTTGCACCTGGTCATTGGTCAGCGCGGATCTCCGGCCAAGGTACTTGCCTTCGCCTTTTGCAATGGCATTCCCTGCCAGCGCCAACTTGATCAGGTGATTGTCGGCTTCATCCGGCAAATTGGGGCGCCAGCCGTAATACGGAATTAGCCGGAAAAGACCCAAGTGTGATCCTCCGATTGGCAGTTCCCTGTCTCTGAGAAGCATGCCAACAATGATCCTCGGCCGCCACCTGGTAAATTTTTTTCATTCCAAGCCTTTCGGTGTCTCGCTCAAGATAAACTACTCGTTTTGAACGACATTGGCGCGAAAGAAAATATGGGCAAGATGAGCAACGGCTTAAAACGGATATTTGATCAAGCCGTCCGGGAAAAGGTAGTTTCGCTGGACGCCATGAAGAGCGCCAAACAGCAAGCTTCTCATAATCTAGAAACGATGCCGTCGGTGGAAAGTCTCGTTGGGAGTGGGCGCGATCCACAGCATGCAATTTACGTTAATACGCTCAACCTGATCAGCCTTTTCGGTGATGAGATGTCCACGCTGCCACCCTTGCACCGGATTAATGATTTCCTCGCCAAGTGGCAGGACATTTATCAACCATCGTTCCCGCCGATCAGTCCCATCACAACTTCCTACTTTACGTGTTGGTCGTTGCTGGACGCCACTTTTGGCGTGGATAAGGAAACGGTCGGCACCTGTTTTTTATCATTGATAGACCGACTACCCCTCGATCCTATACAAATTGAAGCTGCCAGGAATCTGGATCAATCGCGCATGGGAATCTACCAAGTCATTCAGGGCAACGGGAAGTTTATTGAGCTGCGGGAACTCGTTACCGACAGGCGAATCACCGCCTATTGTTCTTCGGGCTACAAAGGCTGCCCGGGAGATATCCTGTTTGTTCGCCTTGTGCCACCCCTTGCAAACACCGCAGATTATTCAGTGATGCTGACCACACCGTATCGCCTGGTCATGCAATCCGTGCAGGATTGGCTTTGTTATTTTGAACGTCATGATATTCAATCGGGTAAAGTTGGCGTTGAGACAAGGCTCAGTCGCCATATGAAATATGGCAAGAAACCTACCTACTGGAGTGAGTACATTTTTTACGGTTACTGCAACTACGAACCGGAAGTGGTTTTCCTGACTGGTTTTCCTGATCAACCACAGACGCAGCCGAATCACGACAGATATCTCAAATAGTTACCTGCTGAGCAATGAACTTCAGCCAACAGGAGTACTAAAAAAGGGTCAGACCCCTTTGCTGTTCCTACTAAAAAGGGTCAGAACCCTTTCTATTATTAGCACGTCGGCGCGAGGGGATTCCGCGTGCGCAAAGAAAAGAATTTGCGCACCCTACCGGGCTTTATTATTCAGGTCACCGGAGTTCAGCAGAAAAACGTGGTCTGTCCCCTATTATTCTGTAATACACCGTAATCCAGCGCCCTTGTCGGGCCAACGCCGCGAGCACCTGCATGCGCTCATCAGGGGAGGTTGCTTCACCCCACACAGGTCGGCCAAGCAAGTCCTGATACTCCAGCCACAGCGCATTGCCGAACAACGGTTGAAAACGTCCTTTCAGGGACAGGCGCAACACCTCGCGTGAGGCGCCTGTCCCTGAACGTAAGCCTGTGTTATCTCGCGCCCCTATGGAGCCATTTGAATCGCGGCTTAATGGAGCCACC
>NZ_JBMOJE010000083.1:0-23647 GCF_049316945.1 Propionivibrio sp. | reverse complement strand
TTTCTTCGGTCGGGCTGGCTTCGTGGCTGGTGGTGGGGTTGGAGAAGCGGTATTTAACAAACTCACTAAATCCGGGCCGGATCAGGAAATCTGAGCTTCAGTCGCGGCATGATCATGGTTGTCGGCTTCGCAGCTGGAGGCGCCATCAGGTAGCTCTGGCACAAAGACCTGATAGCGGTTTTTTCCAGTCAGTTTGGCACGATACATGGCCTGATCGGCCTGGCGCAGCAACTGATCCGCTTCCACATCAATGACCTGCGGATAAAAGGTGACGCCCATGCTGGCGGATACCTGCAACATGGCATCACCAAAGGGAACAGGCTTCGCCGCCGCCGCTAACAGACGATTGAGCATCGGATCACAGACCTCGATGTCGGCAACATCCAGCAATACGGCGACAAACTCGTCACCGCCAAGTCTGGCCAGCGTGTCGCCCTCGCGCAGGGCCAGTTTCATACGCTCGGCGACTTCGACCAGCAAATGGTCGCCGGCATCGTGGCCGTGCTGGTCATTCACAGCCTTGAAGCCGTCCAGATCAAGGAAGGCCAAGGCCAGCGGCTGCCCGCGTCGTTGTGCCTGGATCAGCGCCTGATGCATGCGGTCGCCAAGCAGCCGACGATTCGGCAGCTTGGTCAGTGCATCAAAATGGGCGATCTGTTCGAGTTGCTGTTCGTGCGCCTTGAGCTGGGAAATGTCCGAGGACAGCGCCACATAGTGGCCAACCTTGCCCGCCTCGTCGCGTACCGCGCTGATGGTCAGCATCGCGGCATAGGCCTCGCCATTTTTGCGTTGGTTCCAGATTTCGCCCTGCCACTCGCCCTCCGTGGTGAGGCGCATCCACATGGTGAGATAAAACTCTGCGGATTGCCGGCCGGAATTGAGCAGGCGCGGATTCTTGCCGCGCACTTCATCCCGCGAGTAACCGGTGATGCGGGTAAACGCCTCGTTGGTGTCGATGATGCTGCCATCGGCCGCAGTGATCATGATCACCTCGCTGGCATGGGTGAACACGCTGGCCATCAGTTGCAGTTTTTCCTTCGATTCCTGCAAGGCGTGCTGCCGCTGCGCCAGGGTATCCAGCAGATGATTGAAGCCGCCGATCAAGGCACCGACTTCGTCGTGACGGGTGATGGGCAAGGGCGCGTGAGGCTGGTTTGAGGTCGCCAGTGCAGTCAGTGTGCTGGTTGCCTCCATCAGCGGTGCGAGCTGGCGGCGCAGCATCCACCAGATCAGCCCGGCAATCAGCAGGCCGGCCAGCGGGGTAAGGATGAAAATGACGGTGCGCCGCACTTCGTTGATGGGGGCGTAGGTTTCTTCGCTGGCCAGGATGACGGAGGCGTACCAGCCGGCAATGGGTATCTGCTTGACCGATACCAGCACTTCCATGCCGTGCGGATTCACCGTTACCGTGTTGCCCTCGTAACCCGCCATGAAGCTGTCAATCGACGGACTGACACCGGGCGCGGGCAGCACTTCCATGACGCGTTTTTTGTCCGAGGTCGACACAATCGTCCGGGTTTGCGGGGTCACCAGAAATGTTTCACCCGTTCGGCCGTGGCGATTATCCGTTAACCGGTCCATGAAATTGGGCAGGCCCAGATCAATAATGCCCGCCAGTGCGCCGATCACCCGATCCTGCGCATCGCGCACCGGTACCGACATGACCACAATAGGCCGCTGAGATTTTTTGCCGGTGAGTGGAGGGCTGATGGAGTATTTCCCCTGAGCCATCACCGATTTGAAATAGTCCCGGCCTTTGATATTGAGCCCGATGCGCTTTGCTGACATCGGCGTCCCGGCCAAAATGTCGCCCTGCGCATCGATGATGATGAGGCCGTCATTAAACAGGTCGGCGTCATCGAAAGGCTCATCCAGCAAGATTTGGGCGTTTTTTCCGCTGGCCAGGGCTGCCGGGGTGAGGCGTTTGGCCAGATTATCCAGCGACTTGAGGCGGAAACCAGCGCCTCGTTGATTTCAGCCGCCACCATGGAGACGGTGGTGAGTTGCTGCGCGGCCAGCAACTCTTTCAGGCGCGGACGCAGGGTCTGGCCGGCGAACAGCATCATGGAAAGACACACGAACAGCGCAATGACCAGAGTCAGCAGGGTAATGCGCGCCTTGAGCGAGTTCGAGTAGGCGGAAAACAGCTTGAACAATTTCTGAAGCTCCTGTGGGGGCGATCGCTAGTCTATTGAACTACTGGTATCCAGAGTATAGTAGCCGATCTGATCATGCCGTCCGGGTGATGGCTACGAAAAAATCGCCATTGATGCACGAAATTCCAAAAATTCTCCGATCAACCTTCCCTTCGCCAACGAGAGCCAACTTCAACAACAGGGGGCAAACCACGGTTTCCGAGAAGAAACATCCCGGTAGTGTGCGCAAAATCTTTCTTTTCGTACGTGGAATCCCCTCGCTTGATCCGCCTGAAGGTGCGCAACGCTTCGCGTTTCTCACCCTACAAAATAGCCAAACCGACGATTGATTGCATAAACTACCGCCAATCGCCAGATCACGAGGAGAACAACGCCATGCCCATCATTTCCATGTTCTACGGCATCATCATCCGCCTGTACATGGTCGACAACCAGCACCACAATCTGCCACACATTCACGCCAAATACGCCGAATTCGAGGCATCCATTGACCTCGAAGACGGTGAGATTCTTGCTGGTGACTTGCCGCGCAAGCAATTGCGTCTGGTGCAGGCGTGGATAGAACTCCATCGCGACGAACTGATGGCCGATTGGGAACTCGCGGTCAGTGGCGAGAACCCTTACAAAATCGAACCACTGTAAGGGGGTTGCCATGTACTGGGACGTAAAAACTGTCAAGCCACTGCCGGACTTCCGAATTTATGTCGAGATTGAGAATGGCCGCAAGGGCATTTTCGACTTGACCCCCTATCTCGACCACGGCGTTTTTCGTGAGCTTCGGGACGTGCATTATTTCAATCGGGTTGGCATTCTGTTTGGGGCAGTCACTTGGCCCCACGAACAGGACATCGCCCCGGAAACCCTGCTGTCTGAAATGCTCCTTGTGGAATCAACTGCGTCTAACTTGGCAGACCACACGGACGCTGCGCGATAAAGCCGCGCAGAGCCGGTGACTTCTACGTTAGAAGGCTCCATGTCCAAGCGCACACTCATCATCGCAATAGCTCTGCTGCTGTTTGCTCCTTGGGCATATTCGCAGCCCCTCATTGCGCACAATTTCAAACCCGCACAGGGTTATGTCCCTGATGCAGCGACCGCGATAAAAATTGCTGTCGCAGTGTGGGAGCCAATTTACGGGCAGGAGAACATTTCACAGCAAAAGCCGTACACGGCTGTTTTGGTCAACGGTATCTGGATTGTGGAAGGTACTTTGCCAAAACATTTACTCGGTGGTGTGGCTGTCGCTGAAATTGCAAAAGACGATGGGAGGGTTTTGAGAGTGAGTCATGGAAAAATTAACCTTCTAACCCTACGCTCAAGTTCGCTCCCTGCGGTCGCTGGGACGCGCCTTCGGCGCGCCCCTTAGCTCCACGTTAGCGCTCATCATTATCTCGTCATGTACGGCTTCTTGCCAATTCCACCGCCGCATCTGAGCTTCGCCGCTTGCGGTCTTGTTGGTTGTTCAACACAATCGACGAGGTCAGCAAATCGATAGGGGCAGTATCGAATGATCCTTTTCAGGATCAACGCTGTGACGCAGGTGCTTCAGGGAATGATGGCGAGAAACAGGAAGGCCGCGAACAGTATGAGGTGCACTGTTCCTTGCAGTACGGTGGCTTGCCCACCGATGAGGGTGATGGCACTGACCAGCAGGGTCAGTGCCAGAAGTACGATCTCCTTGGCTGGCAAGCCGAGATCCAGGGTGGTTCCCATGGCAAGAGCAACGACACCAACCGCTGGAATGGTCAGGCCGATAGTGGCCAGTGCCGAGCCCAGCGCCAGATTGAGACTGGTCTGCATTTGATTGCGTTGCGCCGCGTGCAGTGCGGACAGTGTTTCCGGCATGAGAACGAGCAGCGCAATGGCAATGCCGATCACTGACGGCGGTGCCGAAATGGCTTCAACACCATTTTTGATTGCCGGCGACAGTTGTTTAGCCAGACCGACAACGCCGATCAGTGCCAGCAAAAGCATAGCAAAGCTGGCCCTGGCGGTGGCCAGCAAGGGTGGGTGGTGTGTTGCGTAGCTTCGTCCGAACCCTCTATCAGCTCCAGTACTTCTGGAAGAAAGTGATCTTTATGGCGCACCGTCTGCACAAAGACGAATACCAGATAGAGAATGAGCGACATCAGGCTGGCAAAACCCAACTGTGCGGGGGAATAAATCGGACCCGGCGTGGTTGTGGTGAATTGCGGCAGAATCAGGGTGAGCGTGGTTAACGCCGCGAGCACAGACAGTGCGGAACTGCTGCCCTCGGCACGAAAGGTGAGGATGTGGTGTTTGATGCTGCCTGTCAGCAGGCAGATGCCAATCACACCGTTGCAGATAATCATCACCGTGGCGAAGACCGTATCCCGGGCCAGACTACGCGCTTCATCACCGCCGGATAGCATCATCATCGACACGATCAGCGAAACTTCGATCACGGTGACGGCTAGTGCCAGAACAAGTGTACCCAGCGGTTCGCCAATCCGATGGGCGATGAATTCGGCATGAAAAACGGCGACCAGTACAGTAGCGATCAGGGGCAGGGATATCAGTAGCAGGAAGATGGGGCTGGCACTGTCACCACGGCCGGAAAGCAGCAAAGCGCAGGCGGCGACCGGAATGATCAAGGTTATGGCAGGAAGGTCGAATAAACGGGGGGGGGCACGTGGTTCCGATTCGGCAAGGAGGTTGTGGCTAAGGCGGAAAGAAGGGTTGCGTGGTGGGAGATTCCGGGAACACTGATAAATTCAGCGGTAATGCCAAGAGTATCCCCGGATTTTTCATTTGCGGTCAACCTTCAGCGGATGCGGTGCAATGTGACCGAAGGAAATGCAGAGCCGCTTCGCTTATTGACACCCTGCGCGGCCTGAAGTTTTCAGAATAATGACGAATTGGCCTGAGAGGCTCGTCAATAGGTCATTCCAGCCAAGCATGCCGTGGAGGGCGCTTGAATATTGGACCGTAGAGTATGCCTTTTGAAGATGGCCGTATTTACTGCCTTCCAGGCATGCTGCAAAGAAGTTGGTAGTGGCTAACGCATTCGCTTCAACTGCTTAGCGCAGTCGCCAGTGTCTTCGCGTTGTGCCGCATCATGTCGAGGTAGGTCGGTGCCGGTCAGTCGGCTTTCGACAAGGAATCGGAATGCACAGATAGACACTCTTGAACGCTCGGCGCTGCAGGTCGGCCTCTTCTCCAATTCGGCGATCTGTTTTGGCGTGGCGACGATGGCCGTCCTGCAATTGGCGCTGATCTATGTGCCGCTGATGAACCGGTTGTTTGCCACCGCACCCATTGGTCGGCGGGCGTGGCTGGAAATTTCTTCGGTCGGGCTGGCTTCGTGGCTGGTGGTGGGGTTGGAGAAGCGGTATTTGAATCGGCACAAGAAGTCTAAAAGTAGCGATAACCGATAACACTTTGGTGATGAATCAAGGAAAAAAGATACGGTTTGATCTTTGAAGTTAAGCATGCAAGGTTGAGACTTCGCAAAGACCTGGAGATAATGCCTTCATGATGAGCTTGCCTGATCTGTGCGGACGGTGGATTTGCCTTCCAGTCACCGGCTGCATTGAATCTGTTTCCCCTTTTTTATCCACTTAGAAATCCAGCCTGGCGACTTGCCTTGTTCGATCCATCGGAGCCGTATAGTTCGGCGGATTGACTGGCTTCGCGGAGAATCCATAGATGCCTATCCTTGAAATCATCCTCATCTGCATTTTGATAGCTGGCGCTGTCCTTTTTGTTCTTTGGAAGCGCCGTAAAGGCATCGAGCACATGAACCGTCAGTCGGTTGAAAAATCCGAGCAGAATGCTACACGTGATTTTGTCATCAGCTACAGCGTCGATACCGACCCTGGTGGCGACGTCAACGTTTCCCCTGTTGCTGGGGAATTAACCGACCTGCTGCCCCCAGCCGAGGAGAAGGGGGAACTGCATCAGGTGCCGGAGGAGAAACAGCAGCAGGAACAGCAGCAGGAGCGGGAGCCGCAGCATGAGCCGGCTGAAATACTTCCCGGAAACGTCTTTCCGCTGGGGGCCACCTTCAACGGTGCCGGTGTCAATTTTGCGCTGTTTTCCTTGCATGCCGAAGCGGTGACCTTGTGTCTTTTCGATGCCAGCGGGCAACGTGAGACGACACGCCTTCCTCTGATGGCCGGAGCGGCAGGCGTCTGGCATGGCTACCTGCCTGGCGCTCGCTCCGGTCTGGTTTATGGCTACCGGGTAGCAGGCCCTTACGAGCCGGCGCACGGCCACCGATTCAATCCGGCCAAACTGGTGCTGGACCCGTATGCTCTTTCCGTCGTCGGGGAATTCCGTGATGCGCCGGTTCACTATTGTTATCAGGCTGAGGCACAGCACCTGGCGGATACGCAGGATAATGCGGCCTACGCCTTGAAAGCACGGGTTCTCGATGAACCGTTTGACTGGGAAGGCGACGTTGCACCCAGCGTGCCATGGTCGCAGACGGTTATCTATGAGGCGCATGTCAAAGGACTGACTCGCCTGCACCCGCAGATTCCCGAGGCGATTCGGGGTACGTATGCCGGGTTGCGGCATCCCGCCATGATTGCGCATTTGCAGCGATTGGGCGTGACGACGCTTGAGCTTCTGCCCATTCAATACTTTGTCGACGAACCGCATCTGCAGAAAATGGGGTTTCGCAACCACTGGGGCTACAACTCGATCGGCTGGTTTGCACCCGAGCCGCGCTATTGGTCTGGTCGAGAAGGAACGACTCCCTTGTCCGAAGTCAGGGAAATGGTGAAGGCGCTGCATGCGGCGGGTATCGAAGTCATCATGGACGTAGTCTTCAACCACTCTGGCGAAGGCGGCGCGCTGGGGCCCACACTTTCGCTGCGCGGTATCGACAATGCGGTCTACTACGCCCTCCATTCCGGGGGAGGGTGCGAAAACTGGTCGGGTTGTGGCAATGCGCTGAATTTTGCACATCCGCGCGTAGTGCAGTTGGTGATGGATTGTTTGCGTTACTGGGTAAGCGAATGCCATATAGATGGTTTCCGCTTTGACCTGGCAGTCACTTTGGGTCGCAACGGTGCTGCTTTCAGTCAGTCAGCCTCCTTGTTTGCCGCCATGCAGCAAGACCCGGTGCTGGCCCAATGCAAGTTGATTGCCGAACCTTGGGACATTGGTCCGCATGGTTACCAGATTGGCCACTTTCCAGCCGGCTGGGGCGAATGGAACGACCAGTTCCGCGATGTCCTGCGGGGTTTCTGGCTTAAGGATGGCGTGACCCGGTCAGTGTTCGCCCAACGCTTTGCAGCCTCTGCGGACTGCTTCCGGAAGCCGGGACGCAGCCCGGCAACTTCGATCAATTTCCTGACGGCCCATGATGGCTTCACGTTGGCCGACATGACTTCCTACAATCATAAGCACAATCTCGCCAATGGCGAACATAACCGGGACGGACACAGCCACAACCAGAGCTGGAACTGCGGTGAGGAAGGTCCGAGCCTCGACGACGATATTAACCTGCTCAGGCGACGCGTGCGCAAAGCAATGATAGCCAGTCTGCTGCTCGCGCAAGGTACCCCGATGTTGCTGGCTGGGGACGAACTCGGACATACCCAGCAGGGCAACAACAATGCCTACTGTCAGGATAACGAGCTTACCTGGCTGGACTGGTCTGTCGCTGACCATGAAATGGTAGCCTTCGTGGGCAAAATCATCGCACTACGCAAGGAAATTCCGGCATTGAGCAACGGTCAATGGTGGACGGGGCAGCCGGATGCGGCAGGGGTCTGCGATGTGACGTGGCTGAATCCGGCCGGTAGCGTGATGACGCCGCACGACTGGGACGACAGCGCCAGCAAGGCGTTGATGATCAGGTTCGACCGCGACTGGCTGTTGCTGATCAATGGGTCGGGACATCAGGTAAATTTCAACGTGCCTGAAGGCCGCTGGCGGGTACGGCTGTCGACAGTCGAGGACGTATCAAAACCAGGGAGTTCATTTGTTGCGCCCCCACGCAGCTTCGCGTGCTGGCAGGCAAAACTGTGAAGCATTGGCTTCAATTGCCTAGTGCGGCTGCCAGAGTCTTCGCGTTATGCCGCATCATGTCGAGGTAGGTCGGGGCCGGTCCGTCGGCTTTCGACAAGGAATCGGAATACAGGGTGCCGCCGATCCTCGCTCCTGATTCCTGACGGATACGTTCGAGCAGGCGCGGGTCTGAGATGCTTTCCATGAACACGGCGGGAATTTTCTCCCGGCGAATCTGCTGGATGATCCGCCCGACATCGGCGGCCGAGGGTTCGGCATCGGTGTTAACGCCGACCGGTGAGATGAAGCTGATTCCGTAGGTACGACTGAAATAGCCGAAGGCGTCGTGCGAGGTGACCACCCGGCGCCGCTCTATGGGAATCGCATTGAAGGATTTGCGAATATCGCCGTCGAGCGCGTTGATCTCCTGTTTGTACTTGGCTGCATTGGCCTGATACACGGCCTTGCCAGCCGGGTCGGCTTCGCCCAGCGCCTGCGCGATGTTGTCGACATAGGTCAGCGCGTTGGCAAGATCCTGCCAGGCGTGGGGATCAACCTCGCTGTCGTGGTCGTGTTGCCCCTTCATGTGAGGCCGTTTGAGTGTTTTTACCCCGGTGCTGGCCATAAGCACCTTGCCGCGATAGCCGGAAGATTTGATCAAGCGGTCGATCCAGCCTTCGAAACCATAGCCATTGACCACGACTAATTTGGCTTGGGCGAGCGTTTTTGCGTCAGCTGGCGTCGGCTGGTAGACGTGGGCATCCGCATCCTGGCCGACCAATGTATGAACCTGAACCCGCTCGCCGCCAACGCGCTGTGTCAGATCGCCAAGAATGCTGAAGGTGGCGACGACGTTGAGGGTTTCTGCGGTAGAAGTTCCAGTCAAGCCGATGAGGGCAAGAAAGGCAAACATTACCAGACGGAAAATGCTTCGTTTTGGAAAACACTTCATACGATTCTCACAGCGAAGGGATGTTGAAGAGCAAGGACTAAAATCCTCGCCACCAAGTCACCAAGGGCACAAAGTTTCACCAAGAAAAGCAAGAAGTTGAGAAGTTAACTTGGTGCTTCTTGGTGTTCTTGGTGTTCTTGGTGACTTGGTGGTGAAGCATTTGACTTCAGAGGTTGTGAAAATATCAAAAATCCACCGCAGAGGCATTTTTTCACAACTTCTCAGCGTTCGAAATGCCAGCGCGGACGCAGCCGGCTGACCAGCGGGCCGAGTGGGCCAATGGCCATAGACAAAATATAGAGGCCGCCAAGTGTCAAAACGATGGCCGGTCCGGCGGGCAGGTTGACGTAGTAGGAGAGCAGCAGGCCGATCAGCGAGCCGGTGAAGGCGATGACCACCGCGACCAGAATGAGCGGGACGATGTTGCCGACCCAGAAGCGTGCTGCGGCTGAAGGCAGGATCATGATGCCGACGGCCATCAGCGTGCCGAGTGCATGGAATCCACCGATCAGGTTGAGCACCACGAGGACCATGAAACCGTAGTGCGCCACCGGGCTGAGGCGGCTGATTCGGACCAGATGCGCCGGGTCGCAGCATTCGAGAACGATCAGGCGCAGACCGACGGCGATGGCGACTATCGAACACGAAGCGAAGCTGGCCAGGAGGAGGAGGGCGGCATCGTCCAGCGCGAGTACGCTGCCGAACAGCACGTGCAGCAAATCAACATTGCTGCCGCGCATGGAGATGATCAGCACGCCGGCGGAAAGCGAGATCAGATAGAAGGTGGCCAGGCTGGTGTCTTCCTTGATCACCGAGTTGCGCGCCACGCCGCCGGCCAGCAAGGCCACGGCAATGCCGGCGACCAGCCCGCCGATGGTCATCGCCGATAGCGAAAGCCCGGCGATCAGGTAGCCGACGGCGGCACCGGGCAGGATGGCGTGCGAGATGGCGTCACCGGCCAGACTCATGCGGCGCAGCATCAGGAAGACGCCGATTGGCGTGGCGCCCAGTGATAGTGCCAAACAGCCCGCCAGCGCCCGGCGCATGAAACCGAACTCGATGAAGGGGGATATCAGGGGGAAGCTGAGCAGTGTGTCAATCGGGCTCATCAGAGCGAGTGCCCCACATTCTCGTGGGCACAGATTGCCGCCCCAGGGACTTCACCTTGAGCTTCGCCCAGTTGGCGGGCGCGTAGCAGGTTCGCTTCGCTCAGAACCTCCGCCGTCGCTCCCCGCGCCACCACTTCACGCGCCAGCAACAGCGTTTCGGGGTACTCCTGACGAACGTGCTCGAAATCGTGCAGGACGCTGATTACCGTGCGGCCTTCGCCACTCCAGCGCCGAACCAGCGCAGCAAGGTCACGGACCGTATTGGCGTCGATGGCGCCGTAAGGTTCGTCAAGCAATACCAGCGGCGAATCCTGCAATATCACGCGGGCAAAGCGCGCCCGTTGCACCTGCCCGCCGGAGAGCTGACCGATTGGCCGATTTTCCAGCCCGCTCAAGCCAACCGCCGCGATGGCTTCTTCGATGCGCTGCTTGGCCGCACGATCAAAGCCTCGAAAGGCCCCGAATTGCGACCACAGCCCCATCGCCACGAAATCGAAAATCACGATGGGAAAGCTGCTGTCGAGCGTCGATTGCTGGGTGAGGTAGGCAATGTTTTCACGCTTCAGGCCAATCAGCTCGACTTTTCCCTGCATTGGACGCAGTTCACCGACGATGCCTTTGAGCAGCGTCGATTTTCCGGCGCCGTTGGGGCCGACCACCGCCAGCAGGCTCCCGGCGGCGATCTCACCCTTGAGGTGGTGTACCGCCGGATGCCGGTTGTAGCCGAGCGTCAGGTTATCGAAGCGGAGAATCGTCGCTGCCGCAGAATTCATGACAGCGCCCAGTGGATCGTCGCCCACAACAGAACGAGCGCGCCGGCCGCCCAGACCAGGCGCGAAACGACGCCCGAACATAAAGCCGGGTTGGGGCGGGCATATTTCATTGCTACAGGGTGGCTGTTTGGCGCATGCATGAGCGTGTCGAAGCTCGGCCTTTGGAAAAGGCAATGCTGCCTTATTTCACCCCTAAATGCAACTTTGTTGCACTAACAAGCGGTGTCAGAGGCGCGCCGCAAGCGTTGAAGCGTCGAATAATCGTTGGTAACGCGCCAGGCTGTTTAGCGTTCCGCAGACGTAAAGTGCGTCATCCGGGCAAACTCGGAAAGCATCGTCGAATTCGACAAACACCTCAGATGCGTGCTCGACCGCGACCACCTTGGCCCCCGTTCGTTCAAGCTCCTCGCTATGCCACGGATGCACGCCAGCCAGGGTGCCGGCGCTCAGGCGGCTGAACTTGATCCGGTTTTCAACGGGAACGACCAGTTCATCAAGCAGGTGATAGGCCAGAATCTGTCCGGCAACCTGACCTTTCGAAATGGCGAAATCGGCACCGGAACGGTAAAGCCGCACTGTATTCGGTGTCCGGTTGACACGTACGATGAGCGGAACTTCGGGGGCGTATTCGCGCACCACGACGGTGGCAAAAACGGATTCGCTGTCATCGCTCAGGGCCAGAATGACCGCGCCGGCCTCATGAACCCTGGCCTGCCTGAGGGTGGCCTGTTCCAGGATGTTGCCCACAACATCGACTCCGGTTGCAGCGACCTGATCAATCACGATGCAGGTTTCACCGGCATCCTTCAGCATTTCAATGACCTTGCGCCCAACTGCTCCGAAGCCGGCCAGCACGATCGGGCCGGTTCGACGGATCGGCATGGCCATGCGTTCGACTTTTTCCAGATTGGCAGGGGCACCGACAATGACCAGAATCGCACCCGGCTCCACGCGCGTCTGCGGACCCTTGGTGGTGGTAAAAAGCCCTCCGTGCCATTGGCCGATGACCGATACGCCATGCTGTTCGCGAAGATGCAATTCACCCAGTTGCTTTCCGGCCAGCGGACTTCCCGCCCGGATGCGGAATTCTGCCATGCCCACCTTGTTTCCCAACAGATGCATGCCTTCTGCCGGCGGGCTGATGCGGGTACTGGCACGCGAAGCCAGGGCCGCGCCGAGCACATGCGCCGGGGTGAATACCTCGGTGGCGCCAATTTGAACCATCGGCGGCCGGTAAAGCGGGTCGTCAGCCAACGCATAGAGTGGGCCGGTAAACCCCGATTCGCGAACAATGAAGGTGCATGTTGCATTGGCGTGATCGCCGGCATTGGTGACCACGGCACGCGCTTGTTTCACCCGCGCCACGGTCGCCGGATCATCGGCCATCTTGCCGTAAACCACGTCGTAACCGCGATCGCGCAGGCTGCGCGCCAGCGTCATGTCCTCTTCAAAAATGACGAAAGGGGTGTTCGTGCGCTTGAATTCCTCCAGCAAGGACTCGATTTCCGGACCGTAGCCGTAGAAAAGCACCTTGCCGTCCATCGGCGGCAGCACATGCTGCAAGCGAACTTCGAACTGTTCTTCAAAGTAGGGCAAAACAAATAACGGAAAGATCAGGAAAGCCAAAAACTGGCCAAGAAATGGGGTAATGATGACAAAAATAGCCAGGGCCGGGTGATTCCAGTGATTGTCACCACCGTAGCCGGTAGTGGTAAGCGTTTCAGATGCCCACTGCAAGCTCTCCAGAAAAGTGCGTGGAGTGCCTTCCAGATGCTCCATTCCAAGCATGTAGGTCGTGCCAAGAATAAATACCGCAGAGGGAAGAAGGGCAAGTAGCACCAGAAGGCGTCTGGTTGAACGCTTGAGATTTAACTGCATTTTCCCTGGCTCTTTTTGTTAACAGCACGAAGTATCCCCGGCGTTGGCAGACTGGTCAAACGTCATTGACCCTTGCCACCATCGCGCAGCAAGGGCAGGGCGTTCAGGATCCACTCAGAGGCTGTGAAGAAATGCCAGAACACCCAAACGCAGAGACGCAGAGGTTTCGCAGAGAAAACCTTTATAACATGGGGTTTCCATTGTTTTGCGCCTCTGAGGTGGATTCAGGCTATTTTCGCCGGCTCTCAAATTTTCGTATCGTGCAAGCCAATCAAATTGCGACCGCCCGCTTTGGCTTGATCCTAGAAAAAGCAGTTGACCACGGCGAACACAGCGAACACATCGGTAAAACAATGGCTTGCAATGTTTTCATGAATCACCCTTTGGGTGAGCAATGAAATCCTGAAATGCTGAGGCTTTTCGCTGTGCCCGCCGTGTCGCCGTGGTTTGAACTGCGGTTTTTAGGTTGATACATCGCGGCATCACCCCGGTGATGCCCGTCGATAGGCGATCTTCAGGTGACATGCCACGGATGCCTCATGAACATTGGCTTGCGTGGCATAGGGCTGCAAGGTGACCGTATTCAGGGGCTTCCAGCGATGCCTGTTTCAGTCGCTTGGTGAACTTGATAAGCCGGGTAGGTCTGCCTGATGCTTACCGGCAAGAGGATGAAACCTGACCAGATTGCGCCATGCCGAATACCGGGCTCTTCAATCGCTTGCTGATAACCGGCTGTCCGATCATCGATCTTCCCTCGTTGAGCGGGGCGGCGATGTAATCCCTGTCGATGTAATTGATGCCGACCCGTTCTGAAGGCAAGGGGAAATCAGCAATCGCCGTGCCATCGAGCCGGGTGATGAAGGTGCCGCCATTGAACAGAATCTGCAGAGTCGGGCGTTGTTCCAGCATAGTCTGCAACGCTGCAGGCTCCTCCTGCATGGCCTGCGTAAACAAGCTGGCCACTTTTTCCAGGGCCTTGAAGCGAATGTCCAGTTCGTCATTAACCTGAGCGGCAACAATGGATACGGTGGAAAACTGCTGCTCGCCCAACAGACGTTCCATGTCTTCGCGCAACATCTGGCTGGCAAAAAGCGAAAGAGACCAGATGCTGATCACGAAAATAGCCAGCGTGAAGAGTGTCACTCTGGTCTTGATCGAGCGCCACTGAAAGGTTTTCCGGGGCATGCGGTTTTCGGTGTGGATGTCTTGGAGGCTGGAGGGGGAAGAATGCGCTTATTTGTGGAAAACTGCCTTCAGATGAAAGTCATACGGGGCTGGAAACTTCAAATGTACCAATTCAATTGCAGACCCTCGCTTCTCAATTCCGATGATTTGACTTTTCAAGAGGTGTGGTCACTTGGCATTTGCCACTGATACTATCTGGCCTTCTTGTTTTATTTGCTTTTCCCGATAATTGCTGCTGACACAGAAATGAAAACAAGCGATGCAGGATGAGTTCTATATGCGCGAGGCGCTTTCGCTGGCACGCTCTGCCGAGTGTCTTGGCGAAGTGCCGGTGGGGGCCGTGGTTGTTTTTGAGGGCGTGATCGTCGGTCGTGGATTCAACTCGCCAATCGGCGAAAGCGATCCGACCGCCCATGCCGAAATCGCCGCCTTGCGCGATGCGGCGCGCAAACTGGAGAACTACCGTCTTCCGGGCTGCGAGCTTTTTGTCACGCTTGAACCGTGCGCGATGTGTGCCGGGGCCATTCTTCATTCGCGCATTGCCCGCGTGATCTATGGTGCCCGCGACCTGAAAACCGGCGTGCACGGCAGCGTCGTCGATCTGTTCGCCGTTGAACGCTTGAATCACCATACGACAGTGATCGGTGGCGTGCTGGCCGAGGAATGCAGCCAGTTGTTGTCCAGCTTTTTTGCCGGGCGCCGCGCCAAACGGGAGCAATAGGCGTGCACATTCATATTTCGATCGCCCAGCAGTCGCTGACCTTGCTTGACGGGGCAGGGCAGGTGCTGTGCTGTTTTCCGGTTTCCACTGCAACGCGAGGCGTCGGGGAACAGCGCGGCACTTATTGCACACCGCGCGGGCGGCACCTTATCCGCGCCAAGATCGGTGCCGGGCAACCTGAAAACGCCGTCTTTGTTGCGCGTCGTCCCAGTGGTGAGATTTATTCGCCGGAACTTGGCAGCGCCTTCCCCGAGCGCGACTGGATTCTCACGCGCATTCTGTGGCTATCCGGCTGTGAGCCGGAATACAACCGTCTCGGCTGCGTCGACACCATGCGCCGCTACATTTACATCCACGGTTGCCCGGATACGGCAACGCTGGGGATTCCGGGATCGCACGGTTGCATTCGCATGCGCAATGCCGACATTGTTGAATTATTTGACCGTGTCCCGGTTTACACGCCGGTGGAAATTACCGAGAACTGATGAATGCCGAGGCTTGAAAAGTCTCGCACACCTCGCCAAGCGGCGTGGCGGTCGGGCCAAAACTCCGTTCGACCAGGGTAATCAGGCCGGTTTTTTGCATGGTCAGCAAACTTGAGGCGCGCGTGCCGTAATTCGGCGAGTTGACGAAAACGGCGGAGAGAATTCGTTCCCATTCAAGCGGGACGCCGGTTTCCGGCAGGTGCATGTCGGGAACGATTTCCTGGTCGGCGAGCAGTTCAAAGAAGGGGGCTGAAGACGGCAAGTGCTCAAGTGCCGAGGCAAAGGCCGTTTTTGCGGCCGATAGTTTTGGCCACGCGGTGTCGAGCAGGTGGTTGGATAGCCCGTAGATTCCCGGTGCCAGCCAGCGTGGGCCAGGCCCACGGTTCGAGTAGTAACCGAGCCGGCGGCCGTCACCGACGAACAGGTTGAATCCGTTGTAGTTACTGCCGCGACTGGCGAGTGCCTCAAGATAGCTTTCCGGGTCACTTTCACTGGAGAGGAAGTCGGCCACCAGAGCCCCGCGGGAAGGCGCGTCGGCAAGTTGCCGGCCACCTTCGCGGTAATTGGTCAGCGCTGCAAATCGCTGTTGACGGCTGATGCCGAGCCAGGTTCCGCCGGCTTCCAGATCACGTCCGGCGAGAATCTGCGGGGCTTCTGTCCAGAATGCGGCAGGCGCTGAAGGCCGGGCAAAAAACTCGTCCCGGTTGGCCGCAACGACCAACGGGTATTCAGGATGGACTTGCCAGGCCAGAAGAATCAGGCACATCGAAACTTGCCTGAATCCAGAGGCTTAGAATTCGACAGGATCGATAGTGATACGCTGGCCGCCCGGCGCGCCGAGGGCAAGATTGCCAGCGGCAACGAAATTTTCCTGAATGACCGCAAGCGCCTCAAAGCTCCCGCCGGGCGCTGGCGCCGCGCTGGCGACCGTGCCGCATGGATGCTCGGGGTTTTCCGGGGTGTAAATCGCCTCTCCGGGGGAAATGGCGCCGGCCGAGTGGATGCGGTAGAGGTGGCGCTTGACCTTGCCGAGATACTGCGTGCGGGCAACGATTTCCTGGCCGGGGTAACAACCTTTGTGGAAGCTGACGCCGCCAATTTTGTCGAAATTGGCCATTTGCGGGATAAACGCTTCCTTTGTGGCATCGGTAATCAGCGGGAAACCGGCCTGAATGTCGAGCCACTGCCATACCGGCGTTCCTGCCGGACGGGCGCTTGCAGCAAGCTTCTTCCAGAGTTCTGCCGCAGCATCGCTGCTGACGACAATGACCAGGCGTGTTGTGTCAAGACGAATGACATGGCCGTCGGCGAAGGCCGCGGTTTCCAGCAACTTGGCTGGTGAAGGCAACCCGGCGCGCTCTAGAGCCGCCACGGACTGCGGACCGGATAATCCGATACATTCGTGGCTGGTGGAAAGGTCGGCAATCTTGACCTTGGAGCGCAGCACGAACATTTGCAGGCGTTTCTGGATGGCCGACGCCAGATCGGAAGACAACAAAACCCGATAGTCGGGGCCATTGCGATACAGAAGGAAACTCGCCAGCATTCGACCCTTGGCCGAGCACCAGGCCGAATGCTGGGCAGACCCGGAAGCCAGATGATTGATGTCGCTGGTCACCTGGTTATGCAGGAATGTCTTCGCGTCATCGCCTGCACATTCGAACATCCCGAGATGAACAAGCGGCGAAATAATCGTTGCATCGCGAGCCGCAACAAGTTCCGAGTCGAGGTCGCCAAAATCCGCAACCATTCCGTTATCGATACGGGCACCGGAAGCGCCAAGAAATTCTTGCCAGAGGGAGTTCATCGTTGCATTTTTCCGTGAGGTTTTTAGCAGGGTGTTTGCCGCCCGAACAGGGCAAACAAGGCTGGCGAGATTGAATGAGCGTTCGTTTTCGACCCTGATGCAGCACATCGGTTCATCGCTGCGGGTTTCGGCTATTATATCGCCACTCTACGCCACGCTGCGCCATTCCAATACCATTCCCCCATTCCAGACCTGTGGCTCCAAGACCTCTCCGGATCGATGCTTAAACTGATAATAAAACTGATCATCCTTGGCCTATTCCTGGTCGTAGCACTGGGTGGCGGGTTTTTCTGGCTGGTTTCATCGCCACTGGGTTTAAGCACTGAACAGGTTGATTTTCACATTACTCCCGGTAGCAGCATGCGCGCTGCGGCCAGGGATATTGCGGACGCAGGCGTAGCGATCCAGCCTTGGCAGCTCATTGTTCTTGGCAAGCTGCTGGGCGTGGAGAAGTCGATCAAGGCCGGGAGTTACGAGATAACCCGTGGCATCACGACCGTGGAATTGATGAACAAGCTGACGCGCGGTGATGTGACGCAAACCGAGATCGCTTTTATCGAAGGCTGGACCTTCCGCCAGATGCGTGAGCGGCTTGATGCGCACCCGGACATACGCCACGACAGCAAAGGCTTGCCGGAGTCGGAAATCATGCGCTTGATCGGAGCCCCGAAAGGCGCTGCAGAAGGTCTGTTCTTTCCTGATACTTATTTTTTTGCCAAGCAAGGCAAGGATCTTGATCTGCTGGCGCGCGCCTATCGGACCATGCAGCGTCATCTTTCCCGCGAGTGGGAGGCGAGAGCGGCCGGACTGCCCTATCTTGATGCCTATCAGGCGTTGATCATGGCTTCGATCGTTGAAAAGGAAACCGGGCGAGATCAGGACCGGCCGCTGGTGGCGGCAGTCTTTGTTAACCGGCTTCGTCAGGGCATGCTGTTGCAGACTGATCCGACCGTTATTTTCGGCGTCGGCGAGAAATTTGACGGTAACCTGCGCAAAAGTCATCTGCTCACCGACACGCCATACAATACCTACATACGTTCGGGCTTGCCGCCGACACCCATCGCCATGCCCGGTCTGGCCTCGCTGCAAGCGGCATTACACCCGGCAGCAAGCCAGTCGCTCTATTTTGTTGCGCGCGGTGACGGAAGCAGTCAGTTCTCCAGCACGCTGGATGAGCATAATCAGGCGGTAAACCGCTATCAACGAGGTGGAAAACAAGGTGAACAGCGTTGAACCGAGGCAATAAACGAGGCAAGTTCATCACCTTCGAGGGGATTGACGGCGCAGGCAAAAGCAGCCATATCGCCGGTGTTGCCGACCTGCTTCGGGCGCATGGTCTCAATGTGGTAAGCACCCGCGAGCCGGGTGGCACGCCGCTCGGTGAAAAGCTTCGCGAATTGCTGTTGCATGAGGCCATGCATCTTGAGACCGAAGCCATGTTGATGTTTGCCGCGCGCCGCGAGCATCTCGCGCAGGTCATCGAACCGGCAATGGCGCGTGGCGACTGGGTGGTCTGTGACCGCTTCAGCGATGCCACCTATGCCTATCAGGGTGGCGGGCGTGGTCTGGACAAGCAAAAGTTTGCCGAACTTGAGCAATGGGTGCATGGGTATCTGCAGCCCGACCTGACCTTTCTTTTTGATTTGCCTCCCGATGTGGCCAGCCAGCGCATTGCCGCGCAAGGTCGCGAACTGGATCGTTTCGAGCAGGAACGCGCCGATTTCCATGTTCGGGTACGGCAGGCCTACCTCGAACGTGCGGCGGCGGCGCCGCAGCGAATCCAGGTGATCAATGCCGATCAGCCGCTAGGCAATATAAAGAAACTGGTTCAAGAATCAGTTCTAATGCACTGTTTATGAATATTATTGATCTTCACAGCGAGGTTTGGGCGCAACTGGGTGCCAGACGCGCTCAATTGCCGCACGCGCTCCTGATTTCTGGTCAACGAGGCATAGGCAAATTCGATCTGGCCCGGCGTTTCGCCGAGTCACTGCTTTGCGAGAACACTACGGCTGCTTCTCAAGCCTGTGGTATTTGCCCAGCTTGTGGCTGGTTGGCCCAGGGCAACCATCCGGATTTCCGTCTGCTGCAACCGACGGCGCTGGCAGAAGAAGACGGCGATGTTGAAGAATCGGGCAGCAAGAAAAAACCGAGTCAGCAGATCACCATCGATCAGGTTCGCGCCCTTGATGACTTCCTCCATGTCGGGACACACCGGCAGGGCGCACGTGTGATATTGATCTATCCGGCCGAAGCAATGAACCGTTCGACAGCCAATTCTCTTCTTAAGTCGCTCGAAGAACCGATTGCAAGTACATTGTTTATATTGGTATCTAGCGAGGCAGAACGCTTGCTGCCAACGATTCGCAGCCGCTGTCAGTCGCTGACTGTTGCGCAACCCGTGCGCAGCCGGGCCGAAGAATGGTTACGTCAGGCGGGCGTCAGTGATGCCGCGCACTGGCTGGCGCTGGCCGGAGGCTCACCCCTGCTGGCTGTCGAACTGGGAAGCGAAGAACGTGTATTGCTGGATGCCTTGATCGCCGAGATGTCGCGCGGCAGCAAGCTTGACCCGCTGGCCGCCGCCGCTGCCGTTGATCGGGTAGTTAAAGCAGAGAAACGCCCTGCGCCCCTGAAACGTATGATCGAGTGGTCGCAAAAGTGGCTTTTCGACCTGACGCTGGCCAGCGAGGGGCTCCCGCTGCGCTATTTCATCTCGCAAGCCCAGTTGTTGCAGCGACTGGCAAAATCGACCGATACCGCTAAGCTGTTGGCATTCAACAGAAAAACGATACAATACAAGATGCAATGTGAACAACCCTTGAACAGTCGCCTTTTTCTTGAAGATTATTTCCTGAGCTACGCGGCCCTGTTCCGAACTTCCTGAGGCGGATATGCCCGAAGTAGTCAGTTCCAAACCTGCAGTCACTTCCTCACCGCGGCCGAGTGTTCTGTCGCTGAACATCAACTCGAAGTCGGCGCTTTACGCTGCTTTCATGCCTCTGCTGCGCAACGGAGGCATCTTCATTCCTACGACACGTGCTTACAACATTGGCGACGAAGTGTTCATGCTGCTGTCGCTGATGGACGACCCGGCCAAGCTGCCGATTGCCGGTACCGTTGTCTGGATTACTCCACCCGGTGCCCAGAACAGCAAGGCGCAGGGGATTGGCGTGCATTTCAAGAATGACGAAAGCGGCATCGAAGCGCGGCGCAAGATCGAAGGGCTCCTTGGCGGTGTGATGCAGTCCACGCGGCCGACCCATACCATGTAATGGCCATCTGATGCTTGTCGATTCACATTGTCATCTTGACTTCCCGGATCTGGCTGAAAACCTCCCGCATCTGCTTGATCTGATGCACAAGAACGATGTGGGCTGCGCCGTCTGCATCGGCGTCAATCTGGAAGATTTTCCGCGTATCCTGTCCCTTGTCGAGGCTCATCCTCATCTTCTGGCTTCGGTTGGCGTCCATCCTGAAGTCACCGATGGACGCGAACCAACGGTCGACGAACTTGTCAATCTGGCTCGGCATCCGAAGGTCATCGCCATCGGTGAAACCGGACTTGACTATTATTGGCACAAGGATGCACCGGAATGGCAGCGGGAACGCTTCCGCAACCATATTCGCGCCGCCCTTGAGTCGGGGAAACCGCTGGTGATCCATAACCGTGAGGCGACGGCAGATACGCTGCGTCTGATGTCAGAGGAAGGAGCAGGGCAGGTGGGCGGCATCATGCATTGTTTCACGGAGACTTGGGAAGTGGCCGAAGCAGCCCTGACCATGGGATTCCACATTTCCCTCTCCGGTATTGTTACTTTCAAGAAGGCGCTGATCGTGAAAGAGGTTGCTTGTCGTGTTCCGCTCGAGCGCTTGCTCATCGAGACTGATGCGCCGTACCTGGCGCCCATGCCGTATCGCGGGAAAATCAACCAGCCGGGCTATGTCAGGCACGTTGCCGAAGAGATCGCACGCTTGCGGGGAATTTCCTTCGAAGAACTTGCCACCGCCACGACCGACAATTTTTTCCGCCTTTTCCCTCAAGCCAGAACAGGTTTAACCCAATGAAAATAATCGCTATTCTATTTGCGCTGCTGCTACCGGCACTTGCCTCTGCAGGTTCTTATGAAGACATGGAAGAAGCGCTGATTCGTGGCGACGCACCCGCCGCCATTAATCTGATCAAGCGCGGCGTGGACATCAACACGGTTGATCGAACCGGCAACACGCTGCTTATCCAGTCTGTACGGCGAGACGTTCCGGATCTTTTCGATTATTTGATGCAACGTCGCGCGCGGCTCAATGTGCGCAACCGGAATGGCGAAACGGCGCTCAGTATTGCCGCTTACACGGGCAAGCTCCCGTATGTACAGCGTCTGGTCGAAGCCGGTGCCGAAGTGAACTTCTATGGCTGGCCACCCCTCGCGTACGCCGCCTTCAACGGTCATTTGGCGATTGTCGACTACCTGCTGAAACACGGTGCAGAGATCAACGCGACAACCGAAAACGGTTCGACGGCCCTGTTTTTTGCAGCGCGCTTCGGGCACCGCGAGGTCATTGAACTGCTCTTGAAGAACAAGGCCGACCCGACGATTGCCAATGAGAATGGCGAGACAGCGGTTGACTGGGCTTTGAAGAGCGAGAACACCGACATCGAGGGCCTGTTGCGTGCCGCTGGAGGACGCTCAGGCAAGTCGGTGTTTATCGAGCTTTCAAAGTAACGAAACCGGCCGTAAGGGGCGGGACAGGGGGAGCACGCGGGTCTTTCCGGCCTTCAAAAACTTGTTGATGATCCGGTAGATATCTGGATCGAAGCCGCGTTCACTGCGGATTTCAAGCAGTTCATGAAGCGCTGCTTCGTCGTGCACCGTACCCAGGTGGCGCCAGCAACTCATCAGATGGTAATCCTCGCGCATCCCGAATTCGTCGCGCTCGACCAGCGCCACCGGGCCGGGGTACGGCCAGTCGCTTAGTTTGAACTTTGCCAGTGCAGTCATCAGCCGGGCGCTGTGCAGCGATACCGTCTCCTTGCCGACGCATACGCCGCGACACGTCTTTTGCTTGTAGGCAACGCAGGCTTCCCCCGGTTTGCCTGCGCCAATCCCGATCTGGCTGTGGCACAGGCGGTGCACTTCAGCGAGCTTGCGCAGGGCATGGATCGCCTCACGCTGATTCATGTACAGGCCAAACAGATCGGTCGCCAGCGCAAAGTCGATATCCCGGGCATAGACGAGTTGCGGGCGAAAATCCCCCTCGCCATGCTGTATCAACTGCCATGAGCAAAGTTCTTCGGTTGATTTTCGCGTGGCAGCGGACAATTCGAGTTCGTGCAAGCGCGCACCCAGTTCGCCGGCTGCCTCGCGCCACTCGATGCGCCATGTGTTACGCACCAGCGCCGTATCGCGGTTGGCCGGGGCAAAATGCGCCAGGACCTGCTGGCGAATATTGGCGCTGCGCTTGATCAGCAGCACGCTCCCGTCTTCGCCGTACAGGGCATAGGCGCCTGGCGCTTCTGGCAGGTCGTCGATCAACGCCGGGTCGATTTGTGCTGGCAATTCCGGCCGGCCAACGATGGCGTCGATGGTGTTGCGGATAGTTTCAGTTGGCAATAACTCATGCCAGCGCTGCCAAAGATCCCAAAGCGCCTGTGCATCAGCCAGGGCGCGATGGCGATCGCCCACAGCGATGTCGTAGCGCGTCAGCAAGGCATCCAGGCTGTGACGGTGATGCTCGGGAAACAGTTTGCGTGACAGTTTGACGGTGCACAGGTTCGGCGCACGAAAATCGATGCCGATACGTTTGAATTCGCGCTTGAGGAAAGTGTAGTCAAAACGGGCGTTGTGGGCGATAAACAGGCGTCCGCGCAGCTTTTCAAGAACGACCGGCGCCAACTGCTCGAAGACCGGGGCGGTTGAAACCATCGCCGTATTGATTCCGGTCAGCCCGGTGATGAACTCTGAAACCGGCCTTTCCGGATTGACCAGAGAACTCCACTCGCGAACACCATTTTCATCGACCTCGACGAAGCCGATTTCGATGATGCGATCATTGGCAAAATTTGCGCCTGAAGTTTCCAGATCGACAAAAATAAGCGGCTCAGGGGCAAGGACAGGATTCATCGATTGGGCAGGGAAGGATTTGTGAATGGATTCAGCGGTTGTGAAAAAATACCTGAACACCTACCGCAGAGGCGCAAAGGAGCAAAGGTTTCGCAAAGAAAACCTTTGCAAACAATGGGGTTACTTTGCGCTTTCTTTGCCTCTTTGCGGTGGACTCTTGATATTTTGACAGTTTCTCAGGCAAACCAGCGTTGAACCCAATGACTGAATTCGTTTGCCACGCCGGATTGGCAGCCGATCAGGATACCAGTTTCCATTCCCGAAGGCAGCGCTGTAATCAGCATTGACGCATGAACACCTCGGCAAACCCCGATGACATATTTTTGCTCCGCATTGTCTGGTTGCGGCCACAAAGCATTCGATGTCGATGCGCATTTTGTCGGATTTTGATGTGGTTTGTTTGGCTTTGCTGAGCGATCGATCTGCAACCTCAGACGACCTGACCTCTAGGATATTGTGATGTCCACAAAGTCAGCGCGAACA
>NZ_JBMOJE010000082.1:0-23943 GCF_049316945.1 Propionivibrio sp. | reverse complement strand
ACTATCCCATTGTGTTCATTCGCGGGCAGGATCAGCAATTGCGACCTATAGTTTTCACCTGAGAGGTTGTGAAAATATAAAGAATCAACCGCAGAGGCGCAAAGGCGCAGAGGAAGCGCAGAGGAACCCCATTGTTTTTAAAGGTTTTCTCTGCGGAACCTTTGCGCCTCTGCGGTGGGTGTTGAAGAATTTTTTCACAGCCTCTGACACTATTAGTATCAGATATAAATTCATATTGATCATAATTGATACTCATCAGTGAATGCCTTGGACTCAAACCTGACACTTAGCACAAACCAATGGGAAACATCAGGTCATCAGGTCGGATACAGCCGGACGTGGCCGTCAGTCACCATGGGTTCTTGATATTTTCACAAACTCTCAGGCAATAAGCAGTTTGTCTTTTTATCTCGCGCAGATGCCGGCGGCTGACCGGCACACGTTTGCCGCTGTGGGTGACGATATCGGCGGCGCCATTCTCCAGCAACTCGATCTCGGCAATGTGGTCGATATTGATCAGGTATTGCCGATGGCAGCGCATGAGCGGTGTCCGCTCCTGCAGGATTTTCAGGGTCAGTTCGGTGATGCCCAGCTTGTTGGTGGCAACAACCTGCACGCCGCAAACATCGGTATGCACGAACTCGACTTCGTCGAGTCCGAGCAGGAATATGCGGTTACGCCCGATGCAGGGGATCTGGCGCAAGCTGTCGGTCGATCCCGGAAAAGCCTTGGCCGATGGTCGTGCCCCGGAGCGCAGCCAGTCGAGTGTCTTGGCCAGGCGCTTGGGGTCGATGGGTTTCAGCAGATAGTCAGCAGCGTGTTCCTCAAACGCCTTCAAGGCATGCTCGTCGTAGGCGGTAACAAACACGATATGCGGCAGGGCCGAAGGCTCGATCATGCCGACCATTTCCAGCCCGCTCACACGCGGCATCTGGATGTCCAGAAACACCACATCCGGGCGCAGGCGGTGGATAGCGGAAAGCCCTTCGATGGCATTGGCGCATTCCCCCACCACCTCCACGTCGGGCGCTTCGGCCAGCAGCGCCTTGAGTTCCTCACGCGAGGGGGCTTCGTCATCAATGATCAGAGCAGTCAACATGGAACAAGCTCTTCTTGGACTGGCAGACGGATGGCTACCCTCGTCCAGCACTCGGGTTGGCAGGTTACGTCGATACCGTAGGTGGCGCCGTAGCGTAACTTGATGCGCCGATCAACCAGGTTCATGCCCAGGCCGTCGCTATCGGGCATCGGTTGATACAAACCGGCGCTGTCTTCGACAACGATAGTGAGCAAGCCATCCTTGCGTTGCGCGCTGATGCTTATCTTGCCCGGTTCAATCATCTGCGAAATGCCGTACTTGATGGCATTTTCGACAATTGGCTGCAAGGAAAAAGTGGGCAGGCGCAGATGCAGCAAATCGTCAGAAACAGTAAACTCTACATCAAGCCGGCCGGCAAAGCGCGCCAATTCAATTTGCAGATAGGCATCTACATGTTCGATTTCATCCTTGAGCGTGGCCTCATCGCTGACCCGCTTGAGGCTCTTGCGGAAGAATGTGGACAGGTACTGCACGATCTGCCGGGCTGCTTCCGGATCGCGTCGAATGATCGCCGCCAAGGTGTTCAGTGCGTTGAACAGGAAATGTGGGTTGATCTGGGCCTGCAAGAGTTTGATTTCCGATTGCGCCAGCAGCCGCTTCTGCTCCTCGATTTTGCCAGCCAGAACCTGATTGGATAGCAGGCGGGCGATGCCTTCGCCAAGGGTGCGGTTGAGCGTGGAGAAGAATTTACTTTTCGGCTCATAAAGCTTGATCGTTCCGAATACCCGGTTTCCTTCGCCGCGTAACGGGATGACCAGGGAGGAGCCCAACTTGCAGTCTTTAGATACCGAACAGGAATAAGGAATGGTGGCGCCATCGGCATAAACGACTTCATTGTTGGCGATGGCTTTAAAGGTGTGCGGCGAAGCAATCGGCGCACCCGGCAGGTGGTGATCAGCTCCCACCCCGACAAACCCAAGCAATTTTTCACAATCGGTAATGGCCACCGCGCCGACGCCGGTTTCTTCCTGGATGATAGTCGCCATGCGCGTGCAGTTATGCTCGTTGAAGCCCTGCATCAATACGCCGACCGAACGTTCGGCGATGCGCAGTGCTTTGGCGGAAAAGGCGATCGAATACTTTTCCATGGTTTCCCGGCGATCCAGAATCAGGCGCATGAAGAGGGCGGCACCGAAGGCGTTGGTCAGGGTCATCGGCAAAGCGATATGGGCGACCAGACGTGCAGCATGATCGAAGGGTCTGGCCATCAGCAGAATGATGATCATCTGAGCCACTTCAGCAAAGAGCGTTGTACCCAGCGCCAGCATCGGATTGAGCAGTCGGTCGGCTTGATGGCGACGCAAGAGATAAAGGTGCACACAGCCGCCGATAAGGCCTTCGATCGTGGTGGACACGGCACAGGCAGCATCGGTAAAGCCGCCGAGCGAGTAGCGATGCATCCCGCCCGTCAGGCCGACGGCGAAGCCGACAACCGGTCCGCCGAGAATGCCGCCGAGCACGGCCCCGATGGCGCGGGTATTGGCAATCGCCCCTTCAATCTGGAAGCCAAGGTAGGTTCCCATGATGCAAAAGGCGGAAAAAACAAGATAGCAGACCAATTTGTCCGGCAGGCGGACGGTGACCTGCATGAGCGGCGCGAACATCGGGGTCTTGCTCAGGAGATAAGCAATCACCAGATAGACGCACATCTGCTGCATCAGGCTGCCGATCAGGGCCAGGTGATTGATATTCTCAAGCATGGTTTTTTTCCGGAAAACGAATAGCGCTGATTCTACGACCTTGCAGGGGAAACGGCAGTCTTCGTTGCCGGGAACTTATTGGCTATCGCATAGGAAATCGAAGGTGCCGGCATTGAGTTCACCATCAAGTGTTGGTGAATCACGAAGCCTTGCAGCTCAAAACGCCTAAGAATTCCCTCGTGGAGTTCTATATAGCCGGCGGGGAATTGTCAGGAATCACGCTGCTGGCGGACAATTGCCCCTCAGCCATGAACAACCACTCGGAATACTTGTTCTTGCCTTCGAAAATTATATCCCGCATCCGGAATCCCTTTTTCTTCAGAGGCTCTGCCTCGGAAAGACTATAGACACCGACGATTTGTCCATCCTGCAACTTCACTGTTCCCCAGTCAGTCTGGCGGGTCATCGGATCGAAAAAAATCTTTCGAAGATACCGCCTGACAGCAACCTTGTCATCGTCCTGTACGAGATTTTCGAGGCGCGCTGGGTAGTGCTGGTTGTTTTGATAATAGTGATTCAGGGCGACTCGAAACTGATTGCCGATAAACAACAGATCTTTTTCACGTTCGCGCTGCTCCATGGTGTGCCATACCGTCAAAAGCGCTGCCAGCATTGCGCCCATGATGGCTACTCCGATCAGCACACCGATATAAGTGAACCCTGACTGCCTACCATTCACTGTAGGGTGTTCCTTCGGATGAATTTCCCTCGGCAGCACTGTGGATGTCAAAGACGCCACCCTTCTCTGGATTATCGGGAGGAACGACGATCCAGGTCAGCGAGCTTTCAGTCAGCGGATCGTACGGCAAAGTGCGCAAATACTTCTTTTCGACCAGCGTATCCAACTGGTCAGGGTACTTGCCTGTATCACTATAGAATTTGTCGAGTACGTCTCGCGCCGTGGCCAGATTGGCCCGAAGTATCGTCTCCCTGGACTTGTCGATACGATGGAAATAGTGCGGTGTCGCAATGGATAGCAGCAATGCAACGATGGCCAGCACGACAATCAGTTCAATCAGGGTGAACCCCCGATGATCATTGAGTGCGAGTGAATGATTTACCATTCCGATTACCATTGCCGATACGGGATGCCATTCAAGCCGGCACCCGTTGATAAAGAATAGACGTCAAATACATCGCTTCCTTCGCTCGGCGCATCGGGCGGGCTTGAGTAACTCCGCTTGCCCCAGGTTGCTTCAGGGGGTTGAGTGGCATCCTCGAAAAACGGATCGCGCGGGATGCGTCTCAGGAAATACCTTTTCTGCTCTTGTTTAGCGCTTCTTGCATCGTCAACCCCCTGGACCAGCGCCTGCAAGTTTGGCGGATAACCTGACTTCTGCGCATCCGCCATGATCTGTCCGTCTTCGGACGCCTGTTTGTAGGCATCAAGCGCCGTGCGTATCTGCTGCAATGCATCGCGGAACTCGCGCTCCTTGCTGCGCTGGATGGCAACTTCCGCCATTGGAACCACGACCGACGCGAGCAGGCCGACGATGGCCACCGTAATGACCAACTCGATCAGCGTAAAGCCGCGAAGATTTCGACGGTGGCTGAACAACGTCATGGGATGGGCTGAATCTCGATTGAAAGCGGTTGCGGAGTTGCCAGCGGTACGCTCTCTCCGTTGGCACCCGTTGCCGTGACACTGGAAAATTTGATCAACGCAGGTCGTCCCTGCTTCCCGATCACCTCGAACTGCATGCTGGCAACGCTACCGGTTCCGGTGCCCAGTGCACCACCTTCAGCCGTAAGATCAACACTAATTGATCCCGTCGCTTCATCAATTTTTCCATCAAAGGTGGAGTTGATGCCGGTACGGCGCATCAGATTTCCTTCGTTGATAGCCACCGGTTTCAAGGCTTCGCTGTCGTACGATAAAGCAAAAGCAAGGGTATTGAGCGCAGCGCCACCCTGGGCGTTCACTCCGATATTTATCTTGTCACCCACTTTGGCCTGCGCAGGCCCTGACAGGATTACGGCCAGAGATGACGATGGCACAACAGTTGCAACTGAAGCGGCTGAAGCCAACTGTGTTGTGGGAGCACGGAATGCTATCGATGGATTCCGCTGGATCGGCGCACCTGAAGCAAGGCTCGACCCTCCCTGATTGAGTATACCCGTCGCGGCAGCCACCTTCAGGTCAGGCGCGGAATACTTGATGTTGCTCTCCGTACCGGACCAAAGCTCCAGCAAATCCGCTTCGCTCACCTGATTGTTGCGAATGATGTGCGGTGTAATCACCAGCACCAGTTCCCTGTTGTTCCATTCGTCGTGGCCGATACCAAACAGACGGCCAAAGAACGGAATATCGCCCAACCCGGGTATCTTGTTGGCTTGCCCATGGCTGTCGAAACCCTGGATCAGTCCGCCCAGAACCTGTGTCTCCCCGTCCTTAAGGCGCAATGTGGTCGTGGCATTGTTGGTCTTTGTTTTATACGCTATAGAACCCTCTACCCGCACTGCTTCTCCGAGGGTGCTGACCTCCAGATTTACTTTGATGGCAACACTGCCATCAAGATAGATCGTCGGTTCGACTTCAAGCTTGACTCCGGTATCAAGATATTGAATGTTCGTGTTGAATACAGGATTGCTTGTTACCCCCGAGCCTGGCACGGCAGCGCTGGAGATGACCGGCGTACGATCACCAATCATGATCTTGGCTTTTTCCTTGTTTCGCACCCGGATGCGTGGGGTGGCCAATGTTTTGGTATCGGAATCGGTCCCTTTTGCCTTTGCCGTCACCGAAAGAGACGACAAGCCAATCGTGGATGAATTTCTGTTTCTAAAGTCTGCCAATGTCTGCGGATTCCCGGCAACTGGCCAGGTTGCGGTCGCCGACGTTGGCCAATCAATACCAAGGTCAAGCGCGCGGGCTCGATCTACGTCGAGCAACTCTACTTCGAGCATCACTTCCGGTTCCGGCTGATCGCTTGCCGCAACCAGTTTTTCTGCCAACCGAATGGCCTCCGCCGTATCGCGAATCACCACCGCATTACTTCGTTCGTCGACGTAAATATCCTTGGTCTTCAGAATGGTCTTGATCATGGTCTGAACCTGCTTCGGGTCGGCATTGACCAGCGCGAAGCGGCGCACCTTGAGTTCCTGATATTCCTTCGTCTTTGCGGATGTCAGGGGATAGACCAGAACGGAGTTTTCGCCGAGGATGCGTTTGTCGAGTTGGTTCTGCAAGAGGATCAGGTCGAGGGTTTCTTCGACCGGGGTATCCTTGACGAAAATCGAGACCTTGATGTCATTTCGAACATCCTTGTCAATCATGATATTGACGCCGGTTGTCATCGAAATGGCTTCCAGTACCATTTTCAGATTGGCTTCGCGGAACTGCAAGGTAACGGGCTTGCGGCCCTTGATGTTAAGCCTCGGGCCGGAAAGGTTCTCCCTCAAGGTTAGCTCTTCCAACTGGTAACGCATCTGGTTGGCTTTTACATGCGTAGGCCGTTCCACAAGAATAAGAGCGATGGCTGACTTGGCTCCTGCAACGTCGCCAATTTTCGCCATGGACTGCGCATCCGACAACCATTTTGCGTGGCGTTGATCGGCAACCGAATCAAGCAAACCGTTTTTTGCCGCCTGATTAGTTGGTTCAATGGCTAGCACCCGGCGATAAGACACCTCAGCCCCCTCATAGCGCTCGTTGGCCAGTTCGCTCCGAGCAGAATTGAGCAGGCGATTTACCACCTGTTCACGCTGGCGCAGATAGTCACTCCGCAATTCGATATTTTTCGGATCGGCCTGTGCCGCTTGCTCAAGTCTGGCCAAGCCTTCTTCGTAGCGACCGTCCATGATTAACGATATGCTCTCCCGGCGTGTCGTCTCGGTTGCACAACCCGTGAGCAAAGTGATGGCAAACAGGATCAACATCTGCTTGATAAACCGTTCTCCCGGTCCAATCAAACGGGTAGAAGTGAATATTTTGATTTTATGAGCTGGCTTCACTGAGGTATTCCTGTGTTTAGCGATTGTTCAACTTTGAGTGGAAGATATATGAATGTCAGTTGCCCACCTTCCAGGCGGGCTACTTTATAAGTTCTGTCGATGACTTCGCCGACGGATACCCTGAGCATGCGGTCTCCCCTGGTCAGAAGAATCAATTGAGTGTCATCTTCAATGTACTGCCCGAGGAAAACAAAGGGCAGCGGCGGGGCTGTCGGCGGGGGCGGCGGTTCGGGCGGCGGTGGAGGAGGGGGAACGTACCACGATATCCCGGCGAATAAATCAGGAATGTTCTCTGCCAGAGGAGTACGTTCCTGATTTGCCAGTTGCCCGGCTTTGACATTTGCCAATGCGCTGGTACGGGCACGGCGCGCCGTGCCCGTACGGGTTGGGGATGGGGCGACAGCAGCAGTTGCCTTGCGGCTGCGCTTCGACTTATCCACGGCAGGAGCCGAGATTCCATCTTCATCGCTTGGCGCGAACCAGACCAGAGCGAGCAGGCCGACGACACTCAAAACAAGAAAAGTGCGTTTGATCCCCGGCCTCATGCCCCCTTCTCCAGATACAGCAGGAACACGATTCGTGCCTCGACAGTGCCTTCGCCCACATTGTCGCGCTTCAGGTAAATGCCATCCAGGGCCAGTGCCGGAGCGGTCGACAGCGAGGCGCTGATGAACTTGCGTAGTTGCGGATAAGTTCCCTTGACTGGAAAGGCAATTCTGAACTTGTCCAGCCGGCCGGAATCGGCACGGGTCAAGGAATATTCTCCGGCATCCAGTGACAACTGTAGTTCTTCGGCAATGGCATATATTTTCCCCAGCCAGTCGGGTACCGAAGCGCCTTGGGGAAACTCCTCGTAAAAAGCCAGAAGTTGCTCACCAGGTGTCGTCGGCTTGTGCGTCACCGACTCTAGTTCGCCCTGCTTCAGCCTGGCGCTGGCCTGGGTAATCTGTTTGTCGAGTTGGTCGGTGCGCGCGCTGGCCGGCAAAAGAATAGTGATTGCGTAAGCAAGCGCAGCAAGCGTCAGAAAAAGGCCGGAGATTCCCTGCCACCCAAGACGCCTCAGACGATAGGTCAACTGGCGATGAACCATGCTGGCGTTCATGAATTGACCGCCCACTTCGCCGTAATGCGGAAACGTATCGGTTTCTCGCTATCTTTCTGATTGACCTGGTGGGCATGCAGCACCACGGCAGACAGGTTTTCCTTTTGCTTGAGCATTCGATAGTAAGCAAGCATTGCTTCAAAATTCCTGGCCTCCGCCGTCAGCACCAGTTCGCGTTTGCCAGCATCCGGTTCCAGCGTGAGGATCGCTACGGGTCTTTCTGCTTCGGCTTCGAAAGTTGAAAACAGCTTTTCCCATGGTAGATTCAGTTCCCCGGCAACAGCAATGGCCCGGCCCCACTCGGCGGCCAGTTGCGAATCGTCAATTTTCAGTGCCGCTGGTTGAAGTGCCTGCAGGGCTGATTGCGATGCGCGTAACTGCTTCTCCCCTGACGCAACGAGCGGTTGCCAATACAGACGATCCCAGGCGATCACGGCGGCCAGTGCAGCGATGCCTAGAAGCAGCAGCAGCCATGCGGCTACTCCGGCCGGCTGGTGTTTGGTGGCGAAATTCAGATCAATGCGCTGCATGTCGACTATCCAACCCAAGTAGGGGCACGGCGCGCCGTGCCCGTACGGCGTGCCGTGCCCGTACGGTGCGCCGTGCCCGTACGGCGTACATCCAGGCTCAGGCTGCGGAAGGACCACGGTGTATCGGTATTCATCGGCAAGTCGGGCATCCCCGGAGAAAAGACCAGCGCCTCTGTCGACGCATTTTCGACCCCGGCCAGCATCAATTCTTCATCCAGCAAATCCGGTAAAGATTCCAGCCAGTCGGCGCCGACACGCACGCTGCGTAGCCATCGCCACTGGCCGTACTCGATCAATCCAATGCATATCCGGCCTTCTTCATGCAAAATAACCCAGCTTGAACAAGCTCGATTGAAGCGCTTGCGCCAGTGATTCACGGCCGCTGAAAAATACGGTTCAATTGAAATCAACCGAGCCTTGTTTGCGCTTGCGCTTTGCTCCAGAGCGGCCAGCAAGTCTGAATCTACGGCGGCAGCCACTCTTGGAACATCCGGCGCTTCGTCACTCAGGCGTACTTGCCATTTAGCGGCCGCTTCACCATAGGTTTCGGTAAAGGCCAGACGGGCGACCGTGAGTTCTTCTTCGCGATCATTCAGGTCGTCGCGCCATGGCAGCAACTGGTACGGCGTGAAATGGCTGGAAAGTATCACCCGCACCCGCCGGCAAGATGAAAATTCAGGAAGCAGTTCAGCAAAGGATCGCGCGGCTCCCGCCCAGGCGGTGCCTGGCAGTGGGGTGACGGCAACAATGCGTTTCTCGGCCATTTGCGGGCGAAAACCGCGCCAGCGCACCGCCACGAGTTGCGCGGGGGAGACGAAGACGGAAAGTGATTCAGGCGACAAAAGTGACACGATTGATTTCCGTCAATGTGGTTTCGCCCAGACGAACCAGGTCGAGTGCGGATTCCCGCAGAAAATGCGTGCCGTTTTCCCGCGCGGCTTCCTTGATCTGGCGAATCGGCGCGCGCGCCACGATCAATTCACGGATTTTGTCATTCAGGTGGAGCACTTCCGCAATTGCCTTGCGCCCTTTGTAGCCACTCCCACGGCAATGCCCGCAACCCAGTCCGGCACGGAAGCGGAAGCCGGCAACTTCTTCCCGGCTTAACCCGGAATCGGCCAGCAGTGTGTCATCCGGCACATTATCGGCGACACATTGCGGGCAATTGACACGCAACAATCGCTGCGCCAATACCCCATTGAGCGCTGAGACGAAACTGTAGGGGTCAACGCCCATGTGCATGAAGCGGCCAAGCACATCGAAAACATTGTTGGCGTGCACTGTTGTGAATACCAGGTGGCCGGTCAGCGCCGACTGAATGGCGATCTGCGCAGTTTCAGCGTCACGGATTTCGCCGACCATGATCTTGTCCGGGTCATGGCGCAGGATGGAGCGCAGGCCACGGGCAAAGGTCAGTCCCTTTTTTTCATTGACAGGAATCTGCAGCACGCCGGGAAGCTGATACTCGACAGGATCTTCAATGGTGACGATCTTTTCGCTGCCATGATTGATTTCGGAGATGGCCGCGTACAGCGTTGTCGTCTTGCCGCTCCCGGTCGGGCCGGTAACCAGCAGCATGCCGTAAGGTTCGCTGGCCAGCTTGCGCAAGACGGCCGCAATTTTTTCATCGAAACCGAGGCTGGTCAGTTGCAGCCCCTTCATCTGGTCGGTCAGCGATTGTTTGTCAAGGATGCGCAGCACCGCGTCTTCGCCGTGGATGCTGGGCATGATCGATACCCGCAGATCGACTTCACGGCCACCGATGCTGACGCGGAAACGCCCGTCCTGGGGTACGCGTCGCTCGGCGATGTCGAGCTCGGACATGACCTTGATACGGGATATGGTCTGTTCGGCCAACTCCACGGAAGGAACCGAACCCACCACACTCAACACCCCGTCGACACGGTACTTGATGACCATGCCAGTGGGGTCGGACTCCAGGTGAATATCGCTGGCATCGGCACGCAAGGCATCGTAAATGGTCGAATTGACCAGACGCACGACACGACTGCTATCTTCACTGATTCCGCGAAAACTGAGTTGTTCGACGGTTTCGCCGGCGGTGCGAGTTGCTCCTGTTTCCGGAAGAACCGTATCGAATGCCCGCAAGCTATCCTCATGCCCGGATTGCCAAGCCAGGATATCCGCGCGACTGGCAATGACAACAGAAAAATGGCTGCTGATTCGTGATTCGGCCCAGGACAGAATTCCCGTATTGAAGGGATCAGCGATAACCAGAACCAGTTGCCCGTCGTTATCACGCAGCAGCAAACAGTTGCGCGTCATCGTCTCCTTGAACGGAACGACGTCGAAAGCCGCCTGCATTTCCCGTAATTTCGCCATCGACAGGACGGCTCGGCGAAATGTCAGTCCAAGTCGAACAAGAAAATTCTCCTGGCCCTGACCGGACTGCTCTTCCAGCACCTCGATCAGCGGCCGTTCCGTCGAGGCGGCCAGGGCTCTCGCCTGCGCCAGTTCTCTGGCCAGAAAAGGGGTGGCGGCAAGGGTCTCAGTGGAGAACACCGCGCAATCAATGGCGGCGGTCACTGGATGCTCCCGGCCAACTCGAAGATCGGGAAATACATCATCACCACAATGGCGCCAATGACGATGCCGATGAAGGCCATCAACAGCGGTTCAAACAAGCGCACAAACCAGTCTACCCAGCGTGCAATCTCACTGTCGTAATAGGTGGCGATGCGCTCCATCATCTCGCCCATACGCCCGGTACGTTCGCCGACACGCAGCATGCGCAACGAAACCGGTGTGGTCAAACCAAAAGACTCCATGGCGGAAGAAATTTGCATGCCCTCGCGAATTTGATTGGCTGACGCTGACAAGCGATCGCGCAAGGGGCCTTGCAAGAGATCCGCCGTCATCTGCAGCGAAGGCATGATCGACATGCCGCCGCGCAAGAGCATGCCGACCGTGCGATAGAACCTCGCCAACTGGTACATGCGCATGCGTTCGCCGATGGCCGGAAGCGCCGTCAGGCGATCAAAAATCCAGCGACGCGTTCCTGCCTGCATCAGCCAGAAAATTGTGCCCGCCAATACACCCACGATACCGATAAACAGCGCCCAGCCGTGATCGTGAACCAGATTTCCCCAGTTGATCAGCAGACGAGAGCTGAATGGAACATTCCCGCCGAGGTCTTCAAAAAGGCGCGAGAAGCGGGGAACGACATAACTCAACAAAAAAAGAATGACGAGGCTGCCGACGGTGACCAGCAGCATGGGGTAGATGGCGGCGCTGATGACTTTTTTCCGTACTACATCGAGTTGAGATTGATAGGCCACATAGCGGCCCAGTGCCTCGGGCAGATCCCCGGTCTTTTCGCTGGCGCGCACGGTGGCAATGTAAAGCGGCGGGAAAACAGCGGGAAAGTGTTGCAGTGCCTGGGACAGCGATTGCCCCTCGTAGAGACAGGCCACCAGTTGCGCCAATAGATGCTGGCGCTGAGCATTGCTTTCCTTTTCCTTGAGGGTTTCGATCGAGTCGACGATCGAAAGGCCGGCTTCGAGCAACATCAGAAGTTCCTGGCTGAACAGTCCCAAAGGAAAGGAGCGTGCGTCGCTGCTCGCCATGTTGGCAAGCGTGCGCGTGACCTTTATTTTAAGGATTGAATAACCTTGCTGACGTGCTTGATCGGCCGCATCGTCTGCGCAGGCCGCATCCAGCAGCAGAGTCGTCGCGCGGGTATCAGGCCGGATTACGCGCAGCTCAAAGCGCATTCGCCTCCCTTCAAGTACGGGCACGGCGCGCCGTGCCCGTACAGGGTGGGGATGGGGATCATTGATTTTCGCATCAGGACGTGGCTATTCCCAGTTGCCGATATCGGCATCTTCGCCGGTGCCGCCAGTCGCGCCGTCCTTGCCATAGGAGACAATATCGTAATCACCATGGTCTCCAGGCCGCTTGTACAGGTAAGGATTGCCCCATGGATCGGGTGGTACCTTTTTTTTCAGGTAAGGACCATCCCACTTTTTTTCGTTGGACGGTTTTTCGATGAGGGCAGTCAAACCTTCTTCGGTCGTTGGAAAATGCCCGGTATCCAGACGATATTGGTCGAGTGCCTTACCAAAAGAATCAATCTGGGCAAGGGCCGTCTTGATTTCGGACTTGCCAATCTGTTTGAAATACATGGGGCCGACGTAACCCACCAGTAAACCGATGATTACCATCACCACCAGGAGTTCAAGTAGCGTAAAACCATGCGAGAAGCGCCCGACCTTGATTGACATCTGAATCGTCATGTTCTTGACCACCAATTAATACATTGATATTGCTCAATAAGTCTTCTACGAACCCAACCCGGTAGAAAATGAAGATTCCGGTTGCACAACGGAAACCGACCGTAAAACCTGTCAGGACCGGAAGCGCAATCACGGTGCCGTCCCCGGCCCTTGCCGACTTGCGATTTCGCCGCGTAGCCAAGCATACCAGTCATCCATGCCCTCGCCGGTTTCGGCCGATACGCGAAACACTTTGATAGCGGGGTTGACCTGCCGGGCGTAATCGATACAACGCTCAGCATCGAAGCGGAGATGCGGCAAGAGATCAATCTTGTTGAGCAGCATCACGCTGCTGGCCTTGAACATGTGCGGATACTTGAGCGGTTTGTCCTCGCCTTCGGTCACCGAAAGAATCACCACCTTGGCCTGCTCGCCAAGATCGAACAGGGCAGGGCAGACCAGGTTGCCAACGTTTTCGATCATCAGCACCGAACGGGGCGGCGGATTCAACTGCCAGAGGCCGCGCGCCAGCATATCGGCGTCCAGGTGACAGCCGGTTCCGGTATTGATCTGAATCACCTTGCAGCCGGTCGCGCGGATACGTTCGGCATCGTTGGCCGTCGCCTGATCCCCCTCGATGACATGGATTGGCAACTGTTCATGGAGATCGCGAATCGTTCGTTCAAGCAGGGTGGTTTTTCCTGAACCGGGCGAACTCACCAGGTTGAGCGCCAGAATCCCGCATTCGGCGAACCAGTCGCGGTTGTGCTCGGCAAGGTGCTGGTTCTTGGCCAGGATATCTTGTTCCAGCGCCACGGTCCGTCCGTGCGCACGTGCGTGCAACACCGCTTCAGCACTGTCTTCATGCCGGTGATGATGCTCATGCGGGTGAGCGAGGGGGTCGCCCGAACCACTGCCCGATTCCCTGCCCAACCCTCCCCTTGAAGGGGAGGGGGCTGCCCCTGCCTCATCCGCTGCCCGATCCACTGCCTCATCCCCACCCCGTAGGGGCACGGCGCGCCGTGCCCTTGCTCGAAGGGGAGCATCCCCAAGCGGCCGGTACATCAGCGCACTGGAACTGACGGCACGATGATTTCCTGATTCGTGGGTGTGATCATGTGATTCGCCCGGCGCATGGACATGGCCATGTGCCGCCTTGGTCAGCATTTGCTGTTCACCCGTTGCCGGGTCAGTGATCGTCACCCCTTCACCGTCAGAGCATCCACAGGTTACGCACATTCCTCTACCTCCATTTGTTTGATTTTGAGTTCCTCACCGGCGATCAGAATGAGCTTTGCACTGCCGCATTCACAGGTTCCAAAAAGCCGGGTCACGCTCACTTCACCTGCGCAATCAAGGCAGCGGGCTCGCCCCGGTATTTCGATGATTTCCAGTTCGGCACCGTCAAGCATTGTCTCTTTGGTGCAGGCCTCAAAACAGAAGCGCAACGCATCGGGGATCACCGCCGCAAGCGCGCCGACTTCCAACGTGATGTGCGTAACCCGCGAGTTCGCACCTTGTTCGGCGGCCCGTGCGGCGCAAATTTCCACCACGCTCTGGACGATGCTTAGTTCATGCATGTTCGGATCACCCCTGTGCGGCTAGCAAATGCGCGGCAACTGTTCGCCGACCAGCATGTCGACGATGCGTTGACCACCGAAGCCGGTATGCATTACGACGACGCCGGCCGGCGCCTCCGTTACTTCGCCAATAATCGCCGCATGCGTCCCTGCCGGATGCGCGCGCATCGCTGCCAGTACCCGCTCGGCCTGGGCTTGCGGCACAATCGCCACCAGTTTGCCCTCGTTCGCCAGATACAGCGGATCGAGGCCGAGGATTTCACAGGTGCCCTTGACCTCTTCGCGTAGCGGCAAAGCCGACTCCTGGATACGTATCGCCACGTTGGAGCTTTCAGCGAATTCGTTCAGCACCGTGGCGACGCCGCCCCGCGTCGCATCGCGCAGGCAATGGATGTCGGGACAGGCGGCCAGCATCGCCGCCACCAGACTGCCGAGTGGCTGGCAATCGCTCACTACCGCGCATTCCACACCAAGCTGGTTGCGGGCAATGAGAATCGCCGTGCCGTGATCGCCCAGATAACCATTGACGATGACCGCATCGCCAGGCCGGGCGTTTTTTGCGGAGATTGCCACGCCGTGCGGCACGATGCCGATGCCGGCAGTATTGATGAAGATCTTGTCGGCCGCTCCGCGTTCGACCACTTTGGTGTCACCGGTGACGATCGTCACGCCGGCCTGTTCAGCCATTCGTTTCATGCTGGCGACGACCCGGCGCAGGATATCCACCGACAGGCCTTCTTCGAGCACCACGCCACAGGAGAGAAAGAGTGGTTTTGCTCCACTCATGGCCAGATCGTTGACCGTCCCGGCGACAGCCAGCGTGCCGATGTCACCCCCAGGGAAAAACAGGGGATCGACGACGAAGGTATCGGTGGTAAAGGCCAGCCGGTCGCCGTGTTGCGCGAGTTCCGCCAGGGGAAATACGGCCTGGTCTTCCATGGCTGCCAGCACGGGATTGTCGAAGGCGCCGAGAAACACGTCTTCGATCAGATCGCGCATGGCCTTGCCGCCACTGCCGTGGGCCAGGTTGATGCTGGTGTCACGCACTTTTCCCGTACGCCGCCGCATGCCCTCCCCTTCAAGGGAGGGCACGGCGCGCCGTGCCCCTACGGGGTGGGATGGGTTTTCTCCATCCCCTTCAAGGGGAGGGTTGGGGTGGGGATGGGGAAGGGTCGCTCTATCGTTCATGCCAGACTTTCCGCTGCGAGTTGGGTCGCTGCACGCTGTTGCGAATTTCGTTTCAGACCCGTGGTATCGATCCGCCCATAGTTGTAATAGGCGGCGCAGGCACCTTCCGTGGAAACCATGAGCGAACCCAAAGGCATCTCCGGCGTGCAGGTGGTGCCGAACACTTTGCATTGCTGCGGCTTGATCAAGCCTTTCAACACCTCGCCGCATTGGCAGGCCTTGGGGTCGGCGATTTTCAGATTGGGTACCGGGAACTTGCGTTCCGCGTCAAAGTCCGCGTAAGCCTCGCGAACTCGGACGCCGGAGTGCTCGATGGAACCGAGTCCGCGCCACTCGAAAAACTCTCTTGGTTCAAACACTTCATGAACGGCGGCCAGGGCTCTTTCGTTGCCGTTTCGGGGCACGATGCGTCCGTACTGGTTTTCGACTTCGGCGCGCCCCTCGGCGATCTGCTTGATGACCATCCACAGGGAATGCAGCACGTCCAGCGGCTCGAACCCGGAAATGGTAATCGGCTTGCCGTACTGTTCGGCAATGAATTCGTAGGGACGGGTGCCGATGACCATGCTGACGTGACCTGGGCCGAGGAATCCGTCCAGATGCAGATCCGGCGAGTCCAGGATGGCCTTGATGGTCGGAATGATGGTGATGTGATTGCAGAACAGCGAAAAGTTGGCAAGGCCTTCCTTCTTCGCCTGCATCACGGTCATCGCCGTGCTTGGCATGGTCGTCTCAAAACCCAGTCCGAAGAAGATCACTTCGCGGTCGGGATTGTCTTTGGCCAGTTTCAGTGCATCAAGCGGTGAATAGACCATGCGCACGTCGGCACCGTCGGCCTTGGCCTTGAGCAGGCTTTTCTTCGAGCCTGGCACGCGCATGGCATCGCCGAAGGTGGTGAAGATGACGTGAGGAAGCTCAGCCAGAGCCACGCAGTCGTCCACCCGGCCCATCGGCAGCACGCAGACCGGGCAACCCGGGCCGTGGACAAATTCAACTTCGTCGGGAAGGAATTGCGTAATGCCGTAACGGAAGATCGAATGGGTGTGACCACCGCATACTTCCATGATCTGCAGTGGCCGCTGCTTTGCCCGGTCGATGCTGGCCACCAGGCGGCGGATTTCCCGGGCCAGCGTCTGCGCTTTTTCCGGATCGCGGAACTCGTCAACGAATTTCATGAGAACTCCCTTTTCGTGTGCCGTTCGTGATTATCAATGTGCATGGCTGCATACCCTATGGATTGGCGATCTACAGCCATTGTGCGTGAAGAGTGGCGAATTCATTGGCTTCCATAGATGCAACGTTGCAGAACGCCAATTGGTGCGGCTTGCAGCCATTGCTTCCCCCCTTCAGCCTGACTGCTCTTGATGGGTTTTCAGAAGCTCTCATGCCGCCGATGCCTGCATGCTGTCGATCTCCGCTTGCATCTCGCCCAGTTCGAGCAATAGCGCCATGGTCGTCGCGGCCTCCTTTTCATCGATGCGCATCATGGCAAAGCCCACGTGCACCAGCACCCAGTCGCCCAAACAGGCGGCGACCGGATGTTCGTCATCGACAATGAAGGCGATATTTACCGCCCGCCTGACGCCGCCCACGTCGACCATCGCCAGATGCATGTCTTCGCTGATGATTTCAACGATTTGTCCGGGTATGCCCAAGCACATGATTTTCTCCAATCGATTCGTTTAACGGGCATGGCTTTGTAAAGCCCCCGAATATTGAAATCCCTGCCCGTTTCCCTCACCCCCGGCCCCTCTCCCAGAGGGCGAGGGGAGGTTCGAGAGTCGCTGGCGCGACTTCCAAGCTAAAGGGCGAGCGATCTCGCCGCTGCAACTACTGCCTGTCCCAGAGCCAGCCCGCCATCGTTGGCCGCTACCTGGCGCTGTGTGAGTACCCTGCAGCCGGAGTTTTGGAGCCGCATCACCACTTGCTCCAGCAATATCCGGTTCTGAAACACGCCGCCGGACAAGGCGACGGTGTTCACCGCCTTGCCGTTTTCGCTGCGGCTCAGTTCTTCGACCATGCGTACGATGCCCATGGCCAGTCCCTTGTGAAACCGTGCAGCAATCAGTGCTACCGATGTGCCGAAAATCAGGTCGTCGAGAAGTTTTCCCCACATTGGCAGCGGCTCCAGGCAGGGCAATCCGCTCGCCGGGATGCGTGAGATGGCGAATGGATATGCCGGCGCATCATCCTCGTCGAGCAGGTCGCTTCGTTCGACCAGCGCCTCGAATTCAACCGCCGCCTGGCCCTCGTAATTCACCCGCTCGCGGCAGACGCCAGCCGCCGCCGCGACGGCGTCAAACAATCGCCCGCAGGAACTGGCGAGCGGGCTGTTGACGCCCTTGCCAATCATTCCGTCAAGCAAGTCCCTGGGTTTTTTATCGAGGAATCGATACAGATCCAGAGCGTTGTAGTTGGTCGTGAAACTCGCCCAGTCCATCGCTGCCATCAGTTGCGCGTAAGTGTTGCGCCACGGCTCGTAGACCGCCTGTTCGCCACCGGGCAGCGCTACCGGCTTGAAGGTCCCGAGTCGCTGGCACTGGCGATAGTCAGCGAGGAAAAACTCACCGCCCCACAGCGAACCGTCCGCGCCATAGCCCAGACCATCGAGGGCGACACCGATGACCGGTTCAGCCTCCAGGGGAATGCTGTTTTCCGCCAGGCAGGCTGCAATGTGGGCATGGTGATGCTGTACTTCCGCATAGAACAGGCCGTGCCGTTCGGCCATCTTCCGGCCCAACTTGCGCGACAGGTATTCGGGATGCTGATCCACCGCGACGATTCCCGAGCCGTGTTCGAAGAGTTGCAGATAGCTTTCCACCGACTGCAAGTAATCTGCATGGCAGCGCGCGTCTTCAAGATCGCCCATGTGGTGCGACATGATGGCCTGGCCTTCGCGCAGGAGGCAGAAGCTGTTCTTCAGTTCGCCACCCATGGCCAGCACTGGTGGTGCAGAAGCGAAACCATCCGGCAGGGTGATTGGTGCCGGAGCGTAACCACGGGCCCGGCGCATCAGGCGTGGCGCGCCGGCCATGACTCGCACGACGGAATCATCGACGCGGCGGGCAATGCCGCGATCATGCATCAGGAAATAGTCGGCAATGCCGCCCAGCCGGGTGCGTGCGTCAGCGTTTTCAATACATTGTGGTTCGTCGCTGAGATTGCCGCTGGTCAAGACCATGGGACGTTCCATCCGCTGCATCATCAGATGGTGCAGTGGCGTGTTGGGCAGCATGAAACCGAGGCTCGCCATACCCGGCGCCACCGATGCGGCGACCCGTGCCGGAAAATTTGTGTCCAGGATGACGATGGGCGCGGCGGGATTTTGCAGCAACGCCGCTTCCTCTACACTTACAACGCAGTAACGCCGCACGACATCGAGATCCCTGGCCATCAAGGCCAGGGGTTTGCTTTCGCGCCGCTTGAGTTCGCGCAAGCGACCCACCGCAACGTCATTGCAGGCATCACAGGCCAGTTGAAACCCGCCCAGTCCCTTGATGGCGACGATATAGCCTCGTTGTATCAGCGTGCAGGCGGCATCTACATCATCCAGTGCGTTCAGTGCCGCAAGGTCGAGCGGGGCGCTCGCGGCTTGTTCCAGCCAGGCGCGCGGGCCGCAAACCTGGCAGGCGACCGGCTGGGCATGGAAGCGGCGGTCGCCGGGATCGGCGTATTCGCTGGCACACGCGACACAAAGCGGAAACGCTCGCATCGTGGTCGATGCACGGTCGTAGGGGATGGCCTCGATGATGGACAAGCGCGGGCCGCAGTGGGTGCAATTGGTGAACGGATAACGAAAACGCCGCGCACCGGGATCGAATATTTCCGAGAGACAGTCCGGACAGGTTGCCGCGTCCGGGACGACATTCGTGTGAACGCTACCGGCATGGCTGGCGACGATGCGGAAATCGTCGCCGTCCGGTCGCTTGCTGGTCGATTCGCGTTCGATTGCCTCGATACGTGCGAGCGGGGGCGCCTGATCCGGCAAGGCCTCGACGAAAGCGGCCAGCGCAGCGACGGAGCCACAAGCGAGAATGGTTACGCCCTGTCCATCATTGGCTACCCAGCCGCGCAGGCCGTAAGCCCGCGCTAACCGCCACACCATGGGCCGAAAACCAACGCCCTGTACCAGGCCACGCACACGGATGAGTTCGGCGGCATCCGTGCAATCACCGGAACCTACCTGGATGGCCCTTAGTCCGCTGGTGTTGTTCAATACGCCTCCTGTGTCAATGCTTTGACCCGTCGCCAGACCAGGACGCACGCCAGCAGGGTGACAAGAGAATATCGAAGCACATCGCAATCAGGACGCCTGAATGGGGGGAGGTATTGCCCCATCCTGTACGGGCACGGCGCGCCGTGCCCGTCCGGTAACGTAGGCACCGCCTGACTCGTAAGCCTCCATGTCGAGACTTTCCGGTAGCAGATACGCGGCCGTTTCGAGTCCGCCATCCCGAGCTTTCGGCTGGCAGCCCCAGCGCAGCAGATAGTCGAGAGCGATTTCCAGTGCGGGCTGGATTTGTGCCTTGACGACAGGACGAATGCTTCCGCCAAAGTCATCCAGTTCCTCCGGCTGAACACCGATCAGTATCAACTCGGACGGCAAGTGACCGGTCAACTCGGCGACCCCCAGGACATCCTGAAAGCCGGTCTGATGCAGGCTCAGTTTTTTGGAACCCATGAATCGCGGCACTTGGTCATTTGTCAGAACCTTCAGTGTTCCAGGCGGCAGACCGTAGTCGATGGCATCGAACACGATCATGCGCGTGGCCGCCTGGACATGGGTAAGCAGGTTGAAGCCCTGGGTTCCTCCATCCATCAGGATGACCCGGTCGGGAAAACTCCAGCGGCTGTGCAGCGCCTGTACGGCGCGCACACCAAAGCCTTCGTCAGCAAACAGGATGTTTCCAATGCCGAGGACCAGAATGCTTTCGTCGCTCTCATTGTTCTGTACCAGATCTGCCATGTCATTCATCCTGATGAGCAGGGGTTAGCGCAGGCACTTCGCGCCACCCGAATTGAACGGCGGGCACTTCAGCAGCAGTTCCTCTTTCCCGCTTGCCGGGTTGCGGAGATACTGCGCCACCATGGCCTGTTGCTCGGTATCGGTCATGGGCATGGCGACTGGAACTGCGGCAGCATCCGTCCAGAAAGCCACCACGCAGGGCTTGGCGGTATCGCAGACCGCCGCAGCGGCCTTCTTGAGCTGTTCCACGTTGTCTGCGATAGCTGCATCCACCACCACCAGATGCCGCTGTCCGAGGGTGCCGACATGCTTCCATTGAGGCGGCTGGGCCAGAACCCCGGAGGTGGCGAAAATTGCTGTCGCTGCAGCCAGAATAGTCAGGCTAGTTTTCATGTTTGGTACTCCTTTCAGTATTCGCTTTCTTGTCATCACTTTCACCATCGTCGTCACCTTTACTTACAGAACACTGACCGACTACCGGCGGTGCCTGGTTGGGGCTGGCAACGGTGATCACTCTTGTCGCGGGCAGTGATTTGCTTCCCTTGCGATCCGTGATGGTCAGCGTGGCGGTAAAGACACCCACTCTGGCATAACTCACCGCTTCGGGATTTTGAATCTTGGAGCTTGACGGGCTTCCGCCGGGGAAACCCCAGCTATAGGTCAGCGGAAGGTTGGTAGAGCCTGTGCCTGATCCTTTAAAGCCAACCTTCCCGCTCGGAAACACCGAGACGTTGATGCACGGGGTGCCGATGATCGCCACCGGCTTCAGGCTGGCCGCCGCAACGGTAACGGTGCGGGTGACGGCCAGTGAGGCCAGGCCCAGGCTGTCGGTCACGGTAAGGCTTGGCGTGAAGGCGCCTGCGGTATTGTAGGTCACCAGTCCCGGATTCTGTGCCGTGGAACTGGCCGGGCTGCCGCCTGGGAAGCTCCAGTTGTAGGTCAGCGGAACATTGTTGTCGGGATCAGCGCCGGAGCCCTGGAAGCTCACCGTGCCACCTGGTACGATGGTCGAGTTCGCCGCCGGTGAGCCGATGGTCGCGGTTGGCCGCTGGTTGGCCACCTTCGAGACGTTAATGGTTCGCGTCGTGGCTACCGAGGCCAGACCAAGACTGTCCTTGACGGTGAGGCTTGCGGTGAAGACACCTGCGCTGCTGTAGGTCACCAGCCCCGGATTCTGCGCTGTCGAGCTAGCCAGACTACCTCCGGTGAAACTCCAGCTATAGGTCAGCGGCGTGTTGTTGTCGGGATCGGTGCCCGACCCCTGGAAGTTCACTGTGCCACCCGGAGCGACGGTCGTGTTTGCCGCCGGAGAGCCAATGCTGGCGCTGGGGGCCTGGTTGCCCGTCGCGGTGACGGTGACGGCACGCGTCGGTGAGACGCCCGTAGCGAGCATTCCAACGGAGTTGAGAACCTGCAGGGTGGCCGTAACCGCTCCGGATATGCTCATGGGGACGGCTACGCTCAGCCCGGCGGCACTGGCTTGGCCGCTGGAAAAGACCCATTTGTAGGTCAGCGGAAAACCGTCCGGGTTGGTGGCAGCCGCGGCGGTGAAGGTCAAGGATTGACCTTGGGCAATGCTGGCACCTGCTGCTGGCGCCGTGATGCTGGCATTGCTTGGAGCCTTGGCGACGCAGAACGGATTAACGGTGGCTCCGCAAGTCGTTCCGGTGCAGGTGCTGCTGGCCGTGCCCAGAGTGTTCATGTCGGTTTTCGTCGGGTTGCCGGAGGTGTGGCAAACGCTGCACGCAGAGCCAGCGGCCTGGTAGGGACGGCTTTGCTGCGGGGCCGCAGCCTGGATCAGCTGCTGGGCGCACCAGTTGTCGATCTGAGTGCCGCGGTTCGGCAAGGCCAGGGCGTTGCCGGTTGCGGCACAGAGCACTGCAAACCACAGAGCCCATATGAAGCGTAAAGGGGGCGACATCTTGTTCATGATGATTCCTTAGGTCAATGGAGCGTTTAACGTGAAAGTCGCGCCAGCGACTCTCGAACCTCCCCTCGCCCTCCGGGAGAGGGGTCGGGGGTGAGGGTAACGGGCAGGGCTTTCATTGTTTGGGGTGACTATCAAAGCCATGCCCGTTGGCTCAGGCGCGAACCGTGACTTTGAGTGTCTCTTCCTGCCGCGGGTCCATGATATGCACCGCGCAAGCCATGCAGGGATTGAAGCTGTGAATGGTGCGCAGCAACTCCAGTGGCTGGCTGGGTACCGCCAGGGTATGGTTCAGCAGGGCCATCTCATAAGGCCCGCCATTGCCGGCAGAGTCTCGCGGCGCCGCATTCCAGGTGGTGGGAACGATGCACTGGTAATTGGAAATCTTGCCGGCATTGATATTCACCCAGTGACCCAGTGCCCCGCGCGGTGCTTCGCTGAAACCAACCCCCTTGCAACTGGCTGGCCAGGTTTTTGGGTCAAACTTTGCCGCATTGTGGGTGCGGAAATCACCGCTGGCGACGTTGGCCGTGAGCTGGTTGAACCACACCTGAAGTTGATCGGCCACGACATGTGTGTCAATGGACTGGGCCAGGATGCGGCCCATGGTCGAGTACATGGCCGTGAAGGGCAGATTAAGGTCGTCCAATGCCTTGTCAACATGAACACGAACGGACGAGGTTCCCTTGGCGTACATGACGAGAACCCGGGACAGCGGACCCACTTCCATGTGGTGTCCCTTCCAGTGCGGCGTCTTCATCCACGAGTAAGGCTTGCTGGCATCCAGTTTCTTGTAGGCCGACTTGGGGCCGGTGTAGTCTGGCGTGGTCTCGCCCTGGAAGGGATGCAGACCGGCGTTCTTGCCCTTGGTGTAGCCCAGCCAGCTATGCGGGATCAATTCCTGCACCTCGCTGGTGTTGCGCAGATCGACCGGGAGAATGCTGGAGAGGTTGCGATTGAGGATGGCGCCGCGGGGAACGAACAGGTTCTTCGCCAGATCGACGTTGTCGTCCTGCGGGTATTCGCCGTAAGTAAGGAAATTACCCAGCCCCTCGCCCCGGGTAAACCAGTCCTTGTAGTGGCTCGCCAAGGCCAGAACGTCAGGGCGCAGAACTTGAGAAACAAAGTTGCGCATGTCGGTGATGCAGGATTGAACCAGATCGAGTCCCGCTTGATCAACCCCGGTGTTGCCGGGGGTTGGCGTGAGAATGCCGGCAGCGTCAGGCGCCATATGGAATGAACATGGGACGCCGCCGATGGCGAAATTGGGGTGGGGATTGCGACCGCCGAAGATGGCTTGCATGCGCAGGACCTTGCGTTGCCATTCCAGCGCTTCGAGCCAGTGTGCGAACAGCATCAGGTTCATTTCGGGGGACAGCTTGTAACCGGGGTTGTCCCAGTAACCGTTGCTGAACAGGCCGAGTTGCCCGGTGGCGATAAACCCGGCAAGTTTTTGCCGCACCGACTCGAAATAGGCTGGCGTGTTGTTCGGCCACTTCGAGTGGCACTTTTGCAGTTCAGAGGTGGCCGCCGCATTGGCCTGGCTGGCGGAGACCACGTTCAACCAGTCCATGGAGGTGAGCTGGTAGAAGTGTGTCACCTGGTCCTGCACCAGTTGCGAGCCCATCAGCAGGTTGCGGATGTGGCGCGCATTGGTCGGGA
>NZ_JBMOJE010000081.1:0-24147 GCF_049316945.1 Propionivibrio sp. | reverse complement strand
GCCCTCACCCCAGCCCTCTCCCGCGGGAGAGGGTGCGCGGCAGCGCGGTGAGGGCGTCAGGTACAACATGACTGGCCGTTGGTGGATTGCCGATAAAAACCAGGACAAACAAACGGCACCCGCAGGTGCCGTTTGTTCATTTGCGTGCGGCGCTTACTTCTTCTCTACCGCCGCCTTTGTTGCTTCCGCTGCCGCCTTGGTGGCATCGGCTGCATCCTTCACCGCATCCTTGACAACGTCTTTCGCTGCTTCACCGGTGGCGATAGCCGCATCCTTCACCGCAACAGCGGCGTCTTTCACGGCTTCCTTGGCCATTGCAACAGGCGAGCCACCGATGGTTTCACGGTATTCCCACTTGCCGTCCTTGATCTGGTAAAGCGAGATGGCACCGCCCTTGAGGTCGCCCTTTTCGTCAAACTGGATCTTGGCGGTTACGCCCTGGTAGTCGGTCTTGCCGATTTCGGGCAGGAATTTGGCCGATTCAACCGAATTGGCGCGCTTCATGGCATCGACCATGACCATCACGGCATCGTAGACATACGGGGCATAAAGCTGGATCTGCCCGTATTTGGCGTTGAAAGCATCGCCGAAGGCTTTGCCGCCCGGCATCTGGTCGAGAGGAACGCCCGGCAGCGAGCAGTACTGGCCTTCACTGGCCGCACCGGCGAGCTTGATGAGTTCCGGCGTGCAGCCGCCGTCACCGGTCAGGAAAAGTGTCTTCAAGCCGAGCGATTTCATCTGCTTGACCATCGGGCCGCCCTGGGCATCCATACCGCCGTAGAAGATGACGTCAGCTTTCTTCGACTTGATCTTGGTCAGGATGGCGGCAAAATCGGTGGCCTTGTCGTTGGTGAACTCACGCGCGACAATCTTGCCGCCAGCCGCGATGACCGCCTTTTCGAACTCGTCGGCCAGGCCCTGGCCATAGGCGGTGCGGTCGTCGATGATGGCAATCTTCTTGCCGCCCATCTGGCTGGCCGCGTACTCGCCGAGCACTTTGCCCTGCTGAACGTCGTTGGCCATGACGCGGAAGGCGGTGCTGAAGCCCTGTTGCGTGTATTTCGGATTGGTCGCCGAGCCGGAAATCTGCGGGATGCCGGCATCGAAATAGATCTTCGAGGCGGGGATCGTGGTGCCGGAATTGAGGTGGCCGACGACCCCATTGACCTTGGCGTCGACCAGCTTCTGGGCCACGATGGTGCCCTGTTTCGGATCGGCCTGGTCGTCTTCCGCAACCAGTACGAACTTGATCCTGGCGCCGCCGATTTCAATGGCTTTGGCATTCAGCTCGTCGATCGCCATGTTGGCGGCGTTCTCGTTGTCCTTGCCCAGGTGCGCCTGCGGGCCGGTGAGCGGAGCGACGTGACCGATTTGCACGGTCAGTTCAGGCTTTGGTGGCGGTACCGGGGCAGCTACCGGTGCAGCAACAACCGGGGCTGGTTTGGGTTCTTCCTTCTGGCTGCAGCCGATCATGGCAATAGCGGCAGCGATAGCAAGCGTCATGCTGGGAATGCGCGAATACGTCATGTTCTGTAACCTCCGGAAGCGGTGTGAATCAAAAGGGGCGGACTGAGTGGGCGATTTTGCTGACCAGTTACCTTGATGTCAATGCAAAACTCGGGAGTCGAGCCGGCAAGACAATAATAACCTGCTACCTGCCTCGGCCTGGAATGTCCAGACCAGGAATGACTCATCGCCTCCTTGAAGCCCTGCCAATCGTCTACCAGACCATGCAAACAGGGTATGGTTCCAATAAACCAAAAACCTCAGTCCATCCACGAAAATCACGAAAGACACGAACAAAAGCAACAGCTTGAGGCGTTTTCTCTATTCACCCTTTGGGCGGTGATCTTCAGCTTAATATTTCCTTGATTTTTTTCGTGCTTTTGGTGTTTTTCGTGGACGAACTGCATTTTCCAGGATAAACAAGGCCGGCGAAGCTCAGAGGCACGGGGGCAATCAATCGTCTTCTACCGCAGTCTTTGCGGCTACGCTGCCTTTCGCCTCATGAAACCGGATCAAATTGCCGCCGGCCTCCTTGGCTTGATACATTGCCGAATCGGCCCACTTGAAGATTTCGTTCTGGCTGGCTTGGTGATCGATGAACAAGGTCACGCCAATGCTCGCGGTGCAGTGATGTTCGACGGATAATTCCGCCGCTCCGTCATGCCGGATCTTCAGCAGGTATTTCCGGGCCAGTGCGGCGCGGATTTTTTCGGCGATAACACTGGCCTGGTCGATTGAGCCGGATTTATCCACGACCAGCTCGCTGACCATCACCACGAACTCATCGCCGCCGAAGCGCGCTACCGTATCGCGCTCGCGAACGCATTTTCTCAGCCGATCCGCGACCTCGATCAGCAGCAGGTCGCCCACTTCATGCCCGTGGGCGTCGTTGAGCGGCTTGAAGTTGTCCAGATCGAGAAACATCACGGCGCCAAAGCAGGCACTGCGCTTGCTGGCCGCCATGGCCTGGCTCAGGCGGTCGTCGAGCAGGCGCCGGTTGGGCAGTTGGGTGAGCTGGTCATGGAAGGCGAGTTGGCGCACCTGTTCTGCCAACTGGATGCGCTCGGTGATGTCTACGCCCGTACTGAATGAGCCGACGATTTGGCCGGCACTGTCTGTCAGGTAGCTGTTGTACCAGGCAATCATGCGCTGGCGGCCATCCCGGCACAGGATGTTGTTTTCAAACTCAATAAATGGTTTGATTTCACCAGCCATTATCTGGCGAAATACCGGTAATACGACATCCGTACTCTCGGGCTCAGGTATGCAGGCAGCAAACCAGTCACGACCAAGCAGTTCGCCTTCGGTGTAGCCCAGGAGTCTTTCAAGAGCGTGGTTAATCATCGTTATCTTGCCATTGCCATCAAGCTCGACCATCAGCGCCAGTGTCGTGTCGAGATAGCGCTGATTGAGGTCGCTTTGCAGGCGCAGTCTTTCTTCCAGCTGCTTGCGCTCGGTGACGTCATGCGACACGACGACCACACGATCAACCCGGCCTTCGCCATCCCGGATCGCGTTGCCGCGCGATTCCATTTCGCGGATGCTGCCGTCGGCCATCAGGAAGCGATAACTGATCTGGCGTCCGACGCCGGTGTGCACGGTTTCCCTGAAGACCTGTTTGACGCGTTCCCGGTCATCCGGATGAATTTCGGCGAAGGAATCGCTGCCAAACAAGTCATCGGGGGAGCCAAAAAATTTCTTGTACGACGGGCTGTTGTAGAGTCGACGCCCCTCCAGGTCAAGAACGGCGATGAAGTCACCAATGTTCTCGGCGATCAGGTAAAAAAAGTCTTTCTGTTCGCGCAAGGCTTCTTCGGCGCGCTTGCGTTCGCCGATGTCCCGGCTGACGCCGTGGTAGCCGGTAATCCTGCCGTTCTCGTCACGCTCCGGGGTGGACAGAATCTCGGTCCAGATCAGCCGGCCATCCTTGCAGCGTTGCTGTACCTCGAGGGTTATGGTGCCGGTTTGTATTCCGTGCCGTTCGCTCTCCCGCCGCTGCCGGATTCTTTCAGTGAGGTAGGCGATTCCCTCGTCGGTCAGCGTTTCAAACACATGGTGGCCGATTATCTCCTCGGCCTTGTAGCCGCGCAATCGTTCATCGGTCGGGCTGATGTAGGTAAACACCAGATCGCGGTCCAGCTTCCAGGCCACGTCAGTCGCATCTTCCGTTAGCAGTCGGTAGAGCGCCTCGCTGTTGCGCAGCTTTTCGGCAGCAAGATTTCTCTCGATGGCGATGCTGGCCAGACTGGCGGATTGTTTGATTGTGTAAAGGTCGGATTCCGTCGGCGTGCGCGCTTCAGGATAATAAATGGCAAAGGTGCCGAGCACCTGGCCGGTTGCGGAAAGGATGGGCTGCGCCCAGCAGGCGCCTAATCCGGCGCTCGCCGCGAGAGCCTTGTACGGTTCCCAGTAGGGATGCATCGCGATGTTCTCGACGATGACGCGCTGGCCGGTCAGGGCCGCTGTTCCGCTGCCCCCCCCCGCCTCGCCGATCTCTATTCCGTCCATCGCCACATTGTAAAAATCAGGCAGGCTGGGCGACGCGCCGATGCCGAGATGCCGGCCTTCGCTGTCGAGCAGCATGATGCTGCACAGCATGCGGGGATTCACGCCCTCGACACCCAGCGCAAGGGCTTCAAGAATGACCGGGAGGGGCTCGCCGACGGCCAGCATTTCCAGAATGCGGCTGCGAAACTGTTCGTACTGCTCGGCGCGCTTGAGGTCGGTGATGTCGGTGTGTGAAATGACGGCGCCTTGACTGCCGTTATGCCCCAGAGGCATGACGATCATCGTGAACCAGCGCTGTTTCTGTGGAGAATGGCAGGGGTATTCGAGGCTGAAGCTGGGCAAACGGCCGTCCAGAACCGACTCGATCCCGCGCAAAGCCTCCCGCGCTGTAACGGATGTAAGGGAGGTGGCTGACATAGACTCCGTTGACTCGCTGCCGGCCTTGCTGAAGGCCAGGTAGTCGCTGCCGACATCGGTATGTGGCGCCGGCCGGCCGGGCTCGCTGCCATTTTCCTGGGCAAAACGCAGCCAGCGTTCGTTGACCGCCTGAATGATCCCGTCGCGATCGACGACGGCGATTTCGGCGGCCACCGAATTGAGGATGCTGTTCTTGAAGGCTTCGCTCGCCTTCAGGGCTTCTTCCCGTTGCTCCAGGGTTTTCAGCAGGCGGTTGAAGCCGCCGATGAGCTGGCCGATTTCGTCCTGGCTGGTGATCGGCAAGGGTTGCAGGGCTTGGCTGTCATCGGCCATGGAAGCCAGCGTTTGCATGGTGTCAAAGATCGGTGAAAGCTGGTGCCTCAGAATCCACCAGGTCAGAGCTGCTGCCAGCAGGGTGAGCAGCAGCGTGGCGAACAGCATGCGCTGCTGCATGTCGCGGATCGGGGCAAAGGCTTCGGCGGTCGGCAGGTTGGCCACCATGTCCCAGCCCGCCACCGGCATGTGCCTGGACGAGGACAGTATTTCGACACCGGTGACACTGGTGTAAACGGCAGATCCCTCGTAGCCATCGATAAAGCGATCGAGCACCGGATTGACGCCGGGATCGGGATACCTTTCCATGATGCGGCTCTTGTCGGTGGCGGTGACAATCAACCGGTACTGCGGAGCAACAAGAAGGTAACCGCCGGTCTTGCCGTACTGGTGTTCCGAAATCCTGTCGAGAAAATTGGGCAGGCCCAGATTGGTCACCCCCGCCAGGGCGCCGATCACCTGGCCCTGCGCGTCGCGAATCGGCACCGCTATGACGAAAAGCGGAGCCAGCAGCTTCTTGCCGACGACCGGCCGGCCGATCGTCGCCTTCCCGTCCCTGAGCGCGCCGACCGCGAAATCCCGGTCCATGTAGTTGACGCCGATCCGTTCTGCCACTAGCGCTGCCTCGGCAATCGTCGTGCCCTCAATGTTCAGAACCACGACGCCGCTGTTGAACGGATCCTGAAGGATCAGGTGCTCTTCCAGAAAGGACTGCAGGGCGGCGGTATCGGCCAGCAGGGCCGGGCTGATTCTGGCGGCAACTTTCTCCAGGGCCGTGACGCGGTCGCTCAGTTGCTGATTCACTTCATCGGCGAGAAAGGACACGGCCGAGAATTGCTGGTCACCGAGCAGGCGCTGCATGTCATCGCGCAACATCCGGCTGATGAAAAACGACAGCGACCAGATACTGATCACGAAAATGACCAGTATCAGGAGGGTCAATCTGGTCTTGATCGAATGCCACTGAAAGATCTTCGGCTTCACGAGGATGTCCATCATCGATGATCTATCTCCAGGAGCACCGATACCTTCCATGAGAACCAGCGCATTGGGTCGGCAGACCGCTAATGGAACATCCATCCGCAGGATCCACCGTCCTCCTCTATAAGGCTAATCATGAAGTCCGGCCCTGAAAATACCCGATTGTATTTATTTTTAACCAGGAAAGCAGGTAACCGGTAGAGTTCGGTTTTCAGCTTGAGCAGCCGGTATCGGCTTTTTATATTGCCCCGCAACGCCCGTCAATAGGCGGTCTACGGACGGCATGCCGCGAGAGGCGCATAAACAGGGGCTTTAACGGCGGTCAATCTCAAGGTGCCCGCCCTGCTTGGCTTGCAGGCCGGTTAATGAATTTCGTCGAATTCAGCCGATGCGCTGCAGATGAATCGATACCGACAGTTGCGCACCCAGCCAGCCGAGCGCGGCGCCAATTCCGGCCAGTGCCGCGATGCCGCCGGCGGGCAAGCCGCGCAGGACGAAGTTGCCACCATACAGCGCGACGAGTTCGCCGACCGGTGCCGCCAGCAGCAAGGCGCCGAGGCTGACCAGCAGCGCCGCGAACAGGCCGCCGAGCGCACCCTGCAGGGCGCCGAAATAATTGAACGGCCGGCGGATGAAGGCATCGGTGGCGCCGATAAGTTTGGCAACTTCGATCTCGGCCGCCCGACCCAGAATCTGCAGGCGGATGGTGTTGAAAGTCACGGCCACCAGCGCACCGGCGAGCAGGCCGGCGAGCAGGTTGATGGTGAGCTTGCCGATGCGAATGAAGGCGTCAAAGCGCTTGACCCACGCCGAATCAAGCTGGACATGGGCGACCTTCGGCCAGCCGGAGAACGTTTTGGCCAGCCGTTCCAGCGCATCCGGCCGGGTATCCGCCGGCTCGACGACAAAGGCATCCGGCAGCGGGTTTTTCGGCAGGCTGGCGATGATCTCGCTCATTCCCTCGGAAGACTGCAGGCGTTTCAAAGCCGTTTCGCTGGAGACAAAACGCCAGCTTCCCGGCCTGGCGGCGCGCAGTCTTGATTCGACTTCGCCGACTTCTTTCTTGCTGGCGTCAATAACCATGAAAATGCTGATCTGCTGGATGCCGGAAGCGCTGCCGGAGATGCCGCGCAGGTTGTCGAGAACGACCCAGCCGGCGCAGGGCAGCGCCAGTGCGATGCCGATGACCAGCAGCGACAGCAAGGTGTTGAGCGGTGATGCGACCAGTCGGCGCAGCGCGTCGAGCAGGGCGGCGAGGTGCTGGGCGAAGAACGTGGTCATGCGGCACTTTCGAGCAGATGGCCGCGGTCGAGCCGCAGCACGCGCGGGGAGAAACGTGCCATCCACTGCGGATCATGGGTGGCGATGACCAGGGTGACACCTGCCTGATGGAAGGCGCGGAAGATCTCAAGGATGTCCGACGCCGATTCAGTGTCGAGGTTGGCCGTTGGCTCGTCGGCGAGCAGGATGGACGGACGATTGACCACCGCGCGGGCGATGGCCAGCCGCTGCTGTTCGCCACCGGAGAGGGCAATCGGGTGCGCCTTTTCACGGTCGAGCAGCCCGACCTTGTCGAGCGCGGCGCGCGCCCTGCGCTTGGCCTCCCTGGCCGGCAGGCCGACGATAGCCAGCGGCAAGAGGACATTGGCCAGCACGCTGCGGTCGAAAAGCAGCTTCTGGTCCTGAAAGATCAGACCGAAATTGCGGCGCAGGTAGGGAATGGCACTTTTGCGCAGCGCCGCCAGGTTTTGCCCGTTGACCACGATGCTGCCCGAAGTCGGGCGCTCGATGGCCGCCAGCAGGCGGAACAAAGTCGATTTCCCGGCCCCCGAGTTCCCCGTGATGAACACCATTTCGCCGGAGCCAATCTCGAAGCTGACATTCTTGAGCGCTTCAAGTCCCTCGGGATAGCGTTTGCTGACCGTCGAGCAGGCGATCATGAGCGACGCCCTGAACGTCCACCGCAAAGCCGCAAAGTGGCAAAGGTTCGCAAAGGGAAAGCGGCAGGTTGCCTGGATAAAGCCCTTGATTGCGCCCTTGATTTCGCCCTTGATTTTCTTTGCGTCATCTTTGTGCCCTTTGCGGCTCTGCGGTGGGTGTTAATTCTGCATCACTCAAACAGCGCATCGACAAAGTCGCGGGCGACGAAGGGGCGCAGGTCGTCGATGCCTTCGCCGATGCCGATGAAGCGGATCGGCTTCGGACATTGCCGGGCAATCGCGGCAATGACGCCACCCTTGGCCGAACCGTCGAGCTTGGTAATGACCAGGCCGGTAACCGAAATCGTCTTGTCGAAGGCTTTGACCTGCTGCAGCGCGTTCTGCCCGAAGTTGGCGTCGAGGACGAGCAGGGTTTCGTGCGGGGCGCTGGGGTCGGCTTTCTGGATGACGCGACGGACCTTGGCAATTTCTTCCATCAGGTGCAACTGGGTCGGCAGGCGACCGGCGGTATCGGCCAGCACGATGTCGATGCCGCGCGCCTTGGCGGCGGCGATGGCGTCGAAGATGACGGCAGCCGGATCGCCGGACTGCTGCGAAATCACGGTTACATTGTTGCGCTCGCCCCAGGCCTGCAACTGCTCGCGTGCTGCCGCGCGGAAGGTGTCGCCGGCAGCCAGCAATACGGACAACCCCTGGGCGTGAAAGTACTTGGCCAGCTTGCCGATCGAAGTCGTCTTGCCGGCGCCGTTGACGCCGGCGATCATGATGATGAACGGGCGGTGCGCCGTTATTTCAAGCGGCTTCTCAAGCGGCAGCAATAGATCGTGCAGGGCCGCCGAGAGCGCCTGCTGGATGCCTTCCGGGGTTTCGATCTTGTCGCGCCTGGCCCGCGCCTTGAGTTCGCTGAGCAGATGCTGCGTGGCTTCCATGCCGACATCGCTGGTCAGCAACAGGGTTTCAAGCTCTTCGAGCAACTCGTCATCGACCTTGCCGCGCGAGAAAATCGATTTCAGTTTTCCGCCGAATTGCGCCCGGGTTCGCGCCAGTCCAGCCTTCAGGCGGTCACGCCAGGAGAGCTCGGGCGCAGTGTTCGCCGGGGGGCTGGCCGGAGTGATGGCAGGGGCGCTGGCGGGAATGTTGACCGGAACGTTGACCGGCGCCGGGGCTTTGGCGTCTGTAGACTTCTTGAGGAAACCAAACATGGTGCTTTCTTGTCTCTGAAGGATTCGGGGAATGTGGCGATGGTAAGATGCCGTCGCAATTGACCTGCTGATCAAATTTTAACAGAAGCCATCCATGCCCATACGCAACGCGAGACGAATCACCAGACTGACTGCCTTGATACTGGCGCTGGCCGCGCCGGCAGCCGTGCTGGCCAACCCCTTTGAACATCAACTGGCCAATGGCTTGCGCGTCATCGTCAAGGAAGACCGCCGCGCACCGACGGTAGCGCACATGGTCTGGTATCGCGCCGGCAGCATGGACGAAACCAACGGCACGACCGGCGTTGCGCATTTGCTTGAACACATGATGTTCAAGGGCACGCCAAGCACTGGTGCGGGCGAGTTCAGCCGCCTGGTGGCGGCGGCGGGCGGGCGCGATAACGCCTTCACCAGCAAGGATTTCACCGCCTACTTCCAGCAGGTGCCGAAGCAGAAGCTGGAGCAGATGATGCAGCTCGAAGCCGATCGCATGCGGCATCTGAACCTCGACCCCAAGGAGTTTACGCAAGAGCTCAAGGTGGTCATGGAAGAGCGCCGGCTGCGTACCGACGACCAGCCGCAGTCGCTGCTCTTCGAACAGATGGGTGCGGTCGCGCTGCAGGCGCATCCCTACCGGGTGCCGGTCATCGGCTGGATGAGCGATCTGGAAAGCATGTCTGCAAGCGATGCTCGCGACTGGTACGAGCGCTGGTATGTGCCGAACAACGCCTACGTGGTGGTGGTCGGCGACGTCGATCATCTGGAGGTGTTCAAACTGGCCGAGCAGTATTTCGGCACGCTTGAGCCACGCGCGCTGCCTGCGCGCAAGCCGCAGGTCGAGCCGGAACAGACGGGCATTCGCCGGCTGACGGTCAAGGCGCCGGCTGAACTGCCGGTGGTGCTGATGGGCTACAAGGTGCCGGTGATTCGCGATGTTGAAAAAGATGTCGATCCCTATGCCCTTGAAATGCTCTCGGCCATTCTCGACGGCCACGATGCGGCGCGCTTTTCGAAAAACCTGATCCGTGAGCAGCGCCTGGCTGTTTCGGCCGGTGCAAGCTATGACTCGACGGCACGTGGCCCCGGCCTCTTCTATCTGCATGGCTCGCCGAGCGAAGGCAAAACGCGGGCCGATCTGGAAGCGGGCTTCCGCGCCGAGATCGCGCGCATCGTCAAGGAGGGTATTTCCAGCGAAGAATTGTCCCGCGCCAAGGCGCAGTTGGTGGCCAGTGAAATCTACAAGCTCGATTCGATGTTCGCCCAGGCCATGGAAATCGGCCAGCTTGAAGCGCTGGGAATTTCCTACCGGCTGAACAATCGAATGATCGAAAAACTTCAGGTGGTAACTGCCGAGCAGGTCAGGGCGGTGGCGCAAAAGTATTTCCGCGATGAACAACTGACGGTTGCCGAACTCGACCCGCAGCCACTGCCGCAGTCACCGCGCGTGCCTTCCGCCACGCCGCGTCATTAAGAGGTTTTTCGATGAATTTGCTCAAATTATTGTTGCTGTGCCTGGGGTTTGTTGCGCAGATGGCCTACGCCGGTCCGAAGATCGACCATTGGCTTGCCGCTTCCGGAGCGCGCGTCTACTTCGTTGAAAACCACGACTTGCCGATTCTCGATGTGCAGGTTGATTTCGTCGCCGGCACGGCTTATGACCCGCAGGGCAAGGCCGGCGTCGCTGCGCTGACCCAGGGCTTGCTCGACATGGGCGTGCAGGGAATGGATGAAACGCAGATCTCCAACCGCCTGGCGGACGTGGGTGCACAGCTTTCCGGCAGCGTCGATATGGATCGGGCGTCGCTCAGCTTGCGCACGTTGTCGGCAGCCGACAAGCGCGTTCCCGCGCTCGACATATTGCGCGCCGTGCTGGTCAGCCCGCAATTTCCGGCTGAGGTTTTCGATCGCGAAAAGGCACGTACCGTGGCTTCGCTGAAGGAAGCCTTGACCCGTCCCGAGGCGATTGCCAGCAAGGCGTTCTGGGCCGCCATGTATCCGGCGCACGCCTATGGCCGGCAAGCCACGCCGGAGTCGGTGAATGCCCTGTCGCGCGCCGATCTGGAGGCCTTCTACCGCAGCAACTACACCGCGCAGCGGTCAGTCGTGACGATTGTCGGCGACCTTTCGCGGGCGCAGGCCGAAACACTGGCGCAGCAGCTTACCTCCGGTTTGTCGACGAGCAGCGCTACGGTCGCACTGGAGGTTCCGCAACTTCCCGCAAAGTCTGAACAGCGTATCGCCCACCCGGCGGCGCAGGCGCACTTGCTCATCGGTTTGCCGGCGCTCAAACGCGGCGATCCGGACTATTTCCCGCTGGTCGTTGGCAACTATTCGCTCGGTGGCGGTGGCTTCGTATCCCGACTGATGAAAGAGGTGCGCGAAAAACGGGGCTTTGCCTACAGCGTGCACAGTTATTTTCAGCCGCTGGCGCAGCCCGGGCCTTTCGAGATCGGGCTGCAGACGAAAAAAACGCAGGCCAACGACGCCTTGAAGGTGACGCGCGAAGTGCTGACCGGCTTTCTCGCCGAAGGACCGAGCGCGGCCGAGTTGCAGGCGGCGAAACAGAATATGGTCGGCAGCTTCCCGCTGCGTCTGGACAGCAATCGCAAGATTCTTGAAAACGTGGCGCTCATCGGCTTCTACGGTTTGCCACTCGACTACCTTGAGCGCTATGCCGAGAACGTCGAGAAAGTCACGGTCGCCGAAATCAGGGCGGCCTTTGCGCGCCAGGTGAGACCGGAGAATATGGTCACCGTCGTGGTCGGCGGCGAGTAAGGCAAAAAGCATTCACCACAACGACACAACGAGCACGACGGAAATCAAATAAGTGCTTTAATCGTTGTGCTCGTGGTGTCGTTGTGGTTAACCTTGAAACCTCAGTTTAACCACGGCGAACACGGCGGGCACAGCGAAATGCCTCAGTTTTTTAGGATTTCATGGCTCACCCAAAGGGTGAATCATGAAAATATTGCAAGCCATTGATTTTCCGTTGTGTTCGCCGTGTTCGCTGTGGTCAACTGCCTTTTCTAGGGTTAAGCCTTCGTATTTTAAATAGGTGATCTGAGTATTGAATACAGTGCGCATCATCGGTGGCAAATGGCGGCGAAGAATCCTGAATTTCCCTGATGCCGAGGGCTTGCGACCGACCCCGGATCGCGTGCGCGAAACCCTGTTCAACTGGCTGGGCCAGGATCTGACCGGGCTGTCCTGCCTTGACCTGTTTGCCGGAAGTGGCGCGCTGGGCTTTGAAGCGGCCTCGCGTGGCGCGGCCAAGGTGGTGATGGTCGAGAACTCGCCCAGGGTGCTGGCGGCGCTTGAAGCGAATGCACTTGCGCTTGATGCTGGCGGGCTGTTGCAGATTGTGCGCGCGGATGCGGTAAGATTCGTTTCCTCACTGCGCTCGGCCGGTTTGCGTTTTGATGTGCTGTTTCTTGACCCCCCTTACAAGCAGGGCTGGATTGAAAAACTGGCCCCGCTCTTGCCGGAATTGATGACCGAGGAAGGCGTGCTTTACGTTGAAGCCGAGCATGCATTGGAAGATTGTGGTGACTGGCGTACAGTGCGCAGTGGTCGAGCGGGGCAGGTTTTTTATCACTTGATGCGACGAGGCAAGTCAGATGACGCTTGACAAGCGAACGGCAATCTATGCGGGCACCTTTGATCCGATAACTCGGGGTCACGAGGATCTCATCCGGCGGGCGGCCTGTCTCTTCGATAATGTGATTGTCGGCATTGCCGAGAGTCGCTCCAAGCGCCCCTTCTTTTCGCTTGTTGAGCGGGTCGAGATTGCGAAAGAATTGCTGGTACGCTATCCGAATGTCGAAGTCTGCGGGTTTGACGGCCTGCTGATGGATTTTCTGCACGTCAAGCGTGCAAAGGTAATTCTGCGCGGCCTGCGGGCGGCGTCGGATTTCGAGTATGAATTCCAGATGGCGGGGATGAACAGGAATCTCTATCCCGATGTCGAGACCCTGTTTTTAACGCCGGGTGAAAAATACATGTTCATCTCGGCGACAATGGTGCGCGAAATTGCCATTCTCGGCGGCGATGTCAGCAAGTTTGTCCATCCGGAAATCTGTGCGCGGCTGGCGAAAAGAGTGTCCGAAAAATTTCAATGATCTGAAGGAACAGCAACCATGGCTTTGATTATTACCGACGAATGCATCAACTGCGACGTGTGCGAACCCGAGTGCCCGAACGAGGCAATTTTCCAGGGTGAAGAAATTTACGAGATCGACCCGAACAAATGCACCGAATGCGTCGGTCACTACGACACGCCGCAGTGTGTCGAAGTCTGCCCGGTCGATTGCATCCCGAAGGATGTCAATCATCCGGAAAGCGACGACCAGTTGTGGGTGAAATACGAGAAACTGACGGGTAACAAGCGCCCGGGCTGAGGTTTTACCTGTTCCGCATTTCTTCCTGCAACAACTGCAACATATCGTCCGCCGACATTCTGGCGGCCAGATCGCTGCCCTCGAGCAGGCTGTCGGCCAGGGCGCGCTTGTGTTTGTGCAGGTCGACAATCTTTTCTTCAATGGTCTGTTTGGCCACCAGCCGGTAGATGGTCACCGGCCGCGTCTGTCCGATGCGGTGGGCGCGGTCGGAAGCCTGGTCTTCGACCGCCGGGTTCCACCACGGATCCATGTGAATCACGTAGTCGGCGGCAGTCAGGTTGAGGCCGGTGCCGCCGGCTTTCAGGCTGATCAGGAAAACATCTCCCGCCCCCGCCTGAAAGGCGTCAACGCGAACTTTCCGTTCCTGCATGGGGGTGGAACCGTCGAGATATTGATAGCTCACGCCTCGCCCGTCGAGATAGTTACGGATCAGGCTGAGATGATCGACGAATTGACTGAAGACCAGTGCCTTGTGACGGTTGTCGAGCAATTCATCGAGCAGTTCACCAAAGGCCGCCAGCTTGCTGCTGGGCAACCCCAGCGCCGGGGCGACCAACTGCGGATTGCAGCAGGCGCGACGCAGCTTCATGATCTCGGCAAGAATCTGGATATTTTTTTGTCCGCCATGGCCGCCGCTATCCAGGTCTATCGACGCCAGCCTCTCCAGCGCCTCGCGCCGCAGGGCTTCGTAGAGGGCGATTTCCTGCTCGGACATTTCGACCTGGCGCAGAATTTCGGTTCGCGAAGGCAATTCGGAGAGCACCTGCGATTTGGTTCGCCGCAACAGGAAGGGCGCGATCAGTTTGCGCAAGCGGTTGCGGGCAGCGGCATCCTGCTGACGCTCGATCGGCCCGGCGTAGCGTTCGTTGAAGTGTTCGAGCGAACCGAGCAGCCCGGGATTGATGAAGCGGAACAGGTTCCACAATTCGCCCAGATGGTTTTCCAGCGGCGTGCCGGTGCAGATCATGCGGAAATCACCGTTCAAGGCCATGACGGATTGCGAACGTTTGGTCTGGTGATTCTTGATCGCCTGCGCTTCATCGAGGACGATGGTGTGCCAATGGACCGCCGTGAAGCGATCGGCTTCCTGCTGCAGCAGGCCGTAGCTGGCAATGACCAGGTCGAAGGGGTTGAGATCGGCGAGGGTCAGGTTGCGGTCGCCGCTGCCAAACAGAATGACCTTGAGGGTCGGCGCAAAGCGAGCGATCTCGCTCATCCAGTTCATGCACACCGAGGTGGGCGCAACCACCAGCGCCGGGCCTTGCGGCGCACGCTCCAGAAGCAGCGCCAGCGCCTGCAGGGTTTTGCCCAGACCCATATCGTCCGCCAGGCAGGCGCCGACACCCCAGTGGGCAAGACGACTGAGCCAGTTGAAGCCGGCTACCTGATAGTCGCGCAGATCGGCCTGCAAGGTGGCCGGTAATTGCGGCGCCAGCGTATCGAGTTCGCGCAGGCGATCAAGGTGGCTCTTCCAGTGCTTGTCGGCTTTGAGATTGCCTGCGGAATTGGCCAGTTCTTCGAGCGCACTGGCGGCCAGCGGGTGCACACGCACCCCGTGAGCATGGGGGTCGGAGAAGGCGCGAAGCTCGTCGAGTCGGCGACGGAACTCGTCGGTCAGCGCGAGGAACTGGTTGTCGCCCAGCGGAATGAAACGCCCCCGCGCCTGGCCCATGAGGTCGAGCAGTTTGCGCAGGTCGATGACCTGGTTGTCGTCGACCTGCAACTCGCCCCCGGCGGCAAACCAGTCGATGTCGCGTTTGATGGACACCGAGAAGCGAGACGAACCGACTTCGCGGCTGACCTTGAATTTCTCGCCTTCCGGCCAGGCGATCAAGACCTTCTCGGGCTGCGCCTGCAATTGCAGCAATAACTCCAGGCAGGCCACCGGGTCTTCGAGGGTGCGTTCGCCGTGCTCATCGCCGGCCTCAAGCAAGGCCGGACAACTGGCGGTGAGCTGGCTGGCGGCGCGGGTTTCATCAGCCAGATTGCGCCGTGCCTGCAAGGGTTTGCCGGCGATCTCGGCGATCACGCTTTCAGCGCCGGCTCCAGGGGTGTAGTAGGGACCATCGGTCGCGAAAGGACGCACCAGAACCTGCAGTTTCAGGCCGTCTGCATGGGGCAGCAGATGCACGTGGAGTCGATTGTCAGCCTCGACCTGTTCGACATTGGACGGCAATACATGGATGTCGGACTGAATGGTAATCAGCGAGGAGATCGAACTGATTGCGGCCAGCACCTGCTCCCTGGCGCGTGCTGGCACCGTGAGTTCCTTGCCAAGAATGGAAGCGATCCGCCGCAGTTCGTCGGTCACCTTGATGACGCGCAGCCGAGTCGGCGTTTCCTTGCTGATCAGGACGGTCTCATTCAGGATGTCAAGCGGGGGGTGCAGGCGAAGCGTGAGCGTGTCGCCAGCGGTTTTCTTGATCAACAATTCAGGCTCGCCACGCAGTATCTCGACCCTGACCTCCGGCAGGTCATGCCAGAACACCAGGGGATGACCGATCAGCTGGGCAAGGGCGTCATGACCATCGAGTTCGTAGTCGCCGCCGTAATAGTTGTCGTAATTTCTTTCGATTCCCGCGCAAACCTGCCGATCCTGATCGGTCAGAAAATCCAGATCGTCGGAATCATATAAACGCTTGAGGCTTACCGCACGGCCTCCCGTCCAGTTACCTTTTCCCTTGCGCTTCTGCTCACGCGGGGCGAGGCTGACCGCTTCTATCTTCGGCAAGTAATTCAGCATCCAGACCAGACGGGACTGGCTCGAGTCCGTGACGGTCTCCCCCGATGCCTGTAAATTGGCCAGCGCCGCGAGTTGGCGCTGCCAGGGCTCTTGCCGTTCGAACCAGTCGATCAGGGTGTCAATACCCAGTTCCCGGCGTAGCGTGCTCGCACGCTCACGATAGCCGCTGCCGACCCCGGTCACCTGGCGAGACAGCAATTCGGCCGCCTGCGCGGTGATGAAATGAGAACCTGAAGCCTCGGTGGATCGCCACAAGTCCACCAGCAAAGCCTTCCTTTCTTGAGTCAGTGCGACGCCCAGCCAATATTCGACCAGCAGCGAAAAGAGTTTTGCCAGAGGGGAAACGGGCGCTGGAAGGATTTTCGATTCAATGGCCTTGCGGGTGCCTGCCTGCACCTGAAGCAGAAATTCGAGACTGGCGAATGGCGATGATTTTGCCCCCGGAGCACGCAAAGCCAGGTTGAGGCAGTTCTCTGCCTTTTTCCTCAGCGCCGCTTCGTCGCTACGCAACAGCGCCAGCACATACAGATAACCATAGAGGTTGATAAAGACGGCATTACGCTTGCCGGAAGACTGACGCAATAGCTTGAGTGCGCTTTCGAAGCCGCTGATAGCTCCGGCAAGGTCACCCTTCAACAGCAGAATGACGCTGCGACAGGCCTGCCCGTCGCTATCATTGCGTGCTTCGACCAATTGGGCGGCTTTGTCCAATCGACCGCACAGCAGCCACTGTTCGGCCAGGGAATTTATCAGACGGGCGTTGTGCTCGCCGGGGCCGGCGAGCCTTTGCGCCGACCATTCGCGCATCTGCAAGGCATCCTCAAGGGAGTCATGGGCTTCGTTCAGGAGTTCGGCCATGACCTCTTCCCGAATTTCGGGATGCAGGAGCGTCATCACCGACTTGTTGAAGGGGCGACCCAAGGCGGTGGCATAGGGATGCACGGTACAGGAAAACCGTTTGCTGATAGCCGCCAGCCATTTATGCACCTCGTCGGGTGCGCTGCCACGCACCAGTTCGACATGCAGCCGGAGGAGGCCTTGGGGGAAGCTGGTCAGGTAAAGCTGATTGCTATAGATGGGCACCCTTTCATTGGCTTCTACGGCGGCACAGAACCTGTTCAAGGCATTTCTGGTGATCAGCAACTGAATGGCCGGTGCCAGCAATGCGTCAGCGCACTGTAAGGTACCGGTGCTGGAGCGAATGACGAGGCCCAGGGTGACCAGGTCGGACAGGGCGGGGTCGATGGTGCCGCCCGAGTACGGGCTACCCCGCGCCGTTCTAACCTGCGCATCACGCAGATAGTTCAGCAAATGGTTCTTGCTCGGCGCTTGTCCCACCAGGGCAAGCATGGCAACAATGAATTGCTGGGGGGGTGGGAGTGCGGAAAAGCAGTCAATCAGGTTTGTTGGTTTCATCGGTCTGAGAAAAAGTAGGCGTGCAGGCCATGTGCAGTTTGTGGGGCTGAGGCGATAGCTGGTATCGGGAGGGTGTCGTTTTCAGGAAGTTGAAGCCCTGTGCCATATGATAATTGAAGATCCAGCCTGTTCTGATCAATCTGCATTCTTGTATCGAGCGGCTTTGCCGTGCCACGACGCGCAAAATGGCCACCACCAGCCGGATTTCGCAACTGATTTCAGATGCGCTGCCGCAAACCCGGTTTTTGTCAGGCGGCGCTGCGCATATTTCGGCGGATGACCGGTTTTTTCAATACCCGCTGAACGCCTTGGCCGACCTTCTCGATCGATCGGATCTGTGCCACAAGACTGTTCTCGACGTGCTCCAGCTCGTTGATGCGATCTTCGAGCGTGTCGGTCGCCTGGTGAATGCGCTTGATGCTCTCCAGTCGGCGCTTGAGCTGGATCTGATGCTCGCGAACCTGGGTTTCCATTGGCGCCATGACCGCTTTCAGCCACGTTTCCGCGTCCCGGTTGGCACGTTCGAAAGCGCGTCTGACTTGCGTGGCGACTTCCTCGAAGAACTTCTGCGTGACCTTGTCCTTCTTGTGCGTCAGCAACTGGAACATGGTGTTCAGGTGGGTATCGCACCAGTATTCCAGACGGTCGATGTCCTTCTGGTAACGGATCAGCGAAAAGGTGGTCGGCGTACCGAGCTTGAGGCCGTGTTCAACCGAGAACTTCTTGTAGATCGCCTCCATCATGGCCAGGATTTCGCTGATCTCGCCGTCTGATTTGCCGAGATTGGCGCGAGTGACGTTGAAGAAGTTCTTCATCGCGTCCGACAACGTTTTCGAGAACGTCGCTTCGATCATTGTGGCGCGTGTCGATGAAGTCAGCGTGCGTAGTGCGTCAAGACCAAGGTGGCCAAAGAGCTTGTTGGTCAGTTGCGAGAAGACGCTGCGCACCGCGTAGTAGCGCTGCAGACCCGACTCGAATTCTTCCTTCTCGATACGTACCTTGCCCATCATGTATTCGACGACGCCCTTGTTCTTGCCGCGCAGTTCGGTCAGTTCGCCGAGTTGTTCGCGCAGGCCGGCGAGGCGGGATTCGAGCAGTCCGCGCATGCGCATGTAGATGTCGGCAAATTCGGCGCCGGTGTTTTCGTGAATGATTTCCTGCTTGGCCGGAATCAGTACCTCGGAAAGCGCCGATTCGAGATCGGGCAGCCGGCTGCGTTTGAGCAATGCCCCATCGTTATTGATCTTGGCGACCAGCGCCTTCTGCGCCGAAATGGGGAAAATCTGGCTCGATGGCAGGTCAAGCGTCCACGCGCAGCTATTGGTCTGCTTGGTGATTTCGGCGTTGATCTCTTCTTCCGACTTCAGTTCGTCCCACATGCTGTCGATCTTGTTCAGAACGACGATGCGCCCCTTTTTCCGTCCGCCCGGTGCGCCGATGTGTTCGTTCCAGATCGCCAGATCGGACTGAGTAACTCCGGTGTCGGCAGCCAGGATGAAAAGCACGGCGTGCGCGTTGGGCAGCAGGGATAGCGTCAATTCTGGTTCGGTGCCGATGGCGTTGAGGCCTGGCGTGTCGAGGATGACCAGACCCTGCTTGAGCAGCGGGTGCGGGAAGTTGATGATGGCGTGGCGCCAGCGCGGGATTTCGACCAGGCCGTCTTCAGCCAGTCGAACCACGGCGGATTGCTTGTCACCGGAAGAAAAACCGAACTTCTCGGCAACTACGGGGGAAACGCGCTCCACTTCACTGACCGAACGCAGCGCCTCCTGCATGGCGTCGGCCGATTCGGTATCGAGAGGAATGACTTTCCATTCCTCCGGGAAGCGTTTGTATTCGCTGATGCTGGTGCTGGTTTCGCGGGTCTGGATCGGCAACAACTCGATGCAAGGCGGCTTGTCCGGGTCGTACATCAGCTCGGTCGGGCACATCGTGGTGCGACCAGCCGTCGAGGGCAGCATGCGGCTGCCGTAATCGGCAAAGAAAATGGCGTTGATCAGTTCCGACTTGCCGCGCGAGAACTCGGCAACAAAGGCCACGTGCAGACGATCCTCGCGCAACTTTTCCAGTAACAAAGCGATACGCAGATCCGTCTGGGCGTCGCTGAGTTCGTTCTCTGAGAGCCATTTGCGGAAAACATCGAGGCCTGCGGAGAGCTGAGTGCGCCATTCGGTGTAGGCGGCAAATTGTTGGGCAAGCGACATGACGGATTCCAGCGCGAAAAATATTTCTTCACTCTATCACAAAGTCTTGCCCAATCAATTACATGCGAGAGCGTTGTTGAAGTGGCTTATGCACCGATTATTCATCGCTGACACATCCGGCAGTAGAAGGTGGATCGACCAGCCTGGCGCACCGAGCGCACTGGTCGGCCACAGGCCGGGCAGGGTTCCCCGCAGCGGTCATAGACGGCACAGGAAAGCTGGAAACAACCCGCGCCGCCATCGCTATGTACGTAGTCGCGAACGCTGCTGCCGCCTGCGGCGATGGAGGTTTCAAGCGTTGTCTGGATGGCCGGTACAAGCCTCCGGTAGCGTTCGCGACTGATGCGATTGGCGGCGCGCAAGGGTGAAATGCCGGCCAGGAAAAGACTTTCCGAAGCGTAAATATTGCCGATGCCAACGACCAGGTGGCTGTCCATCAGCAAGGGTTTGATCGGTGCGCTGCGCCGGCGTGTCTGGGCGTACAGCCAGTCGCCATCGAACTCCGGGGACAGCGGTTCGATGCCGAGCACGGCGATCAGCGGGTGCTGCTCAACGCCATCGCCTTCGTGCCAGAGCAGCGTGCCGAAGCGCCGGGGGTCACGGAAACGCAAGGTGGTGTGGGCGAAGACCAGATCGACGTGGTCATGTTTCTGCACCGGCGTCGCGGGTCCAACCAGGCGCAAGCTGCCGGACATGCCGAGGTGCAGGATCAGCCAGCCGCCGCCGTGGCGGCTTTCGCAGTCGAAAAGAAGATATTTGCCACGCCGGGCTATGGCGTCGACGCGTAGCCCCGATATCCGCGTGGAAAGCCCGGCCTGGATGACGTGGCGCAGTTTGGGTGTGCGAAATATTGCGTTGACGATGCGCTGCCCCGGCAGATAGGGCAATAATCCTTGACGGCTAACTTCTACTTCAGGGAGTTCTGGCATTGCTGCTACCGATATAATTCCATAACATGCGTAAAACCATTATGCCGCAAACAACTCCAAGCAGCCGTGATCTGATTAAGCAAGGAAGCCATGAAGCACCTTAGACGCACCCTTTGTTTTACCACCCTGTCACTTGTATTGGGTCTGCCGGCGCTGGCCGCCGACCAAGTGCTGGTTGCCACGAAACGCCCAGCGGCAGTGCGCGAAGCCAAACGCCCGCTATCGACTGAGCTTCGCCCGGGCGATGCGCGCTACGCAGATCAGCCAGGACAGGCGGTTTTTCAGGTGCTGCTTGCCGAAATCGCCTTGCAGCGCGGCGATGCCGTATTGGCCAGCACGGCCTACGCCGACCTCGCATTGCGCTCCCGTGATCCGAAAGTGCTTGAGCGGACGGTCGAAGTGGCCGGATATGCCCGCCGTTTCGATCTGGCGCTCGAAGCAACTCGTCTCTGGCTTGAGGTCGAACCCACATCGAAGCGTGCGCAACAGATGATGGTCAGCATCATGATTCTGTCCAATCAACTGGACGATCTCGCTCCCAGCCTGATTCGCATGCTTGAAGTCGATAAGGAATCCCTCGCTGACAACCTCCTGGGGCTCAATCGCATGTTTGCCCGCAATAAGGATCGCCAGGCCGTTTTCAGCTTGATCGACAAGGTCTGCCGGCCTTTCTTTGGCGTTGCCGAAGCGCATTACGCCGTGGCCATGGCGGCTGGTTCGGCAGGCGGCATGAGTGAACGTGCGCTGGCTGAGGTGCGGCGGGCGCTCGAGTTGCGTCCGGATTGGGAAATGGCGGCCTTGCTCGAGGCGCAACTTCTTGCCCAGGAGTCCCCGGCCAAAGCAATCAGCTTCATGCAGGGCTTCGTCGAGCGCAACCCGAAAGCGCGTGACGTCCAGTTGACGCTGGCCCGTGCGCTGGTTGGCGAGAAACGGTATGCCGAAGCAAAGAGCCATTTCGATCAGTTGCTGGTGGCCTATCCCGACCGCCCGGAAGTTGTCTATCCGGCGGCCATACTGGCGCTGCAGCAGGACGACAGGGCGCTGGCCGAGGTTCGCTTCAAGCATCTGGTGACGCTTGATATTCCGGACAAGAGCCTGGCCTATTATTACCTTGGGCAGATTGTCGAAGAGGGCAAGCACAGCGACGAGGCGCTGGCCTATTACGCACTGGTCGGTCCCGGCGAACAATACCTGCCGGCGCAATTCCGCAGCGCACACGTTCTGGCCGGTCAGGGCAAGCTTGACGCGGCACGCCAACAACTCAGTGAAGCGAAAGTGGCAACCCCGGAGGAGCGTGCCCAGTTGCTGATTGCGGAAGCGGCCTTGCTGCGCGAGGCCAAGCAGACGGAGGCGGCGTTCGCTCTGCTCGAACAGGCGCTGGCGGCCCAGCCCGAGCAACCCGATTTTCTTTACGAAAGCGCACTAATGGCTGAAAAGCTCGGACGGTTTGAAATTCTGGAAAGCCGCCTGCGCAAGCTGATCGAATTGCGCCCGGAGAGCGCTCAAGCCTACAACGCACTGGGCTATTCCTATGCCGAGCGTAATATTCGCCTGCCCGAAGCGCGTGAGTTGATTGAGAAAGCACTCAAACTGGCACCGGAGGATAGTTTCATTGTCGATAGCCTGGGCTGGGTACTGTACCGGCAGGGCGATTTGCCCGGCGCCTTGGCTCTTCTTGAGCAAGCCTATGCCCGGCGGAATGATCCTGAGATTGCTGCGCACCTGGGAGAAGTGCTGTGGGCACTCGGGCGCAAGGACGATGCACGGCGCACCTTGGTCGAGGCGCTGAAGAAATACCCCGACAATGAGGCACTGGCGGATGCCGTCAAGAAGTTCGTGCCTTGAAACGGAGGCGATCTGATCTTCGTCTCAGTGGCAGTGAAGAAAGGCCAGAACCCTCACCGCAGAGGCGCAGAGACGCAGAGAAAATCAAGAGGGAACACCTTGTTCTCAAAGGTTTTCTCTGCGAAACCTCTGCGGCTCTGCGCCTCTGCGGTGGATTTTTGCTATTTCCACAAGTTCTCAAGCGAGCTTGCCGCCGAGTAACACTTCTGGGTGCCCTGCTGCTCGCAGGTTGCGCCATCCAACCTTCGTCGCCGGGTACGGCGCCGCCACCGCGTGACGCACTTGAAGCCTTCTCGCTGGAGGGACGGTTCTCGCTGCGTCACGAGGACAAGAACTATTCCGGTCGCCTGAGCTGGCGGCACCAAGGGGCAAACAATACGCTGTTGCTGGCCTCGCCCTTCGGTCAGGGAATGGCTGAAATCACCACCAGCGAAAGCGGTGCCCGGCTGACCTCCAGCGATGGCAAGGTGTACGCCGCGCCAGACGCCGAAACGCTGACGCAGCAAGTGCTCGGTTACCCGTTGCCGCTGGCACGACTCACCGACTGGGTGCGCGGGCGGGGCGCCGCGGAAGGTTTGGCCGAACTGGATGCCTATCAACGCCCGCTGCGTCTGCGCCATGAGGACTGGAGCATCGACTACGGTTACGCCAGCGACGATCCGCAGGCGCCGCCCAATCGCGTCTTCGCCGAACGCGTGGGCGGTTTCGAACTGCGTCTGCGCATCGACGAGTGGAACAGTCTGCCGCCGGCAGACGGGACGCCGTGAGCAGCGAGATATTGTGGAATTGGCAGAGCGTCTACCCGGCGCCGGCCAAGCTCAATCTTTTTCTCCACGTCACAGGACGCCGTGCCGACGGCTACCACCTGCTGCAAACCCTGTTCCGCTTTGTCGATCACGGCGACCGCCTGCATTTTTCCCCGCGCGATGATGGCGCCGTTGTCTTGACCAATCCGCTGCCCGGCGTGCCGGTGGAAAGCGATCTGACGGTGCGCGCAGCGCATTTATTGCAGGCTGCAAGCGGCTGCCGGAAAGGCGTAGAAATCAGCGTCGAGAAGCGCCTGCCGCTGGGCGGCGGTCTGGGCGGCGGCAGTTCGGATGCTGCCACCGTGCTGCTGGCACTCAACCATCTCTGGCAGCTTGGCTTGCCGCGCCAGCGCCTGCAGGAAATCGGGCTGGCGCTGGGCGCCGATGTGCCGGTGTTCGTTTTCGGGCGCAACGCCTTTGCCGAAGGCGTCGGCGAAACGCTGCAGCCGGTGGCTTTGCCGCCGGCCTGGTACGTGGTGCTGGAACCGCCCGTGCAGGTGCCGACGGCCGCCATTTTCGGCGCCCCCGAACTCAAGCGCGACACCCTGCCGATCCTTGCGGCAGACTGGAAACCGGGTTTCGGCGGCAACGACCTGGAAGCGGTGGCCGTAGCGCGCTTTCCTGCCGTCGCCGAACATCTGCGCTGGCTGTCTGCCTTCGGCGAGGCGCGCATGACCGGCTCCGGCGCCTGCGTCTTTGCCGGGTTTGATCGGCAGGAAAAAGCCGAAGCCGTTATCCGCCAGTTGCCTGGCGGAATGCGCGGCTGGGTCGCGGCGGGTCTGGATTGTCACCCGCTGCACGGGCTTGTTGCCTGAGAGCCTGTGAAAATATCAAGAATCCACCGCAGAGGCGCAGAGCCGCAGAGGAAACGCAGAGGAACCCCATTGTTTTTAAAGGTATTCTCTGCGAAACCTCTGCGG
>NZ_JBMOJE010000080.1:0-24930 GCF_049316945.1 Propionivibrio sp. | reverse complement strand
TGTTCGCGCTGACTTTGTGGACATCACAATATCCTAGAGGTCAGGTCGTCTGAGGCTATTGTTAGCCCGGCAGCAGCCAGTTCGCGCAATTCCCCGACCGTTTTCTTGCGCAGGTTGCGCGGCAAACAGTAGGTGGACACTCGGCGCACACCCGGCAGATGTTCGCGGATCGCCTGCAATACCGTGAGCAGACGACGCGTCGGCAGCACCAGCGCGTCGCCGTCGGCCAGAAATACCCGGCGCACATCGATTGCTTCGTCGCCAAGGCGCTCGCCGGTCCGCGCGATGCTTTCCAGCACCTCGGTTTCATCGCGCGCACGAAAACTCTTTTGCGGCGCGGTGTACATCTCGCAAAATGTACACTTGTTCCACGAACAGCCGTCGGTCACCGGCAGGATCAACGAGTGGGCTTCGCTCGGTGGCCGGAACACCGGTTCGACGTAGCGGATGGGCAAAATCGGCAGCATGGTGTGAGCAACTTTCCGCTAAATGCTAAAAACCTCACCGCAAAGGCGCAAAGGCGCGAAGATCGCAAAGAAAACAAGGAATTGCACCTTTTTGCCACTCACCTTTTTGGTGTGTGGCAAATGACCGGGACGACTAAAGCCAAGCTGATGATTTTCTTTGGGAACCTTTGCGTCCTTTGCGGTGAAGAACTGAGGTTTTCAAGTTAATAAGCGCTTGATAATTGCATTGCGGCTGGCGAAGGAAAATGTCGGCGGCAGGAAGACACTCTATGGCGCAGGGCGCTGATTCAGCCACTGCAGCAACTTTGCATACAACTCATCCGAATCCACCGGCTTGGCGACAAAGTCGTTCATGCCGGCCGCCAGGCAGGCGCGGCGATCCTCGTCGAAGGCATTGGCGGTCATGGCCAGGATCGGCGTCGCTTGCAGGCCCGGCAAAGCGCGGATGGCGTGCGTCGCGGCCAGTCCGTCCATCTCCGGCATCTGCATGTCCATCAGAATCAGCGCGTAGTCGCCCTGTGCCGCCAAGCGTAGCGCATCGACGCCATTTTCGGCCAGTTCGGGCTGCAGGCCGACATCAAGCAACAAGGTCAGCGCCACCTCCTGGCTGGAAACATCGTCCTCAACCAGCAGGATGCGCACGCCAGGATGGTCGCGCAGCAGGACTGTTTCTGCCGGTTCGTTTGCAGACTTGTTCGCAGATTCGCCCGCCGCTGCCGCGCCGCCCTCGGCGAGACACCCCCGCGCCTTGCCCAGGCTTGCCGCCAGCCAGAAGATGCTGCCCTGGCCGGGCGTGCTGTCGACACCGACTTCGCCGCCCATCAGTTGCGCAATTCGCTGCGTCAGCACCAGCCCGAGGCCGCTACCGCCATATTTGAGCGATGTTGAACTGTCGGCCTGCTCGAAGACCTGGAACAGGTTCTTTTGCTGTTCGGTCGTCAGGCCAATGCCGGTGTCGATGATTTCGAAGCGCAAGCAGTAGCTGCTTTCAGTCTCTTCGATCAATCGACCCTTGAGCGTGATGCTGCCACGCTCGGTAAATTTCAGGGCGTTACTCAGATAGTTCACCAGCACCTGGCTGAGCCGCGTGGCGTCGCCGTGCAGGGTCTTGGGGACGCCGGCGAGGTCGATGTTCAGAGCCAGGCCCTTGTCGCTGATACTGTCGCCGATCACGGCAACGACGGAATTGAGCATGTCGGCGAGCTGGAAGTCCTGCTGTTCGAGCGTGAACTTGCCGGCATCGATTTTGGCCAGGTCGAGATTGCCGTTGATGATGCTCATCAGATGGCGACCGGAGGCATCAATCTTGTCCAGCTTCTCGGCCTGCTGGGGGGTGACGCCACCGCGACGCAACTGGTGCGCCATGCCCAGGATGCCGTTCATCGGCGTCCGGATGTCATGGCTCATGCTGGTCAGGAAGGCGCTCTTGGCGCGGTTGGCGGCCTCGGCCGCATCACGCGCGGTGGCCAGCTCGGCGGTGCGGCTGACCACCAGCCCCTCCAGGTGATGGCGGTGACGTTCGAGTTCCTCGCCCATGCGTTTCTTTTCGGTGATGTCCTCCTTGACCGCCACGTAATGGGTAATCCGCCCGTCCGGCTGGCGCAGCGGCGTGATGATGGCAGACTCGACATATTCTCTGCCGTCCTTGCGCCGGTTAATGAATTCGCCCTTCCAGGGCTGCCCTCGGGTCAGGGTATCCCACAGGTCAACAAAGGTTTCACGCGGCGTCTTGCCCGACTGCAGGATGCGCGGGTTGCGGCCAATCAGATCCTCTCGGCTGCAGCCGGCGTTGCGCACGTAGGTCTCGTTGACGTATTCGATCACGCCATCGAGATTGGTGATGGCGATGCTTTCCGGGCTTTGTTCCACGGCCAGCGAGAGCTTGCGCAGTTGTTCCTCGGCGGCGTTGCGTCCGCTGATGTCAGTCAGCGTCATACGCAGCGTCGTGCCAGCGTCGGTTTCAACGCGCAGACAGTCCACCTGAGCCTGCCGTGAAGACAGGGCGCCGTCGGCGGTTTTCAGCGACAGCTCGAAAGATTTCCGGCCGCCACGCGCCATCACATCCGCAAACTGGCGCTTCCAGCCTTCAAGGTCGGTGTCACTGACGAAGCGATCGAAGTGGTGGTCGAGCAGTTGCTTGCGTTCGACGCCAAGCAGTCTGGCGACGGTGAGATTGGCCTCGGCCACGAGGGCGGTGCCGGTGAGTGTCACGTAGCCCACCGGAGCAAATTCGTAGAGGTCGACAAAACGGTCGCGTGATTGTTCAAGCGCCTTCTGGCTCTGTTGTAACGCCTGTTCAACAAGTACCTGCGCGCTCACATCGGTACCAAAAAAAATCAGCCGTTCGACAACGTCCTCGGCATCGAGAACATGAGCAGAATTCCAGGAAAGAATCTTGCGGCCACCGCCGCGGGTGAGGATGCCCGTGCGAAAGCCGCTCAATTCGCCGTTTTCGAGAAATTGTTGACGCAAGGTCTCGGTGGACGTCGACTTGTTAACCGGCAGCAGCAGATCGAACCACTTGCACCCGTTGAGTTCGGCGGCCGAGAACCCGGTAATGAGTGTGATGGCTTCGTTCAGGTAGATGATCTCGCCCGTCGGAGAGAGTTCAACGACAACAGCGGCCATGCGGTTGATGAGGTGTCGATAGCGGGATTCGGACTGGGCGACAGCCGCCAGTTTTTGCTCGACGCTATCGAGGCTCAGGGAATCTTCCTCTGTCGTTGTCATGTTCATGCTGGAACCTTGCGAAATCTATTCATGGATCATGAAGGACTAATTGCGTTTTTGCAAGTTTCCCCCGCGCTGCAAGCACACGACTTGGGAAAATATCAAGAATCCATGGCCCGAGGCCAGGCTACGCGCCCTCAAAGACGCCAAGGTGCTCAATCGAAATAACTGCGCGCCGCTACGAAGCGTTGCTCGTAGTAATTGGCATTCATCTGATCGATGCGCACCCGGCCGTTGCTCGAAGGGGCGTGGACAAAGCGTTCCTCGCCAATATAGACGCCGACATGCGAGAAGGGTGCGTTGCGCGTATTGAAAAATACGAGGTCACCGGGGCGCAAGCTGCTGCGCTCGATCTGGCGACCCTTGCGGGCAATGTCGGCCGCGCTGCCGCTGATCTTTACACCGGCGGCCTTGTTGTAGATGTAGGACACCATGCCACTGCAATCGAGTCCGGCCTCCGGGTTTTTCCCGCCAAAGCGGTAGCCGGTATCGATCAAGCCCAGTGCGTACAGCGTGACCTCATTGCCTTGTTCGCTGAACTCGGCGCGCTTCGTCTGCCGGTCGGGTAATAATTCCGGCCTTGGCGGAGCGCTGCCGCAAGCCGCCAGAAGATAAACCAGCCAACAGGCCATCAGGGTTCGCAGTGTTCGCAGTGTTCTCAGAGTTCGAATTCGCATCCTTGAAAGTATAAACTGCCATTTGCCTGCGTCCACCCGATAATCGAAGGAATCCCTGATGCACCGGCTATGGCGGCTGCCGCCGTCCTGTCCGCCTAACAACTCGCAAAGGATAGACACCATGAAACTTGCCCGCCCACAACTTCTCCGCTCCCTTGGCTACATCAATGGTCAGTGGGCCAGCGCCGACGATGGCCGTGTTCTGGCCGTGTGCAACCCCGCCACCGGCAAAGTGCTGGGCGAGGTGCCGCTGATGGGCAAGGCGGAAACGCTGCGCGCCATCGAGGCTGCCGAGGCGGCCTGGAAGATCTGGCGCGAAACGACGGCCAAGGAGCGCGCTGTTCTGCTGCAACGCTGGTTTGCGCTGATCCTCGCCAATGCCGACGATCTGGCCAGGCTGGTCACCGCCGAATGCGGCAAGCCGCTCACCGAGGCACGCGGCGAAGTCAGCTACGGTGCTTCCTTCATCGAATGGTTTGCCGAGGAAGCCAAGCGCGCCTGCGGCGAGACCATTCCGAGTCCAACCAGGGACAAGCGTCTGCTGACCATCCGCCAGCCGGTTGGCGTGGTGGCGGCGATTACGCCGTGGAATTTTCCGCTGGCCATGATTACGCGCAAGGTCGCACCGGCGTTGGCCGCCGGTTGCACCGTGCTGGTCAAGCCCGCCGAGCAGACACCGCTCAGCGCGCTGGCCCTGGCGGTTCTGGCCGAAGAGGCCGGCATCCCGCCCGGTGTCTTCAACGTGCTGACCGGCGACCCGGCGGCCATCGGCGGCGCGCTGACCGCGAGCCCGGTGGTACGCAAACTGTCCTTCACCGGTTCGACCGAAATCGGTCGCCTGCTGATGGCACAGTGTGCTCCGACGATCAAGAAAATGTCGCTTGAACTCGGTGGCAACGCACCTTTCATCGTTTTCGACGATGCCGACCTCGATGCGGCAGTCGAAGGCGCGCTCGCCGCCAAATACCGGAACAGCGGGCAGACCTGCGTTTGCGCCAACCGGCTGCTTATCCAGTCCGGCATCTACGATGCTTTCGCGCAAAAGCTGATAGAGCGCGTCGCCTCGCTCAAAGTGGGTTCCGGTAGCGAGGAGGGCGTCACACAAGGGCCGCTAATCGATAGTGCTGCGCTGGCCAAGGTCGAGGAACACATCGCCGACGCCTTGAGCAAGGGCGCGCGGGTGCTAATCGGCGGGCATCGCCATGCCCTCGGCGGCAGCTTCTTCGAGCCGACGATAATTGCCGATGTGACGCACGAGATGCGTTTCGCGCGCGAAGAAACCTTCGGCCCGGTGGCTCCGCTGTTCCGCTTTTCGACCGAAGCCGAGGCCATTGCCCTGGCCAACGACACCGAATATGGCCTCGCCGCCTACTTTTATACGCGTGATGTCGGGCGCTGCTTCCGGGTTGGTGAAACGCTCGAATACGGGATGGTTGGCGTCAATACCGGCCTCATCTCGAACGAGGTTGCCCCGTTTGGCGGCGTCAAGCAATCCGGACTCGGGCGCGAGGGTTCAAAACACGGGCTCGACGAGTTCCTTGAAATCAAGTACTTGTGCTTCGGTATCACCTGAGAGGTTGTGAAAAATTCATTTCAGCCTGATTTTCTCGCTCGTCACCCCGGCGAAGGCCGGGGTCCAGCTCGTCTATCTAATTGTTTTCATGGATATCAGATGAACGAACTGGATTCCGGCTTTCGCCGGAATGACGGTCCTGGATGATTGCGCCAATTAATTCACAGCCTCTGAGCCAGAAAATCCATGACCGGAGGCCAGACTAAGCGCCCGCAGAGACGCAAAAGAGCTCAGGGAGCGCGAAAATTCAAGCATGCCAATTATGCTAACAACCTCAGTCTATCCACGAAAATCACGAAAGACACGAAAAAATACAAGACATTGATTCTTTTCATGCTGTTGGTGTTTTTCGTGGACGAACTGCTTTTCCTGGCTCAACGAATGAAACGGAAGTAGGCAATCAATTGCCGCAAGCGTGAAGAACCTTCCTTCATCTGGACGGTTTTTTCGGTGACCTCGGAAATCGCGTAGGTCGTCCGCTCGATCCCACCGACAATGCCTTCGATCTGGCTTGCGATTTCATTCCCTGCGGCCGCCTGCTGGCGCGTTCCGTCGGAAATGTGGCGGGAAATGGAAGCGACTTCTTCACCATGGTGGGCCACCGAATCGAGCCCGGTACGGGCCGCCTGCATGGCCACATCGGTACTTGCAACCTGTGTTCCCGCCGACTCCATGGTGCTCAGGGCGAGTTGCGTGACACTTTGAATTTCCTGAACACTCGCCGTAATTTCCGCCGTTTGCTTGCTGGCCTGCTCGGCCAGTTTTCTGACTTCATCGGCCACGACGGCAAACCCCCGGCCGGCCTCGCCAGCGCGTGCCGCTTCGATGGCGGCGTTGAGCGCCAGCAGATTGGTCTGTTCGGCAATGCCGCGAATGACCTGACTGACGCGATCAATCGCCAGGATCGAGCGGGAGAGCTCCGTCATCGTCTTGCCAGCGCTTTCGACAGTGGTCACGACATTGGCCGTCGCTGCCTGGCTTTCACCCAAGCTCAAAGAGGCCTGGTCGAGCAGTCCGTGCGATGCTTCCACGGCCTGCGTCGCCTGTTGCGCGCTGTCGGCAATTTCATTGACCGAGGCCACCAGTTGTTCGACAGCCGCGGCGATGCAGCTAACGGCATCGGATTGTGTCGCCGTCACCTGGCGCGTATTTTCCATCTCGACGCTCAGCGCCTCGGCACTGTCGCCCATCAGGTCGGCAGACTCGGCAATTTCGGCCATCATCGCCTTGAGATGCGTCTGCATGGCGATCAGCGCGTCGTTGAGTTTGCCCAGTTCATCCTCGCCACCCAATGGGATCTCGTCGGCCAGATCGCACTGGGCGATGTTCTTGAGACGGGCAACAATTTGACCAATGGTACTCAGCACCTGACCTTGCGCCATCAGCAAGCCAATGCTGGCGACGATGCCGGCTGGCCCGAAGGCCTGAATGATCAAGGTGGCCGTAGCCGGTGAAAAGCCGATCGAGGAACCGAACTCATGCACAATCCAGCCAAGCACTTGCACGCCAATCAGTACAAAAACCAGACCATTGAGCTTGGCTTTCAGCGAAATTCGTTTCCAGAAGCCCGTCTGCGGAATGGACGCCTTGCCCTCTTTCAACTGCCGGTAGAAGGCCTCGGCCTCGGTGATCTGCTGCCGTCTTGGCTCGGTCCGTACTGACATGTAACCGATGATCGCACCGCTCTTGAGGACCGGCACGACCAGCGCATCCACCCAGTAGAAATCGCCGTTCTTGCAGCGGTTCTTGACGATGCCACGCCACGGGCGACCATCCTTGACGGTATTCCAGAGCCACTGGAAGGCATCGGGCAGCATGTCCGGGTGACGAACTACGTTATGGCTCTTGCCGATCAGTTCCTCACGCGTGAAGCCGCTGATCCTGACGAAGGTGTCGTTGACGTAGGTGGTGACACCCTTGAGGTCGGTGCGCGAAACAATGTAGTGCCCCTTCGGGAAAGGGACTTCGTTTTGGCTAACCGGCAAATTGGTTTTCATGGATGTTCCTTCATGCTGGTTAATGCTTGGTAATTAGCCAAGACGAGTCCCATTCATGCAGCGCGGGAGAAGAGCGTTGAGCATAGCTTGCGCGACGTTCGCTCAAGACTGACGAAAGTCATATGCTATCAAAATTTTTAGTCGGAGAGAGTAGTTAATTTGTGCCGAATTCAGCGGGGACTACGGAGACGTGCTTGTATTCTCCGTCTGTTGCCAAACCGCCAGTTCAGCCTGGGGCGCGGAAGCGCGGTTACATCAGAACAATATCGTACTGTTCCTGCACGTAACTGGGTTCAGCCTGCACCGAGATCGGTTTGCCGATGAAGTCCGAGAGCATGGCCAGTCCATGTGACTCTTCATCGAGAAAAATGTCGATGACGGATACGCTGCCGAGCACACGAAACTCACGGGCTTCGAACTGGCGAGCTTCACGCAAAAGTTCGCGCAAGATTTCATAGCACACGGTGCGCGCTGTTTTTACCTCGCCCCGGCCCTGGCAGGTCGGGCATTCTTCACACAGCACGTGGGCCAGCGATTCGCGCGTGCGCTTGCGGGTCATCTCGACGAGGCCAAGCGCAGTAAAACCGTTAACCGTCAGGCGCGTATGGTCACGCGCCAGCGCCTTGTTGAATTCGCCGAGCACGGAGGACTTGTGCTCCTCGTTTTCCATGTCGATGAAGTCAATGATGATGATGCCGCCGAGGTTGCGCAGGCGCAACTGGCGGGCGATGGTTTGCGCCGCTTCGAGATTGGTCTTGAAAATGGTGTCGTCGAAATTGCGTACGCCGACAAAACCGCCGGTATTGACGTCGATGGTGGTCATCGCCTCGGTCTGGTCGATGATCAGGTAGCCGCCGGATTTCAATTCGACGCGGCGCGCCAGTGCCTTCTGTATTTCGTCTTCTACGCCGTGCAGGTCAAACAGCGGACGCTGGCCGATGTAATGGTTGAGTAGCGGCGCGACCATCGGCGTGTATTCGGCGGCAAAGGCCGTCAGCTTCTGGAAGTTCTCCCGCGAGTCGATGACGATGCTGGCGGTTTCCGGATTGACAAAGTCGCGCAGCACCCGTTGTGACAGCGACAGTTCCTGATAGAGCAGTGCCGGTGGTGCGGCGGTTTTCGCCATGATCTGGAGGTCACGCCATAGCTTGCGCAGATAAGCGATATCGTTCGCCAGTTCGGCTTCGGAGGCATTTTCGGCCATCGTGCGGACGATGAACCCGCCCGCTTCGTCAGCCGGCACCAGACGGGTGATTTTCTCGCGCAGCGCCTCGCGATCGGACTCCCTTTCGATGCGCTGTGAAATCCCGATATGCTTTTCCTGCGGCAGATAAACCAGCATGCGGCCAGCCACCGAGATCTGCGTCGACAGGCGCGCGCCCTTGGTGCCGAGCGGATCCTTGAGTACCTGCACGACAATGCTCTGCCCTTCGAACAGCATACGTTCGATCGGCCGGGTCGGTTCGCCTTGCTGGCGCGATTCCCAGATGTCGGCAACATGCAGGAAAGCCGTGCGGTCGAGGCCGACATCGATGAACGCCGACTGCATGCCGGGCAGCACCCGGACAATACGCCCGACATAGACATTGCCGACCAGGCCGCGACTTGAACTGCGCTCGATGTGCAGTTCCTGCGCGGCCCCTTGATACATGACGGCGACGCGGGTTTCCTGCGGCGTAAAGTTGATCAGGATATCTTCGGGCATGGGAAGGCGATCTGGAGAATGCAGGTAAAATTGCGGATTCGCCGCATTCTACCCTGTCCCCTGACAAAGCATCCATGCCCGTCATTCCTCAATTTCGCACTCCGGAACTACTCGCTCCCGCCGGATCGCTGGCCATGATGCGCACCGCGCTGGCCTTCGGCGCCGATGCGGTGTATGCCGGCCAGCCGCGCTACAGCTTGCGCGTACGCAACAACGACTTTGGCGATCTGGAAATGCTCGGTGGCGCGATCGGCGAAGCGCACGCGGCCGGCAAGCGGTTTTACGTGGTCAGCAACGTGCTGCCGCACAACCCCAAGGTGCGCACCTATCTTGCCGACATGGCGCCGGTGGTGGCGCTCCAGCCCGACGCGCTGATCATGGCCGACCCCGGCCTGATCGACATGGTTCGCGAAAGCTGGCCGGAAATGCCGGTACATCTGTCGGTGCAGGCCAATACCGTCAACTTCGCCGCCGTGCGCTTCTGGAAGAAGCTGGGTATCTCACGCATCATCCTGTCGCGCGAACTGTCGCTCGACGAAGTCGCCGAAATCCGCCAGGAATGCCCGGACATCGAGCTTGAAGTTTTCGTGCATGGCGCCCTGTGCATCGCCTATTCCGGTCGCTGCCTGCTTTCAGGCTACTTCAATCATCGCGACTCGAATCAGGGCACCTGCACCAACTCCTGCCGCTGGGATTACAAGGTGAAAGCCGGCGAGGCAGACGCCGCTGGCGATGTGCATGCCGGTCGCTCAGGGGCGCCGGGACCGGAAGCCAAGGTCTGGCTGCTCGAAGAAAAGGAGCGCCCGGGCCAGTTGATGCCGATCGAGGAAGATGAGCACGGCACCTACATCCTGAATTCCAGGGACCTGCGCGCTATCGAGCACGTGCAGCGCCTGATCGAGATCGGCATCGATTCGCTGAAAATCGAGGGGCGCACCAAGTCGCCCTACTACGTGGCGCGCACGGCGCAGGTTTATCGCCGCGCCATCGACGACGCCGTGGCCGGCCGTCCCTTCGATCCGCGCCTGCTCGGTGAACTCGAAGGCCTGGCCAATCGCGGCTACACCGATGGTTTCTACCAGCGCCACCACGAACACGAAATGCAGAACTACCTGCGCGGCCATTCCGAATCCGGACGCAGCCTCTACGTCGGCGATGTGCTGGCCTGGGATGCGGCGCGTGGGCTGGCCGAAATCGACGTGAAGAATCGTTTTTCAGTCGGTGACCGCATCGAGGTCATCCACCCCGGCGGTAATTTCGAAGTTGCGTTGACGCGCATGGAAAACGCCAAGGGTGTGCCGATCGATGTGGCGCCGGGCAGCGGCCACCGCGTCTGGATTCCGCTCCCCGCGGAATTGGCGGGTGCCATGCTGGCGCGCTTCGTTTGATGGCGCGGCCTCATCTACTTGTAGACATCTCCGCGCACGGTTTCGGCCATCTGGCGCAGGTGGCGCCGATCCTCAACGAACTGCAGCTTTTGCAACCCGCTTTGCGCCTGACCGTGCGTAGCGGCCTGCCACCGGAAATACTGCTTGCGCGCCTGCATGGCGAATTTGACCACATCGCGCAACGCAGCGACTTCGGCTTCGTCATGCTCGATGCAGTACGCATCGACCACGCCGCGACGGCTGCCGCCTATCGCGCCCAGCACGCCAACTGGCCGCAACGGGTCGCCGACGAAGCCAGGCTGCTCAGCCGCCTGCACCCCGATCTGGTGCTGACCGACGTGGCTTACCTGCCGCTGGCCGGAGCGGCGCTGGCCGGCATTCCCTCGCTGTCGATGTGCTCGCTCAACTGGGCTGAACTGTTCGCCTATTTCTTTGGCGACGAAGCGTGGGCCACGCCAATTCACGACCAGATGCTGGCCGCCTACAGCAGCGCCGAATGCTTCCTGCGCCTGACGCCGGCCATGCCGATGACCGACCTGCCGCGGGTGCGCGACATTGCGCCGGTCGCTGCGCTGGGCAGGGATTGCCGCGCCTCGCTACGGAAACAACTGGCCTGCCCGCCCGACGAGAAAATCGTCCTGGTCGCCTTTGGTGGCATCAACAAGCAACTGCCTGTTGAATGCTGGCCGCGCAGCAACGGTGTGCGCTGGCTGGTTCCTGAGAGTTGGGGCATCGAGCAAAGCAACATGACGGCTCTGGAAACGCTACGCCTGCCATTTACCGATCTGCTGCGCAGTGTCGATGCCCTGCTCACCAAGCCCGGCTATGGCGCCTTTACCGAAGCCGCATGCAATGGCACGCCGGTGCTTTACCTGCGCCGTGACGACTGGCCGGAACAGGACTGCCTGATCGACTGGCTGAAGATCAACAACCGTTGCCGTGAGGTCGACGAAGGCGAGTTGGCCAGCGGGCAACTGCAAGTGGCGCTGGATGATTTATGGCAACAACCCATACCGCCCGCTCCTCTGCCTGCCGGAGCAAAAGAAGCGGCAGCGTTCATGGCGGACCGGCTTGAACACGAAAAAGCCAGGTGAAAAAAATCGGCACAATAGCCGAGCCAACCTCATATTGGGAGCAAGCAGCATGAAAATAGCTGTAATGGGTGCCGGCGCGGTGGGTTGCTACTACGGCGGAATGTTGGCCCGCGCTGGCCATGAAGTCGTATTGATCGGGCGGCCACAGCATGTGGAGGCAGTGTGTCGTGATGGCCTGTTCATGGATACAAAATCCTTCCAGGAGCATGTGCCGATGCAGGCTAGCGCCGATGCCAGCGGCGTACAGGGCGCGCAACTGGTGCTCTGCTGCGTCAAGTCGACCGATACCGGGAACGCTGCGGCGGACATGGCGCCGCACCTTGGGCCCGACGCGAATATTTTGAGTTTGCAGAACGGCGTTGATAATGCCGAGCGGCTACAAGCGCTGCTCCGGCGCGAGGTTGTCCCGGCGGTTGTCTATGTGGCCACCGAAATGACCGGGCCAGGTAGAGTGAAGCACCATGGCCGAGGGGAACTGGTTATCGGGCCATCGGCCGCCAGCCACGAAATGGCAAAGCTTTTTGCCGATGCCGGGGTGCCGGTGCAGATCTCAGATAACGTGGTCGGCGAACTGTGGGCCAAGCTGATCCTAAATTGCGCCTACAACGCCCTGTCGGCGATCACGCAGTTGCCCTACGCTCGCCTTTTACAGAGCGAAGGCGTGCAGGACATGATGCGCGACGTGGTGCAGGAGTGCCTGGCCGTTGCGCAAGGCGAAGGAGTGACGGTTCCCGGAGATACATGGGAAGCAGTGCTGCGCATCGCAAGTACGATGCCGAACCAGCTCTCGTCAACCGCCCAGGACCTGGCCCGCAACAAGCCCAGCGAGATCGACCATATCAACGGTTATGTGCTGCACAAGGGCGAGGCGCTGGGTATCTCCACCCCCGCCAATCGCGTCCTGCACACGGTGGTCAAGTTGCTTGAAAGCCGTTCGCAGAAAACTGGCCAATGATGTTTCCTGCAGTGGTAGATCATCTGTCGTTTCACCAATACCCGGACACCGCTAGAAAAAGCAATTCGTCCACGAAAAACACCAAAAGCACGAAAAGAATCAAGAAGATAATGAACTGAAGATCACCACCCAAAGGGTGAATAGATAAAACACATCAAACCATTGATTTTGTTCGTGTCTTTCGTGATTTTCGTGGATAGACTGAGGTATTTTGGTTAATACCTCTTCGCACCTTCTGGGGTGCGTAGTGCCGTTATTTCCGCGAAGGTGTCCCGTGGCCCTTTAGGAATTCGTTGCCGGATAGGGGTAGAGCTCATCGAGCGCGACGCTTTGTCCTGAAGCCTGAACGATGCGCACATGCTCGCGGCGCAGTTCGCGCGCATGAGGCAGACCGCAGGAGTGGGCGATCATCCCGATCTCCTGGTTCATGTTCTTGCAGTACGAGGCTACCCGTGCAGCCTTGTCGGCAACGACCAGGCCCCGTTGCAGCCGCAAGTCGTGCGTGGCGACGCCGGTAGGGCAGGTATTGGTGTGGCAGCGCATGGCTTGTATGCAGCCGAGCGAAAACATGAAGCCGCGCGCCGTATTCACGAAATCGGCACCGGCCGCCAGCGCCCAGGCGACGCGAGCCGGCGTCACCAGTTGCCCGGAGGCGATCAACCGGATGCGCTCTTTCAGGCCGCTGGCCATCAGCGCATCGGCGACCAGTGGCAGCGCTTCGTCAATCGACAGCGCCATGTGATCGGCCAGCGCCTGCGGTGCGGCGCCACTCCCGCCCTCGCCGCCATCGATAGTCAGAAAGTCGGGAGCCGCCTGCAACCCACGTCGCGAGACGGCTGCGGTGAGTTCGTGCATGAAGCGCTTGCCGCCAATGGCCGTCTTCACGCCAACCGGCTTGCCGGTCACAGCACGGACATGCTCGACCATGTCGAGCAACTGGTCGATGTTGGCGATATCCGGGTGGCGGTTCGGGCTGAGGGAATCACGGCCCTCGGCAATGCCCCGAATGGCGGCGATCTCGGGCGTTACCTTGGTGCCCGGCAGGACTCCGCCCTTGCCCGGCTTGGCTCCCTGTGACAACTTGATCTCGAAAGCCCGGACCGTCTCGTGCGCGGCCAGTTCGCGCAGGCGTTGATCCGAGAGTTGGCCGTTCTCGTCACGTACCCCGTATTTGGCTGTCCCGAGCTGGAAGATGATGTCGCAGCCACCCTCCAGATGGTACGGAGAAAGGCCGCCCTCGCCGGTATCCAGCCAGCAGCCTGCCGACGCGGCGCCACGCGACAGCGCGCAGACGGCCGGTCTGGAAATCGCGCCAAAACTCATGGCGCTGATGTTGATCAGCGACCTGCCGACGAAAGGCGTGCGGCAATATCCTTCGCCGATCACCCGCGCTGGCGGCGGTCGCTGCTCCTCCTCAAGCACCGGGAACGGTGCATTGACGAAAACCAGGGCGCCGGGTTCGTGAATCCGGTAGGTCGAGCCGAATCCGACAATGCCGCCCTCATTCTTTGCCATGCGGTAGACCCAACTGCGCGTGGCCCGGTCGAAGGGCATTTCCTCACGGTCACCGAGAAACAAATACTGGCGAAAATACTCGCCGAGACGCTCGAAGAAGTAACGTAGATGGCCGACCAGCGGGAAGTTGCGCAGGACGGCGTGCTTTTCCTGCGTGACGTCCTGCACGTAAAGGTAGACCAAAGCACCAATGAAGGTGAAAGCGAGCAGGACGCCCAGGCTGGCAAGCAACAGGTTGAACATTTGCGGCTCCTTCAAACGAGACGAATGGTCTTTCAGTGTAGGAAATTGTCATGCTCTTTGCAGCCATCGCATGCACAGCGGGAAGCGGGGAGGGCGCCTGCTCTTTGGCCGCCACATTTTGGCGTGGCACCGATTTAACTTGAATACGGTAATCAGAATAGATGCAAACCCGTATATCTGCGGTAAATGGAAAGCGCTAGATTGCCTATTGCTGCTGCATCTGCCCGGACAGGCTTTGCTTCCATGAGCCCTTGGGCGAATCACCTGCCATGCATGCAGAGGCAGTGTTTCTGGAAAAAGTCATCACGCACAGTGCGCTATGAAATAGCGAATTTTGTTCAACAAAGTGGAGGAAACCATCATGTTCAGAAAGCTTGCCGGAATCATCGCAATTGCCACCTTGTGCCTCACCACCGCTAGCGGTGTCGGCGCAGCAGAAACCCAGAAGTACGCCAAGCCCGATGCGACGATCGAGTTTTCCGGTGGCTCTGCGGCCATCGGCATCGGCTTTACGTGGGGGAGCGGCGAAGTCAAGTTCAAGGGCAAGACCTACAAGTTCAAGATCAGTGGACTATCGGCTGGCGAGATCGGCGGCACTTCGGTCAAGGCGATTGGCAAGGTCTACAACCTGAAGCAGATCGAGGACATCGAGGGAACCTACCTTTCCGGTGCGGCGGGGGGCACCCTGGTTGGCGGCGGAACCCGGGTGACCATGAAAAACGACAAGGAAGTGCAGATCAAGATCGAGACGACGGCCAAGGGACTGAGCCTGAAGCTCGCGGCCGAAGGCGTGACGATCACACTGAAGAAGTGATTCCCGACGCTGCCCGAATTTGCACGGCTTTTGCGCAATGTCGCGTCTGCCGGGCATCGGGTTTTCATCAACATAGCTTGATTGTTGCAGCCAGACCAGGCTTGCGGGTTTGCTACCGTGGAACCTCGTACTTTCCCAGTAATACACCCCGTAATATCCCGAGGTCACAGTACGCCGAATCGCGACTAATCTAGATTTGAAGATGGGTGCTGGTAGTTATCGCGGCAACAAAACTGCTGAAACGGAGATCCCTTTAATGCCCGAAACCAGTAGTCAGTCACTGTGGAAATGATGGATAACCGTCATTCCGGGCTTGACCCGGAATCCAGAAGTGCTCCACTGGATTCCGGGTCAAGCCCGGAATGACGGGGTTTCTTATACGCCAGCTCCAAGTTGACTGACTGCCAGTGCCGAACCAGATAACCGTAACTGGAGGAAATCGAGATGACCAAGCCATTGAGCAAGAGCACAAGTGACCTTCCCGCCAATTCGCCGCCGAACGCGCTGAAAACTTCGCCGGCGACCGGGAGCCTGAGCAACCCCTTGCAAGCCTGGGGCCCGCTCGGCGAATACATGACCGACGCCCTGCAGCGCACCGTCCTGTTCTGGGACGTACTGCGCCTGCGCAGCGACCAATATTACGCACAGAAAGCGAAAGCCGTTCCCCACGTCCTCAGCTTCGACGCCGAGCTGGTGCTCGACGGCCGCACCTTCGAACGACCGGTCAATTACCTGCTGGTGCGCGTCAAACCGCCGGCAGGGGTGACGATCAATCCGCAGCAACGCCCGTTCGTGGTCGTCGATCCGCGTGCCGGACACGGCCCCGGGATCGGCGGCTTCAAGGCCGACAGCGAACTCGGCGTCGCCATGAGGGCTGGCCATCCATGTTACTTCGTCGGCTTCACCCCTGACCCGATGCCGGGCCAGACCATCGAAGACATCATGCGTGCCGAAGCCGTGTTCCTGGAAAAGGTCATCGCCCTGCATCCCGATGCCGAGGGCAAACCCTGCGTCATCGGCAACTGCCAGGCCGGCTGGGCGGTGATGATGCTTGCCGCCACCCGGCCGGAACTGTTCGGCCCGATCATCATCCCCGGCTCGCCGCTGTCCTACTGGGCCGGCGTCGAAGGCCAGAACCCGATGCGCTACACCGGTGGCCTGGCTGGCGGTAGCTGGATCACGGCGCTGACCAGCGACCTCGGCAACGGCAAATTCAACGGCGGCTACCTGGTCGAGAATTTCGAGAATCAGAATCCCGCCAATACCCTGTGGGCCAAGAATTACGACCTCTGGTCGAAGGTTGACAGCGAAGGGCCGCGCTTCCTCGAATTCGAGAAATGGTGGGGTGGCCACGTCAATCTTAACGCCGAAGAGATGCAGTGGATCGTCGATCAACTGTTCGTCGGCAACCGGCTCGCCACCGCCGAAATCGTCACCAGCGACGGCGTCCGCATCGACCTGCGCAACATCCGCTCGCCGATCCTCTGCTTCTGCTCCAAGGGCGACAACATCACCCCGCCGCAACAGGCGCTGGGCTGGATCGTCGATCTCTACGCCAAGGACGACGACATCCGCGCCGGCGGCCAGACCATTGTTTACGCCATCCACGACAGCATCGGCCATCTCGGCATCTTTGTCGGGGGTGGCATCGCGCGCAAGGAGCATCAGGAATTCGCCACCAACATCGACCTGATCGACGTCCTGCCGCCCGGTCTCTACGAGGCGGTGATGACTCCCAAGACGGCCGGCATGGCCGGCGCGGAACTGGTCACCGGTGACTGGAACGTGCGCTTCGAGCCGCGCACCCTGGACGACGTGCGCGCCATCGTCCAGCCCGACCCCGAGAACGAACGCCGCTTCGCCGCTGCACAGCGGGTTTCGGAAATCAATCTCGGCCTCTATCGCACCCTGTTCCAGCCCTTCGTCCAGGCCACCATCAACGAACAGACGTCCGAATGGTTGCATAAGCTCAACACCTCCGAATTGCCATTCGTGCTCTTTTCCGAGCGCAACCCGCTGATGCAGCAAGTCGCCCAACTTGCCGAACAGATCCGCCAGCAGCGCCAGCCGGTTTCGGTCGACAACCCGTTGCTCCAGTGGCAAGGCATGATCTCGGACGGGATCATCACCGCCCTCGACAGCTATCGTGATCTGCGCGACAGCAGCATGGAAAAAATATTCCTGTCCATCTACAGCTCGCCGCTGCTGCAAGCGCTGGTCGGACTTCGGGCGGGCGACGAGACACCCCGCCAGCGTCCGGGGGTCGAACCCGAACGTATCGCTTTCATCCAGCAGCGCATTGCCGAACTCAAGGCGCGTATCGCCGAGGGCGGCCTGCGCGAAGCGGGAATCCGCAGCCTGGTCTATATCGGCATGGCCGGGCCGGGGGTGGATGAGCGCGCCTTCAACGAACTGCGTGTTATTCGCGCCGAACACGGCAGCATCACGCTCGATGAGTTCAAGCAGATCCTGCGCGAGCAATTCTTCAGCCTGCTGCTCGACCGCGACGGGGCGCTGGCTGCCATCCCGAAAATGTTGCCGGACGATCGGGCTGCTCGCATGCAAATGCTCGATGCCATACGCCGCACGGTGAACGCCATCGGTACGCCGAGTGGTGAACGGGCGGAACGGCTGGCGCAGATTGAGAAATTGTTCGGGGCAGTTGGGCAGTCCGAACAGGATTCCCGCATGGCGGGTTGATCCGCATCAACAAAAGGAAAAATAATGGAACGTAAGCACGAAAAATACGAACGCCTGATCGCCCGCTGCAAAGCCCTGACCCCGGTGCCCACCGCCGTTGCCCACCCGTGCGATGAAAGCTCGCTCAGAGGCGCGGTGGAAGCCGCTGAAATGGGGATTCTGCAGCCGATCCTGGTCGGCCCGCGCGACAAGATCGAAGCCGTCGCCGCCCAGTTCAAGATCGACATTTCCGGCTACCAACTGGTCGATGTCGAGCACAGCCACGCCGCCGCCGACATGGCGGTGCAACTGGCGCGCGAGGGCAAGGCCGAGATGTTGATGAAGGGCAGCCTGCATACCGACGAACTGATGGGCGCGGTGGTGCGCAGCGCCACTGGCCTGCGCACCGGGCGGCGCATCAGCCACGCCTTCATCATGGACGTGCCGAAGCTGGATCGGGTGATCATCGTCACCGATGCGGCGATCAACATCTTCCCGACGCTGATCGACAAGATGCACATCATCCAGAATGCCATCGACCTGTCTACCGCCCTCGGCTTCCCGAACCCGAAGGTGGCCATCCTGTCGGCCATGGAAACGGTCAATCCCGACGTGCCGTCGACGGTGGAAGCCGCCGCCCTGTGCAAGATGGCCGACCGCAAGCAGATTACCGGGGGTATTCTCGACGGCCCGCTAGCGCTCGACAACGCCATCGACCTCACTGCGGCACAGATCAAGAAGATCGACTCGCCGGTGGCCGGAATGGCCGACATCCTGATTGCGCCCGACCTCGAAGCCGGCAACATGCTGGCCAAGAGCCTGACCTTCATGGCCGACGCCGACGCCGCCGGCATCGTGCTCGGCGCCCGCGTGCCGATCATTCTCACCAGCCGTGCCGACTCGGTAATGACGCGCCTGGCCTCCTGCGCGGTGGCGGCGCTGGTCGCCCAGTCCCGGCGCGAAAATGCCGGCAAGGCGGTGGCGTGATGAGCGACGCGATCCTGGTAATCAATGCCGGTTCGTCGAGCATCAAGTTCTCGGTGTTCCTGGAACGGGGCGAGTCGCTTGACCTATTCCTCGGCGGCCAACTCGAAGGGCTGTACACCGCGCCCAAGTTCAAGGCCAAGGATGCGGCCGGAACCGTTATCGGCGAAAAGCAGTGGGGCGAAGGCCAGGCGCTCGGTCATGATGGAGCCATTTCTCACCTGGCCGGTTACCTGCGCGAGCAACTCGGCGAACATCGGCTGGCCGCCGTCGGCCATCGCGTGGTGCATGGCGGCCTCGACTACGCCGCGCCGGTGCGCCTGACCGCCAACATCGTCACCGATCTGGAAAAGATGATTCCACTGGCGCCGCTGCACCAGCCGCACAACCTGAAGCCGATCTGCCTGTTGCTGGCCAACCGTCCGGAATTGCCGCAGGTGGCCTGCTTCGACACCGCCTTCCATCGCGCGCAGCCGGCGGTAGCGCAGGCCTTTGCCCTGCCGGCCGAGATTACCGAGCGCGGCGTGCGGCGCTATGGTTTCCACGGCCTGTCCTACGAGTACATTGCGTCCGCACTGCCGAAGTTCGACTCCCGCGCCGCAAGCGGGCGAACGGTTATTCTGCATCTGGGCAATGGTGCCAGCATGTGCGCCATCCAGAGTGGTTATAGCGTGGCCAGCACCATGGGGTTCACTGCCGTGGACGGGCTGCCGATGGGCACCCGTTGCGGCAGCCTCGACCCGGGCGTCGTCCTCTATCTGATGGACGAGTTGAAGATGGATACCCGCGCCATCGAGAAATTGCTTCACCAGCAGTCCGGGCTGCTCGGTGTTTCGGGCATCTCCAGCGACATGCGCACCCTGCTGGACTCCAGCGACCCGAAGGCGAAATTCGCCGTGGAGTTGTTTGTTTACCGCATTGGCCGGGAACTGGGCTCGCTCGCCGGCGCCCTGGGCGGACTCGATGCGCTGGTGTTCACGGGCGGCATCGGCGAGCACGCTGCACCGATCCGGGAACGGGTTTGCCGGGCCGCCGCCTGGCTCGGGGTGGAACTTAATGCGGTCGCCAACGCTACTGATGGTCCGCGCATCAGCACCGAAAACAGCCGGATTCCGGTCTGGGTGATCCCGACCAATGAAGAGCTGATGATCGCCCGCCATACCCGCAGCATTCTCAATCAATAGCATCCAATCTGGAGAACCACCGCATGAACATCGAACCACCCCGTCCCCTGCTCAGGGGCAAGAAGGCGCTGGTCGTCGGCATCGCCAACGAGCATTCGATCGCCTACGGTTGCGCCAAGGCGTTTCGCGAACTGGATGCCGATCTGGCCATCACCTACCTCAACGAAAAGTCGAAACAGTATGTCGAACCGCTGGCCAAAGAGTTGGCGGCGCCTATCTTCATGCCGCTCGATGTCAGCCAGCCGGGCCAGCTCGAAACGCTGTTCGAGGAGATTGCAAAACAATGGGGGCGGCTCGATATCCTGGTGCACTCCATCGCCTTCGCGCCCAAGGAAGACTTGCAAGGCGGTTTGCTCAACTGTTCGGCGGCAGGCTTCGCCATGGCGATGGATATCTCCTGCCACTCCTTCATCCGCATGGCCAAGCTGGCGGCACCCCTGATGGTCGATGGCGGCACGATGTTCGCCATGACCTATCACGGTGCCACAGAGGTGGCTCCGAACTACAACGTGATGGGCCCGGTGAAGGCAGCGCTGGAGGCCTCCTGCCGCTACCTCGCCTACGAACTTGGGCGGCATGGCATCCGCGTGCACCCGATCTCGCCGGGACCGCTAAAAACCCGGGCCGCCTCGGGGCTGAAAGACTTCGACCTGCTGCTCAACGAGGCGGGGCAGCGCGCACCGCTCGGGGAATTGGTGGACATCATGGACGTCGGTTTCACCTGCGCCTTCCTCGCCACGCCTTACGCACGCCGGTTGACCGGCAGCACGATATACGTGGATGGCGGCGTGAATATCATGGCTTGAAGAAATTCAGTGGGTTCATCGTCGGCCTGGCAAGCAAGCAGGACGGCCTTCATGTGGCAGCATGCCGTGGAAGCCAATATTCATGCGGCTTCCACGGCATGCTGCTTGTAGATTGCCTATTCATGCGGTCTCCAGCCTTCCTTGCGCGCCCACCTGGTGAAGGTTGGCCTGAAAATCTCAGGTGTTCATCCTAGAAAAGGCAGTTGACCACAGCGAACACGGCGAACACGGCGAAAAAACAATGACTTACACTGTTTTCATGCTTCACCCTTTGGGTGAGCGGTTAAATCCTGAAAAACTGTGGCTTTTCGCTGTCCCTCTTCAGGGAGGCTTCGCGCTGCTCGCCGTGTCGCCGTGGTTTGAACTGAGGTTTTTAGGTTCATGGCAAGGGTGAAGTTCCAGGATTAATTGATGCTGAGGTGGCAATGATGGAACGCAAAGACAAGGCAGAAAAAATGAAGGTCGTGATCGTTGGCGGCGTAGCGGGTGGTGCATCGTGCGCAGCACGCTTGCGCCGGCTGGATGAGAATGCGGAAATCCTCATGGTCGAACGTGGGCCGTATGTTTCCTACGCCAATTGCGGGCTGCCTTACCATGTCGGCGGCGTGATCCAGAAGGAATCGAGTCTCCTGGTGGCGGATGCCAACACCTTCCGCTCACAGTTCGCGGTTGACGTGAGAACGGGCTGCGAGGCGATCAAGATCTCGCCGGACACCAAGACGGTCGAACTGCGCGATGTCGCAACCGGTGAAGTGACGACCGAGCCCTACGACAAACTGGTGCTCTCGCCCGGCGCGCTCTCGGTGCGTCCGCCGCTACCCGGAATCGACCTCCCGGGAATCTTCCAGGTGCGCACCGTGCCCGACGCACGAGCGATCCGCGAGTGGATCGAACGCGGCTCGCTGTTCCTGAGTGGAATGGACAAATACTCGGGCTTCCAGACGGTCAGGCCGAAGACACGTGCGGTGGTTATCGGCGGCGGATTCATCGGCCTCGAAACAGCGGAGAACCTGGTGCATCGCGGCTTTGACGTCACCCTGGTCGAGATGCTCGATCAGGTTCTGGCGCCGCTCGATCAGGAAATGGCGCGCATCGTCGAAGGCTACGTGGAGCGGCACGGTATCCGTCTGGCGCTCAATGACGGGGTGTCGGGATTCGCCCAGGCCGCGAACGGCTCGCTTGAAGTGTTGACCAAATCCGGGAAGACGCATCCGGCCGACATCGTGATCATTGCGCTCGGCGTACGCCCGGATACCGCGCTGGCCAAGACGGCCGGCCTTGAGATCGGCGAACGCGGCGGCATCCGCGTCGACGAACAGATGCGCACCAGCAACCCTGACATCTTCGCCGTCGGCGATGCCGTTGAAGTCAGGGATTTCGTGACCGGCCAGTGGAGTCTCATTGCACTCGCCGGGCCAGCCAACCGGCAGGGGCGCATCGCCGCCGATGTGATCGCCGGGCGCCAGTCCCGTTTCCGCGGTACCCAGGGCACCTCGATCATCGGGCTCTTTGGTGCCGCGGCCGCCTGGGTCGGTGCCAGCGAAAAGACGCTCAAGCGGATCGGCGACAGCGATTATGAAAAGATCTACCTCTACCCGAATTCGCACGCCGGCTATTACCCGGGTGCCCGGCCGATCGCCATGAAGGTTCTTTTCCGCAAATCCGACGGACGTTTCCTCGGCGCACAGGCGGTTGGCGAGGATGGCGTAGACAAGCGGATCAGCGCGCTGGCCATGGCGCTGCAGATGGGCGCCACGATTTACGACCTCGAAGAAGCCGAGCTGTGCTACGCGCCGCAGTTCGGCAGCGCGAAGGACCCGGTCAACTTTGCGGGGATGGTGGCCGCGGATATCCTCTGTGGCGACATGCCGTTGAGTCATTGGGATGCAATCGGGGACGGATTGCTGCTCGACGTGCGCGAACCGGTGGAACTCGCTGTAGAAAACGTGCCCGGTGCGCTCAACATCCCGATCGGCCAACTCCGGGCGCGTCTCGGTGAACTCCCGCGCGATCGTGAGATCCTCGTCATTTGCCGCTCCGGCCAGCGCGCTTATTACGCCACACGCGCCCTCCTGCAAAACGGGTTCACGGCGAGGACGATCGCTGGCGGCATGCTGTCGCGGTTTCACGCTCGCCTGCTGGTGAATTGAATGAATGGAAGGGGCGTTGTGGCGACGGGTTCGAACCTGCCAGAGATCATCGACGGCGGGGCAAGAATTCGTCGGTCGGGGGAAATGGGTCATGGCTGGCGCTGACCGGCAAATGGGAAGCTGGAAGGAGAAGTTCTTTCACGGGATGGCCGAGTACGGGATAAACGTCATTTATCTGGCCCTCGTATTCGCCGCTTTCACGCAGTACCGGAGACTGCTTCTAGCTGCCCATGACATCGACTACACAAATTTCGGGGTGGCTCTGATCGAGGCGTTGATTCTTGGCAAAGTCATCATGCTCGGCGATATGTTCCGTCTTGGTCGCGGCCTTGAGCAAAAACCCCTGATTTATTCCACCCTTTACAAGACTGTCGTGTTCACTTTCTTTGTCGGCGTTTTTACCCTCGTCGAGCAAGCGATCAAAATCCTTTGGGCAGGTAAGAGCCTCGCCGCCGGTTTCGTCGAGTTTCTTGACAAAGGCCCCCACGAATTGCTCGCCGGATCGCTGGTTATTTTCGTCGCCTTGATCCCTTTCTTCGCCGTCAAGGAACTTGCCCGGGTGTTGGGTGAGGACAAGATATGGGCACTCTTTTTTCGGGGAAAAATTGGGCCGTAGCGCCGAATGGTGCCAGATTGCCATCGCCTTTCCCCTTGGCGACCCCGTAGAGTGCGTTTCGATAGTCATCGTGAAGGATATGTAGTAGAAGTTGAAGTGATACGATCTGGCTAGCGATATTTATCGGAGGAAAATGAGATGGGTATTCTCGACTGGTTCAAGAACCGTCCGGGTCAATACGACCCAGATCGGGTATCCGGGGAATTAATTCAATGGGCAGTCGAGAAAGCGATTACGTTGGTCAACCCTCGGCTCAAATTGCTTCCGAACTACCACAAGCTCCTGACACCCGCTGTCGAAACCACTATCGAATTTCTGCGCGCTCAGTCCTCTGCGCTGCCTGTCGTTCATTCACTTTCGTCGAAAAACTGGTCGTCCGATCCGGCTTTGCGGGCTTTTTTTGTCGCGCCGACGGATATTCCGGCCGTGCTCGGCAGTTCGGACAATCTGCGCACCCTGTTCGCGAAGTTCCCGGAACTCGACGAGGCTTATGTGGTTCTCGGAATGGCGTACAACAAACAGCGGGTATTCGGGATCGCACTGCATGGGGACATGGTGCAGCGCGATGTGGCCCAGACGAGCGTCAACTTCTCGGATCACCGGGCACGCATCTGCAGTCGGGATGAGCAGCACTTACGCCGCGTCGTGGGCGTCGAGGTTTTTGAATATCTGGTTTCCCAGGCCTTGACGGAGATCGGCGAGGAGCGTGTCGAAAGGCAGGAACTGCAGGGAAATCGTTCGTTGATCCGGGCGCGTCTGAAGTTGCTTCAGCAACACGGACCGGGACTGGGATCGATGTTCGGCGAGGCTCCGGCGGCGCACAGCGAGCAGGCCCGACTGGAGGCGGAACTGCTGGAGAACGAGCGGCAACTGGAAGCGATAGGCGGCAATGAGTCTGTACTGGAAACGGAACTCGACTGCCTGAAGTCGGTACTCGACAACCCGCAACGTTATCTGCATTTTGAACCGACACGATTACGGCTCAGTACGATGAACGTGGTACTTGATGAATCCAGCATCGATCGACCCCTGGACGTCGATTTTTCCGTGATCGAATTGAATGGCATCCCGCCAGTGCGTAGAGCCTTCGTTCTGGGGCGCGTTGCGCGTGCGGAAATTCCGCCTCCGCAAAAGATCAATTTTGCCGACGCGGCACGCTATCTTTGATAGCTTGTGAAAAATTCATTTCAGCCTGATTTCCTCGCTCGTCACCCCGGCGAAGGCCGGGGTCCAGCTCGTCTATCTAATTGTTTTCATGGATATCGGATGAACGAACTGGCTCTGCATTTCCTTCGGTCAGATTCCGGCCTTCGCCGGAATGAGTGCGCCCGTGAAGGCGCGCAAACAGCACGG
>NZ_JBMOJE010000079.1:0-24973 GCF_049316945.1 Propionivibrio sp. | reverse complement strand
CATGAAAACATTGCAAGCCATTGTTTTTACGCTGTGTTCGCCGTCCCTCTGCAGGAAGGCTTCGCGCTGCCGCCGTGGTTAAACCTGAAAACCGCAGTTGTCCGCGACTAATTGACAGCAAAGCCAGGTTTGACGCGTGTTTAGCCCTCACCCCAACCCTCTCCCGCAGGGCGAGGGAGTTTACACCCTTCTCCCTGTGACCGAAGGGAATGCAGAGCCGGGAGAAGGGCCGGGGATGAGGGCTTGCGACATTGGCATCACATCCAACTGCGGTTTTAAGGTTAAACCTAGTAAAGGCAGTTGACCACAGCGAACACGGCGAACACAGCGGAAAAACAATGACTTGCAATGTTTTCATGAATCACCCTTTGGGTGAGCGATTAAATCCTGAAATGCTGAGGATTTTCGCTGTGCCCGCCGTGTCGCCGTGGTTTGAACTGCGGTTTTAAGGTTAAACAGAGTTTTCCGGGATTAAATACCGGCCATGCCGAGCCGAAAATTCCTACGCGGTGCCGCCGACTGTCAGGCCGTCGATGCGCAGTGTCGGCTGGCCAACACCGACCGGTACGCTCTGGCCGTCCTTGCCGCAAGTGCCGACTCCCGGGTCGAGACGCAGGTCGTTGCCGATCATCGACACCTGATTCATCGCCTCCGGTCCGCTGCCGATCAGCGTCGCGCCCTTGACCGGGCAGGTCACCTTGCCATTCTCGATCATGTAGGCTTCGGACATCGAAAAAACGAACTTGCCGTTGGTGATGTCGACCTGGCCGCCACCAAAATTCACTGCGTAAATCCCTTTTTTCACGGACTTGATGATTTCCTCGGGGCTCTTGTCGCCGGCCAGCATCATGGTGTTGGTCATGCGCGGCAGCGGCAGATGCGCGAAGGATTCGCGCCGGCCGTTGCCGGTCGAGGCCACGCCCATCAGACCGGCGTTCATGCTGTCCTGAATGTAGCCCTTGAGGATGCCGTCCTCGATCAGCACCGTACGCTGTGTCGGATTGCCCTCATCGTCGATGTTGAGCGAACCGCGACGGCCGTCAAGCGTGCCGTCGTCCACCACGGTCACGCCCTTCGAGGCAACGCGCGTGCCGACGCGACCGGCGAAGGTCGAACTGCCCTTGCGGTTGAAATCACCCTCCAGGCCATGGCCGACGGCTTCGTGCAGCAGGATGCCGGGCCAGCCTGAACCGAGGACGACGGTCATTGTTCCTGCCGGTGCCGGCTGCGCATCGAGGTTGGTTACGGCCTGATGCACAGCCTCGCGGGCATAACCGCGCAGCACGGCATCGCTGAAATAACTGTAATCGGTACGCCCGCCACCACCGGAGGAACCTTGCTCGCGCTTGCCATCAATGCCTTCGACGATGGCGGTAATCGAAACCCGCACCAGCGGCCGGATATCCGCCGCCAGGCGGCCGTCGCTACCGGCCACCAGCACCACCTCATATTCGCCGGCGATATGCGCCATGACCTGCGTTACGCGCGGATCTTCGGCCCGGGCGTAGGACTCCAGCCGTTCGAGCAGTTTGACCTTGGCCGTTGCATCGAGCGAGTTGAGCGGGTCGAGCGGCACATAGAGTGTATGACCGACTTTCTTTTTCAAGGGAACGGCCTTGCTTCGCCGTTGACCCGCCGCAGCGATGGCGCGCACCGCCTTGGCCGCATCGCCCAGCGCCAGATGGCTGATGTCGTCGGAATAGGCAAACGCCGTCTTTTCGCCCGAGATGGCGCGCACGCCAACGCCCTCATCAATATTGAAGCTGCCCGACTTGACGATCCCTTCCTCCAGGCTCCACGCCTCCGAACGACTGTACTGGAAGTAAAGGTCGGCGTAATCGACATCATGCGCCATGATCATGCCAAACACCTTGGTCAGGTCGGCCACGTCCAGGCCATAAGGTGTGAGCAGGGTTTTCTGTGCCTGCACGAGCAGGGATTGAGCTTTTGCGGTCATTGGTTTTCCGATTCAGATAGTACAAATTCAAATTCAAAAGACTTACCACCAAGTCACCAAGAACACCAAGTCACACAAAGAAAACCAGGTTCTTCTTGGTGAAACTTTGTCCCTCTGCAGGGAGGCTTCGCGCTGTTCTTGGTGGCTTGGTGGTGGGTTCTATTCCAACATCACATCACCCGATGCCTGAGCGCCGGCAGGCTGGCGCGGATTTCAGCGATGCGGGCGTGATCGAGTTCGCCGAGCACGATACCCGGCCCTTTCAGCTTGCGGTCGAGTATGACGCCCCAGGGGTCGATCAGCATGCTGTTGCCGTGCGTTTCGCGGCCGTTTTCGTGTTTGCCGCCTTGCGCCACGGCCAGCACATAGCATTGGTTTTCGATGGCGCGGGCACGCAGCAGGATTTCCCAGTGGGCGCGCCCGGTGGTCTCGGTAAACGCGGCGGGGATCACCAGCAAGTCGGTGGCACCGAGGGCGCGATAAAGCTCCGGGAACCTCATGTCGTAGCAGATCGACAAGCCGACCCGCCCGAATGGCGTAGCGAAGGCTGCCGTCCGGCTGCCGGCCTCGATCGTCGCGCTCTCGTTGTAGCGCTCGGCGCCGTTCTCAAAGCCGAACAGGTGAATCTTGTCGTAGCGCGCCACGCGCTCGCCCTGCGGGTTATAGGCAATGCAGGAATTGAAGACCTTGCCGGCATCGCTGGCAATCAACGGGATGGAGCCACCCACCAGCCAGATGCCGTGCTGGCGTGCCGTTTGCGCGAGAAAATCCTGAATCGGACCACCGCCATCCGCCTCGCGCACCTTGATCTTGTCACCATCGCCGAGGCCCATGATCGGGAAGTATTCAGGCAGCGCCACCAGTTCGGCCCCTTGCGCCACGGCCTCAGCCACCAGGGCTGCGGCAGTTTGCAGATTCTCTTCGACGCGCGGTGTCGACACCATCTGCACGGCCGCCACCCGCGCGTTCTTCAACGCGCTCGGCGTTTCACTTGGGGGAAGATTCATTGGCAGTTCCAGCCTCGTTGGAAATGTTAGGCAAGCGCGGGTTCGGCAAGCGCGGCACGCTTGTCGCCGGTTCGTAACCGGAAAGTTTCTCGACCTTGGGATCGTCCCACTTTCCGGTAATCAGATAATCGAAGCCAAACATGTGATTGAGAGGATTCTGCAATATCTTGTGCGCCAGCAGTGTTGCGACACCGGCAATCGGATTGATCAATGCGATGCCAAGCGCAGCGGTGCCGCCCAGTTCCGGCTGTACATTGACGTTGAGCCGCTGCGTCTCATGCATGAGATCAACCTCGCCGCGCATCACGACGCGCGCCGACGGGCCGTCGATCTGCAGCCGTTCCGTCCGCATCAAGCCATTCTGCACGGTCACCTTGCTGGTCATGCTGTCGAAGGCGAAACCGTCGCTGAAAACATCCTTGAAATCGAGCGAGATCCGGCGCGGCAGCCCTTGCAGGCTGATCAGGCCCAGCAGTTTTCCGGCCGCCCCGGGGTCCAGTTTCACGAACTGCCCCTTGGCCGCCTCAAGATTCATTTCACCACTCAGTGACTCGAAGTCAAGATCGGTCGGCGCACCGTTCCAGCCTATCTTGCCACCCAGGTGCGCCGTTCCTGCGCGTACCGAACCAGGATAGCCGAGCCGATCAAGAAGCTTGCCAACATCGCTGCTATCGATCCTGAATTCGAGCTGGGTCCGGTTTTTTCCGCCGGCAAGTTGCCACTGGCCGCTGCCGGTCAGGTTGCCGTAGGGATTGGCCACCTGAATCCGGTTCAGATGCCAGACCCCACCTTCGTTTCGTGCCTGCACTTCGAGCCGTCCAAAACGTCGCACGCCCAGCGAAAACTCATCGGCCACGATGTCGAGCGCCGGCAGTTTTTCAGTCACTTCGCCGGCAACGGAATTAGCCAGGGCCGGCGAAGAATCAAATGCCAGATGCTTGAAGCGGGCTGACAGCTTGCCACTGCCCGCGTTTTCCCACTGCAGATCGCCGCTCGCCTGCCGTGAGTTCAAACGAATGTTCCATTGTGCAAGCGCGGGCGAAACCGTGAGATCAACATCGTTGTAGTGCCGTCCAAAGAGAAGCAGATCAGCGGTCTTGACATTGACCGAATTCACGACCGGGGATGCAGGCGCGGGAGAACCCGCAGCCGAAGCACCAGCGCTGGTAGTACTGAGCAGTCGCCGCCAGGTATCCAGGTCCACGCTTTTTGCTGTCAGCCCCAGCGAAACACCGCTCTCTGGCAATTGCAGCGGCTGACCGATGGCAATCGCCCCACGCTCGACGGCAAAACCCTCGGCCTGCTTGCGGCGGATCAACTGCAAGGAAAGAACGTTGCCGAGCGAAGCGCCGAGTTGATCGCGAACCGTCGCATCGGACTTGTCTCCATACGGCGGGGAGACGCCGGACAGGAGCTTCTTTTCGAAACGAAGCGGCAGGGTTTCGCCAGCCGTTTTACTGAAAGGCTCGGGAAAAGAAGAGGCCAATCCGACCAGCGTTGATTCAACCACGAGATCGGCATTCCGCTTGTTGATGCGCACTTCGCCCCGATACGGGGTCGCCCCCGACAAATTGCCTAGAAGCGGCGAATCGTACTGCTTGCGCAACTGGGCGATATTGACTGAACCGTTGGTGGTGATCAATACCTTGCCGTCTTTTTGCAACCCGCCCTTGATCTTGAGCGGGCCGCCAAAGAGGGTGCCGTTGATCTCCGGCACCCGCAAATCGCTCCCGGAAAATTGTACGCTGCCGTTGACCTGCTTGATTGGCGGCAGCGCGGCATCGACCAGCACTTCATTGTTAGTGAAGTGGTAGGTGCCTTCGGTCTTTGAATCCCCCAGCTTCGCTTCGGCCAGAGGAATCACCAGCCCCAGGTCAAGATGGCCGTTACCGCTGGCGCGCATGTCTTCGGTGAAGTGATCGATGCGCTCGGCGACCGGACTCTGGTCAATGAATTTGAGGAACTCGGAAGTCGCTCCATCGGCTTTTCCCTTGACGATCAAGGTGGAAATCGGCTGATCGAAATCGGGGATCTCGACGTGGGTGTTCGAAAGTTGAGCGCCGAAAATTGACCCTTGACGCACCGCCAGGAGCATGCCGTTGCCCTCGAAACGCAGATCCCCGCTAATACCCTCGATGCGCGGCCAGCCCTTGGCATAGTCGAGCACAACGTCCTGTGCCTTGACGGTCACCAGAAACTGGCCTTTACTTTTATCCAGGAAAGGGAAGTCGATCAGATTGCCTTTGAGCGTCAGTTTCGCCTCGCTGGCGGCACCGGACAGCAAAGAATCGCGCAGCCAGTAGCGCGCGCCCTCGCCTATCACTTTCGGCATGAAGCGCCAGACGGCACGCGCATCGCCATGGGTCAGTGCCGCATTGAGATCGATAAAGCCCGGCCCCTCTCCAGTGCTACGGTAGATTCCCTTCGCCGAACCGGCGATATCCGGGCTGGAAAATTCAACGCGTGACAATTCGGCTGCCAGTTCGCCCTTGTCGATCGTCCACTTGGTTTGCATACTGAGCGTATCGAGTTCAATCAGCGATTCGGAGAAAACGCTCGGCAGATCGATGCTCGATTTTAGCGAACGCAGCGTCGCACTTCCTGCTTTTTCGTTGGCCTCCAGCACACCGGACAAGCCTGAAAATCCTGGCAAGTAGCCTTGGGCCTTTAACCCCAGATCAACGAACCCGGCTTTCAGGGAATAGGTTTGCAAGCGCTCGGCATCGCCTTTCCATTGGGCACTCAGGCCACTGACCAGGCCGCGCGGCGAATAATCATTGAGCAACTGGCGCGATTGCGCATCCAGCGGCAAGTGCTCGGCAAGAAGCGTCAGCGTACCGAGGTCAAGCCGGCTGGCACTGGCACTGCCGGCGACCGTCTGGCCATCAGGCCCGGGCTGCCAATCCACATGAAAATCCGTCGGCTCAATGCGTATCGTCTTGCGCGATTCATTTTTCAGCGTCGTTACACTGCGCGTTGCCAACTCTACGCCTCGCCCGCTCACCTCAAAACCAGTCGCCGAGAATTTGCCGCCGATACGTCCCGACATGTGATCAAGTTCAAGCGCAGGAAGATCCTGTGCCAGGCGCAAGCTCAAGTCCTGCAGCGAAACATCCGCCATCACCTCACGCAGACCGCCTTCCGCGAAGCTGAACCAGGCACGCAAAGCACCCTGACCATGCGGCAGATCAACTGGATAATCAATCCACTGACGCCAGACGGCCAGGTCAGCGTAGTCGATCTCGGCATACGCCTGCCCCGACCACGATTTCATCAGTTCGATATCCGCCCCCCGGAAATCGCCACGCACGTCGATCCTTGACGCCAGGCCCGCAGGCGGAAGCGCGGTCAAACCAAAGCGATGGCGCTTGCCATCATTGTCGAGAGCAAAATTCACGTCTTCGAGCACCAGCACCGGCGCCTTGCGCAGTTCATCCTCCCAGACCAGGGTTGCGCCACGGATGCGGATGCGCTTTTGCGCCAGAATCCAGTCGGAAACATCGTTATTGTTTTGTTCCTGGACAAACGGAATACCGGCGATGAAAACTCGACCATCGCGCGCGCGACGCAAATTCAGCGTCGGCTCGTCGATGCGTAGCAGGCGCAACTTGAGCTGCGCACTCGGCACCGACCACCAGGAGAGAATCGCCTGAATGCGCGAAAAAGCTATCGCTGGCCGACCTTCGGCATCGGCCACACTGACATCCAGCAAAGTCAGGTCCGGGTTGAGGCCGTCCCAACTCGCTTCAATGCGCCCGATACTGACGCTCTGCCCAAGCCCCTGGCTGGCCAGACGCTCGATGTCGGCGCGATAGTCTTCAATGTTTGGCAAAATGCTGTAGCGAAGCGCCAGCACCAGCAAAACAAAGCCAAAGTAGAGTAGCCAGAAGCCCCACACCAAGGCGCGCCACAATCCGCGCCCCGCCTTGCTCGCCACGAAGGGCAGCAGGCGATGGAAGCGGTGATAGAGTGCGGCACGCAAGCCGTCTTCACGCATCATGAACGGGTGCCTGCGGAAGACTTTGCCAATTATCGGAAAGCGAAACTAGAATGGCGCAACACCTGAAAAAACTGTCGAAGCTTCAATTGTAACGGCTTTGCCTAACCGGGCCACGCCGAACAGGCTGGCAAACAGAGGATTTGTAGGAGGTTGGTTAAACCTGAAAACCGCAGTTGACAGCGACTAATCGACCGCAAAGCCAGGTTTGACGCGTGTTTAGCCCTCACCCCAACCCTCTCCCGCGGGGAGAGGGAGTTTACACCCTTCTCCCCTCGGGAGAAGGGCTGGGGATGAGGGCCTGCGACATTGGCATCACTTCCAACTGAGGTTTTAAGGTTAAAGGCGGGAGTCTCACCTTTGCGGTGAGGATTGAGGTTTGGAAGAAATTCATTTGAGACACTAACGAGAACAAAATGGCTGACACACCCGACAATCCGCTCCCGCCCGAATGGCAACCGGCACTGACGCATAGCCGCTACTTGTGCCACCTGCTCGAAGCCCGTCCTGAGGTCGCCATCTGGCTGAAGGTAAATGCTGAACGCAGTTTGGACAGCGGACTGATGCACGAGTTTCTGGAGGCCGAAGTTCCGGTCGACGAAGCCAGCCTCAAGCAGGTATTGCGACGCCTCCGCCAGCGCATCATGGCGGCGCTCATTGTGCGCGACATCGGCGGAACGGCCAGTCTCGCCGAGGTGGTCGAGACGATGACGCAACTCGCCGACGTGACGACCAACTTTGCCCTCGATTTCGTTCATCGCCAGCTTGCCGCCCAGTTTGGCGAACCGCTGGACAGCCAGGGACAGCCACAGCGCCTGCTGGTGATCGGCATGGGCAAGCTCGGCGGCCGCGAACTCAACGTCTCCTCCGACGTCGACTACATCTTCATCTACCCCGAGGAAGGCGAAACCGCCGGCACGCCGGCTCCGGCCGGTGGCCGCAAGATCGATGCCTATGACTTCTTCGTGCGCCTGGGCAAGCGCCTGATCGCCAGCCTTGGAGAAATCACCGGCGACGGCCAGGTCTTCCGCGTCGACATGCGCCTGCGTCCGAACGGGGATTCGGGACCACTTGTCTGTTCGCTTGTTTCGCTCGAAAACTACTTGATCACGCAGGGACGTGAATGGGAGCGCTACGCCTGGATCAAGGCGCGCGTAATGAATGAGGGCGACAACCTGCAGCCGGAATGGAGCAGCGCACTGGAAAAAATATCGCGCCCTTTCATCTTCCGCAAGTATCTCGACTTCGGCGCGATCGACGCCATGCGCGACCTGCATGCCCAGATTCGCCGCGAGGTGGCGCGCAAGGACATGGCCGACCACATCAAGCTCGGCCCCGGTGGCATTCGTGAAATCGAGTTCATGGCGCAGGTTTTCCAGTTGATTCGCGGTGGTCGCGACCCCGCCCTGCAAATCCACCCCACGCTCAAGGTCCTTCCCTTGCTTGTCGAACGCCGACTGCTTCCGGCCGAAAGCGTGCACGAGCTGGTCGAAGCCTACGAATTCCTGCGTCGCCTGGAACATCGCCTGCAATACGTCAACGACGCCCAGACCCATAGGCTGCCGACCAGTAATGAAGAACGCCGCCTGATCGCCGTGTCGATGGGATGCGCCGACTGGGCGGCCTTGCTCGGGGTTCTCGACACCCATCGCCAGCGCGTCGCCCGGCACTTCGAACAGATATTTTCCGACCCGGAAGAAGGCACCCATGCGCTGGCCGGCCTGTGGTTTGAGCAGACCGAAGGTGACGACGCGCTGGAGGTTCTTTCCGAGCAGGGGTTCCGGCAGCCGCAAGCCATGCTTGAACGGCTCAAGAGCTTCCGCCAGAGCGCCAAATACCAGCAGTTGCCGGCCCAGAATCGCGAGCGCCTGGACGCCCTTGGTCCACGCCTGATCGAAGCGGCTGCGGCCACGCAAACGCCGGACGCCACCTGGCAGCGTGGTCTCGATTTCTTTGAAACGATCAGCCGGCGGGGGGCCTATCTCGCCCTCCTGCAACAGTATCCACAGACGCTGTCCAAAGTGGCCGAGATAATCGGCAGTTCCGCCTGGGCAGCCAGCTACCTGACTCTGCACCCGATCCTGCTCGATGAAGTGCTGGACCCGCGCTTTTATGAGATCGCCACCGACCGGGAAAAATTCTGCGACGAGTTGAACCTGCGCCTCGCCGAGCACATCGGCGATACCGAACGCGAAATGGATATCCTGCGCGAAGCCCACCACGCCCAGGTTTTCCGCCTGTTGGCGCAAGACATTGCCGGCCTGCAAACCGTCGAACGCCTCGCCGACCACCTCACCGAACTGGCCGATATCGTGGTGAGAATCACCCTCGACCTGTGCTGGTGCAAACTCAAGCAGCGCCACCCGCACCCGGAGCGCCCGCCCAAATTCGCCGTCATCGCCTATGGCAAACTCGGCGGCAAGGAACTCGGTTATGGCTCGGATCTTGACCTGGTCTATCTCCATAACGACCCAGAACCCGATGTAGGCGCCTTGTATGCCCGCCTCGGCCAGCGCATGAGTACCTGGATGTCGAGCCAGACCTCGGCCGGCATGCTCTTCGATACCGATTTCCGTCTGCGACCGAATGGCGACGCCGGCATGCTGGTGTGCACCATTGACGCTTTTCGCGATTATCAGATGAAAGATGCGTGGACCTGGGAGCATCAGGCGCTCACCCGCGCCCGCTTCTGCGCCGGCGACCCCGAACTGGGCGCCCAGTTCGAGGCCATCCGTGTCGAAATCCTGCGCCAGCCGCGCGACCTTGCCAAACTCAAGGAAGAGGTGCTCACCATGCGTCAGCGCATGCTCGACAGCCATGCTTCACATAGCGAGGAACTGTTCGACATCAAGCAGGATCCGGGCGGACTGATCGACGTCGAGTTCATCGTCCAGTACCTGGTGCTCGGCCATGCCCATGCCCATGAACGCTTGTGCGGCAACCTCGGCAATATCGCGTTGCTCGGCATCGCCGCCGAACTCGGCCTCATCCCGCAAGCACTGGCCGACCCGGTGCGCGACACCTATCGTGAATTCCGTCGCCTGCAGCACGCCTTCCGCCTCAACGGCATCAGCGGAGCCCGCGTCGAGCGTGAAGCCCATAGGCGGCGCATCGCAGCGGTAAGAGCGCTGTGGGCATCCGTCTTTGACTAACTTACCCGTGAGCGAAATAACATGAACACACCACAACCCGGAATCCTCCTCCCGGTGCCGCCTCTGGCCCGTTACCTCTCGTTCTCGCTGGGCGACACGACGCGCATTGGTGAGTGCCTGCGCGCCTTGAGCAATCTTGCCGACGGAGAAAACATGGTCGTTGGCTTCGGTCAAAGTCTCGTTTCCGCGCTGAACAGCAACATCCCCGGCCTGAAAAGCTTCCCGCTGATCACCGCGCCAGGACTATCCATCGAGAGGGCGCCGGAAGCGGCCTGGGTCTGGCTACGCGGCGATGACCGGGGAGAAATCCTGCACCGCTCGCGGCGGATAACCCAGGCCCTGTCGCCCGCCTTGCAGTTTGAGGAAAGCATGGACGCCTTCACCTATGCCGAAGGGCGTGACCTTTCCGGCTACGAGGATGGCACCGAGAACCCGATTGGCGACGAGGCGATCAAAAGCGCGATTGTCGGTGCAGATCAGCCGCAACTTGCCGGATCGAGTTTTGTCGCCGCACAGCGCTGGCGGCACAACTTCGACCGTTTCGAGTCGATGCCGAAAGCCGAGCAGGACAACACCATCGGGCGCCGGCAGAGCGACAACGAGGAACTGGACGACGCCCCCGAATCGGCTCACGTCAAGCGCACGGCACAGGAAAGTTTCACTCCGGAAGCCTTCGTCCTGCGCCGTTCGATGCCGTGGGCCGAAGGAAACGCTGGCGGCCTGATGTTTGTCGCCTTCGGCGCCTCGTTCTACGCCTTCGAGGCAATACTCAATCGAATGACCGGCGCCGAGGACGGCATCGTCGACGCGCTCTTCAAATTTACCCAACCGGTTTCAGGTGCCTATTTCTGGTGCCCGGCACTCAGGGACGGCAAACTCGACTTAACACCGCTGGGGCTTTGAATCCTCAAGGCAATGCTTGAAGATGCCCGTATTTACTGCCTTGCAGGCAGGCTCTTTGGTACCAGGCGTTACCGTTAGCCCTTCAGCCAGGCAGCGGCGTCGAGCGCGAAGTAGGTCAGGATGCCATCTGCCCCCGCCCGCTTGAAGGCCAGCAAGCTTTCCAGAACGCAGGCTTTTTCATCCAGCCAGCCGTTCTGCGCGGCGGCCTTGAGCATGGCGTATTCACCGCTTACCTGATAGACATAGGTCGGCACCTTGAATTCGTCCTTTACGCGGCGAACGATGTCGAGGTAAGGCATACCTGGCTTGATCATCACCATGTCGGCGCCTTCGGCAAGGTCAAGCGCTACTTCGCGCAACGCTTCGTCGCTGTTAGCCGGGTCCATCTGGTAGGTATTCTTGTTGCCTTTGCCCAGGTTGCCGGAGGAGCCAACGGCATCTCGGAAAGGACCATAAAAGCTTGAAGCGTATTTGGCCGAGTAGGCCAGAATCTTCGTGTAGATCAGATTGGCCGCATCGAGTTCGGCACGGATGCGCGCCACGCGGCCATCCATCATGTCGGACGGGGCGACCACGTCAGCGCCGGCCTGTGCATGAGTAAGCGCCTGCTGCGCCAGGACTTCAAGCGTCTCGTCGTTGAGCACGTAGCCACGCGGATCGTCGGCGTCGATCAGTCCATCCTGACCGTGACTGGTGTAAGGGTCGAGTGCCACGTCGGTGACGATACCCAATTCGGGAAATTCCTTCTTAAGCGCCGCCACCACGCGCGGCACCAGGCCCTCCGGGTTGTAAGCCTCTTCGGCTCCCGGCGTCTTGAACGCCGCATCGATCACCGGGAACAGCGCCAGGGCGGGAACGCCCAGCCCAAGCGCCCGTTCTGCCGTTTTCAGCAGGCGGTCAAGGCTCTGCCGCTCGACGCCGGGCATCGAGACTACCGGTTCGATTCGGTTGCTGCCTTCAAGGACAAACACCGGGTAGATCAAATCGTCGGCCGTCAGCGCCGACTCGCGCATCAAGCGACGGGAAAAATCGTCACGACGCATGCGGCGCATACGAGTACCCGGAAAACCGGCATTTAAATTCATGGCTTTCTCATATCCGAAGCAAAAAAAATTGCTCATCCGGGAACTAAGTACTGACTGCTGCACTCTTATTCAACAGATGACTCACGTCGTCTCCCGCTTCATCTCCCTGAGCGGGTGCCTTGCATCTAGGTAAGGCATTTTCGCCCCCGGCTTATCCCTTTGCCGGGGGCTTTTTCTTTTCCGCAGTCCTGGTCACGACTTTCGCAGTTCTTGCGCTCCAGCCAATGGCCTTGCGGTTCTTCGGACGTGCCACCTTCTCGGTACGCAAGCCGACCGGGGGCAGCGCCTCTTCCTTTGTCTCTATCCCAAGCCAGCCGCCCAGAACCGCCTCAGCTTCGGCAACCCCGGTTTTTTTCAGGCTTGAAAACAGTTGCAGCGTACAGTTATCACTGATTTTAGCCAGTGCCGTCTTCACTTCGCGCAGTGCCAGCGCCTGCTCCTGACGGGTCAGTTTGTCGGCCTTGGAGAGCAGGATATGAATCGGTTTGCCGGTCTGCGCAAACCAGTCAAGCATTTGCAAATCAAGATCGGTCAACGGATGCCGGCTATCCATGATCAGCACCAGGCCAACGAGCGGCTCGCGATAACGCAGGTAGGGCGCCAGCAAGCCCTCCCATTGGGAACGGATTTCCTCGGGCGCCTTGGCAAAACCATAACCCGGCAAATCGACAAAGTAATTACCCTCGTCGAGCGTGAAATAATTGAGATGCTGCGTCCGCCCCGGCGTTTTGGAAACAAAAGCAAGGCGCGTGTGATTGGCCAGCGTGTTGATTGCTGAAGACTTGCCGGCGTTCGAACGTCCGGCAAAAGCAATTTCCCGCTGGGAATCGGGAGGTAAGTCACGCAAATTGGCGACGGTCGTGTGAAAAACCGCCTTCTGGAAAATAGGCATTGGCGAACCGGAGAGGTGGGGGCTGACAGTGATAACGCCCGAAAGTGCTATAGAATATCAGGTTTGAGAATTTGCTTCTTTGAACTCGGACTCATCAATGGGAGTTTGTACATGATTCGCACTACTGCACTCGCTGTTCTTATGACCGCCAGCTTCTCCGTCTTCGCCGTTGAAGAAGCGAAATCCAAACCCGATCTGGCAAAAGCCAAACAGATCGCTTCAACGGTCTGCGTCGCCTGTCACGGCGTGGACGGCAACAGCCCTTCGCCGGTCAACCCGATTCTGGCAGCTCAAGGCTCCGAGTATCTACTCAAGCAACTGATCGAGTTCAAGTCAGTCGACGGCAAGCCGGCTCTGCGCAACAATCCGATCATGGCTGGCATGACGGCTGCGCTGACCCTGGAAGACATGCAGGGCCTGGCGCTCTACTTCTCGCAACAGAAACAGAAACCGGCATCTGCTCTCGACGCAACTCAGGTTGCAGCCGGCAAGATCCTCTGGCGCAAGGGTGACTTCGAACGCGGAGTTCCAGCCTGTGCCGGTTGCCACGGCCCCGCCGCCGCCGGCGTTCCGGCGCAGTTTCCACGCCTCGCCGGACAATACCCCGAGTACATCGACCTCCAGTTGAAGAACTTCCGCATCGGGGAGCGGTCTAACGATCCGGCGATGATGATGCGCAATGTTGCCGAAAAACTTTCTGACAAGCAAATCAAGGCCTTGGCCGATTTTTCGGCCAGCATGCGCTGATTTTATTCAACCGACCAACACCTTGCCGTTCATTACCCACAAGGATGCTTCATGAAAACACTCAAGCAACTACTTGAGAACAAGAAAAAAAAACTTGCCGTCGTCTCTCCGGATGAAACAGTGCTGCGCGCACTTGAAATCATGGCTGAATACGACGTGGGAGCGCTACTGGTACTTGACGGAAGACGTCTGGCCGGCGTGTTCTCCGAGCGCGACTACGCACGCAAGGTGATCCTGCAGGGCAAAGTTTCAATCTATACCAAAGTCAACGAAGTAATGTCTGACAAGGTTGTTTACGTACATCCGGACAGGACGATCGAGGAATGCATGGCGATCATGTCCGAGAAACACTTCCGCCACTTGCCTGTCCTCGATGACGAACAAAATGTTGTGGGAATTGTTTCGGTTGGCGATCTGATCAAGGAAATGATCTGCGAACAGCAGTTCATCATCAGCCAACTGGAAACCTACATTACCAGTTGATCGTTTCAACGTAGCAAATAAAAAGAGCCGGTGCGATGCGCCGGCTCTTTTTTTGGTTCTGCCTGAATGATTATTTTATTTCCAGCAGGCTTTCGTCCCATTTGGCGTGTTTCTCAAGGCCGAGAAGATTGGCCGTCGTCGCCGCGAGGTTGGACAGCCCGGCGTGTGCGGTCTGCTTGAGGCCGAGTTTGCCACCTGTCACGTTGTCGTAAAGAATCAGCGGAACCGGGTTCAAGGTGTGCGCGGTCTTGGACTGGAACGAACCGTCCTTGTTCTGCGCCGGCAGCCTGGTCTTCTTGTCCAGTTCGTACATCTCGTCGGCGTTGCCGTGGTCGGCGGTAATCAGCGCGACGCCGCCCAGCGCATCGATCACCGGCAGGATGCGCGCGAGTTGCAGATCCACAGCCTCGATCGACATCGTCGCGGCCCGGAAATTTCCGGTGTGGCCGACCATGTCGCCGTTGGCGAAGTTGCAGCGCAGCGTCCGGTACTTGCCGCTCTTCAGCGCCTCGATCATGGCGTCGGCGATTTCTGCAGCCTTCATCCACGGCCGTTGTTCGAAGGGCACCACGTCGCTCGGCACCTCCTGATAGGTTTCGCCATCAAACTTGCCCGAGCGGTTGCCGTTCCAGAAGTAGGTTACATGGCCGAACTTCTGCGTCTCGGAGCAGGCAAACTGCGTGATGCCGGCCTTCGAGAACCACTCGCCCGAGGTGTCCAGAATGGCCGGCGGGTTGACCAGGAAACGCTTGGGCAGCTTCAAGTCACCGTCGTACTGCAACATGCCGGCGTAGGTCACCTTCGGCACGCGCACGCGGTCGAATTTTTCGAAATTGTCTTCATCGAAGGCGCGGGTGATTTCGATCGCACGGTCACCACGGAAGTTGAAGAACACCACGGAATCACCGTCCTCAATCGTACCGACCGGCTTGCCGTCCCTGGCGATGACAAACGGCGGCAAATCCTGATCGATGGTTCCCGGGAACTTGAGGCGCAATTCCTTCACCGCCGCCGAGGCACTGGCGAACTGGTCGCCCTCGCCCAGAACGTGGGTGTGCCATCCCTTGTCAACCATCTTCCAGTTGGCGTCGTAGCGATCCATGGTGATGTTCATGCGACCGCCGCCTGAAGCGATTTGTGCATCAAAGCCGCCCGAACTGACTTCGGTCAGGAAAGTTTCGAATGGCTCAACGTAGAGCAACGCACTGGTTTCCGGCACATCGCGGCCGTCGATCAGCGCGTGAATGCGCACCGCCTTGACGCCCTCTTCCCTGGCGCGCAACACCATCGCTTTCAGGTGGTCGATGTGGCTATGCACGTTGCCGTCGGAAAACAGGCCGATGAAATGAATGACGCCACGACCGGCTTTAGCCCCGGCCACGATCTGCTTCCAGGCCTCGCCTTGCCAGAGCGCGCCGGTGGCAATGGCGTCGGCCACCAGCGATGCGCCCTGGCTGTAAACCTGGCCGGCGCCAATGGCGTTATGGCCGACTTCGGAATTACCCATGTCGTCGTCGGAAGGCATGCCCACCGCCGTACCGTGGGCGCGCAACGAGATGTTCGGATAGTTGGCGAACAGCCTGTCGAGGGTGGGTTTTCTCGCCGCAGCGATGGCGCTGCCGGCGTCGGACTTGGGAATGCCGTAGCCGTCCATGACAATGGTGACCACCGGGCCTTTGATTCCGGCGAAAGAGGCAAGTTTTTGTAACATGATGGTTTCCTGAAAGTGATTGAAAATCAGAAAGAAGCGGGGAAAACAAAACCATTATTCATCCTAAAAACCGCAGTTCAAACCACGGCGACACAGCGAACACAGCGGAAAAGCAATGACTTGCAATGTTTTCATGAATCACCCTTTGGGTGAGCCATGAAATCCTGAAATGCTGAGGATTTTCGCTGTGCCCGCCGTGTCGCCGTGGTCAACTTCTTTTTCCAGGTTCATAGCAAATTCACCCCACTAACGAAGCCGTTGCTTTGGATCGAAGCGGACAATCGTGCTGCCGTCTGCTGTCTTCCTTGGCTGTGCTTTCCAAGCATGGCCATAGACTACCTCGAAGGTGGCCGGCAAGCGTCCGTCTTGAACACGTTTCTCGTATTCGGCACGCGCCGCATGCCACGCCGAACGCCCGGCCAGTCCGCGGCGACGGGCCTGCATGGCGCAGCCGGCACCGCTTTGCCGCAAGTCGCGGAACAGGTCGTCGAGGCTGGCATAGGTCATGGTCAGCGTTTCCACGTCCATCACCGGATCGGAAAAGCCGCATTCGAGCAGCATGTCGCCGTAATCGTGCATGTCGGCAAAGCGCTGGGTGTGCACATAGCCGTCGGAAAAACTGGCGCGCAATTCCTTCAGCGTATCCGGGCCGAAGGTGGAGAACATCAACAGTCCGCCCACATCCAGCGTGCGCTGCATCTCGCGCAAGGCCGGCAAGGGGTCGTCCAGCCAGTGCAGCATCAGGTTCGACCAGATCAGGCCAAGAGTGCCCGGTTTGAAGGGCAAGGCCAGCGCATCGGCAGCAAGCAGCGAAGTCCTTTTGCCGCGCAAAAAGGGGAGCAACCAGCGCAATCGCGAGTGCTGTGCCCGCCCGGCTTGCAGCATGGCTTCGCTGACATCGGTACCGAGCACTTGCGACTTCGGGTAGCGCTCGCTCAATGCGGTGAGACTGGCACCGGTTCCACAGCCCAGATCAAGCACCAATCCGGGCTCGATCTTCATGTAGTCGAGGCGTTCGAGCATGCGGCTGCCCACTTCGCGCTGTAAAACGGCGACCGCATCGTAGCCCACTGCCGCACGCGCGAAATTGCGCCGCACCTGGCGCTGATCGACGAACTGCGCCGGTGCATTCATCCTTAAAACCTCAGTTGACAGCTGCCAATTGACCGCAAAGCCAGGTTTGACAGGTGTTTAGCCCTCACCCCAACCCTCTCCCGCGGGGAGAGGGGGTTTGCACCCTTCTCCCCGCGGGAGAAGGGCCGGGGATGAGGGCTTGCAGCAATGGCATCACGTCCAACTGCGGTTTTCAGGTTCATGGCAAATTAAATCGGACGCAGGCCAAGCTTGTCGAACAACCCCAGATCACGGCTGGTTCCCGCATTGCTGGTGGTCAGCAGTTTGTCGCAATAGAAAATCGAGTTGGCGCCGGCGAAGAAGCACAAGGCCTGCATTTCATCGGACATCGCCTCGCGACCGGCCGAGAGCCGGACAAAGCTGTTCGGCATGGTGATGCGCGCCGCGGCAATGGTGCGCACGAATTCGAAATTGTCGATCTGCTCGGTGGTAGCCAGCGGCGTACCGGGAATGGCCACCAGATTGTTGATCGGCACCGATTCCGGCGCCGGATTCAGGTTGGCCAGTTGCGCCACCATCGCTGCCCGGTTCCGGCGCGTCTCGCCGAGGCCCAGAATGCCGCCGGCACAGACCTTGATACCGGCCTGGCGCACTTGCGCAATCGTATCCACGCGGTCGGCGTGCTTGTGCGTGGTAATCACCTTGTCGTAGAAATCGGCGTCGGTGTCCAGATTGTGGTTGTAGTAATCGAGACCGGCCTCCTTGAGCTGGCCGGCCTGGCCTTCCTTGAGCATGCCCAGGGTGACGCAGGTTTCCATGCCGAGCGCCTTGACCTCGCGAATCATCTGCGTCACCACCTCAAGTTCCTTCTCCTTGGGGCCGCGCCAGGCCGCTCCCATGCAGAAGCGCGAAGCACCTTTGGCCTTGGCTTCCTTGGCCGCCGCCAGTACATCTTCGATCTGCATCAGCGCATCGCGCTCGGTTTCGGTCTTGTAGCGTGCCGACTGCGAACAATAGCTGCAATCCTCGGAACAGCCACCGGTCTTGATCGAAATAAGCGCCGAACGTTGCACCTCGTTGGGATCGAAATTCTCGCGATGCACTTGTTGCGCACGAAAAAGCAGGTCCATCATCGGCAACTGGTAAAGCGCCTCGACCTGGGAAACCGTCCATGGCGCGGAGCGAATTGGCGAGGAAATATCGGGAGTCAGTGCAACGGCTGGAGAAATTGTATTCATCAGAAGAACCTAGCGGAAAAAGAAAGACATGCAGAGAACATACGAGCACAATAAGTAAACCGCCAAGGAGCGATTCGGAAATGTCAATTTTAACCCAAAGCCAAGGCATGCCGGCCAGCATCAGGCGCTGCCTCGGCAAGCTGCTGGCCCAGGATTGCCTGCTTTGTGCCGCCGCCAGCGCCGATGACATCCTCTGCGCCGCCTGTGCCGCCGAATTGCCGCAACTGCAAAAACCGTGCTGCCCTAAATGCGCCCTGCCAACACCGATGGGCGAAACCTGTGGCCGCTGCCTGGCCAAACCACCCTATTACGACGCCACGCTGGCTGCTTTACGTTATGACTTCCCCCTCGACAAACTGGTTCAATCTTTCAAATACGGACATCGCCTGGCTCTCGGCGCCTATTTCGGCCGACAACTGGCCGCGCTGATCAGTAATGGAGTTGCGGACATCATCATTCCCTTGCCGCTGCACCCCGAGCGATTGCGCGAACGGGGCTTCAATCAGGCGCTTGAAATCGCGCGCCCGGTAAGCACGATGACGAACCTGCCGATCGATGCGACAAGCTGTAGCCGCACGCGCAACACACCGGCCCAAGCCAACCTGCCTTGGCGCGAAAGGGTGAAAAACGTCCGTGGCGCCTTCCACTGTTCGTCCGATTTCACCGAAAGGCGAGTGCTTCTCGTCGACGACGTTATGACGACCGGCGCCACGCTCGACGAGTGCGCACGCACGCTCAAGCTGCATGGCGCAGTCGAGGTCACGCTGCTGGTCGTGGCCCGCGCGCTGCCGAAGTAATCGCGGAGAAGAACCAAAAGCAATCGGCCTGCAATCCAATCAGGACGGTCATCTACAGATTGCATGCCGTGTAAGCCAATAAACACGGGGCTCTTTGAATAGATACCTCGTAGACCGCCTATTGACGGGCATCACAGCCTCACCAACAGAAAAATACTTGACTGGCCAATAGCCGGGCTAGCGCAGCTTCTGCTCGATAAGCCCGGTCAATTCGGCACTGAGGTTACCGCTTTGCCTGGCACGCAGGAACGCTTCTCTTGCTTCGCCGGAAAGTCCTTCGGCCTCCAGAGCCAGCCCCAGGCCAAGCCACCAGCGCCCGTCGCCGGGAGACAGGCGGGTTGCCGCCTGATAATGATCGGCCGCTTCCTTGTTGCGCCCAAGACGCTGCAACACATGCCCGGCAAAGCCTTGATAGTCGGCGTTGTTACCCGCTGCCGGCAGTGAATGATTGAGCGTCTGCCAGGCGCCTGCCAGATCACCGCGATCAACCTGCAAGCGTGCCAGGCTCATCGCCCAGCCGATCTGTGCCGGCTGCCCCTGCAGCCCTTCGTGCAGCACCTGCACCGCTTCATCGCGCCGCTTGGCTTCGAGCAACAGCGTGACCAGCAACTGCCGCGAGGCAATGTGCAAACTATCCTGACGCAAGGCGTTATGCAAACCTTCCATGGCCTCATCGACGCGCCCCTGATTGACTGCGGCGATGGCCTTGCGATACTCCGATTCGGCACGCTCCCGTGACGAGCCAGCGGAATCGGTTCGCTCGATCAATGGATTCCTGGCTGGTTTGACCGCTGCCTGCGGCGCAACGCCAGTTGATGCTGGCAAATGTCGTTCAGCGGCCTCCTTCTTGCTGCGTTCATTGGCGTTTTTTTTATCGGCAGCAGCAGCAGGCTTCGCTTCGCCCTTCTTTTCTGCCGGAAGAATCATTGAATCCGACATGCGCAGACTGCCGTCCAGTTCCTGCAATAGCGGGACAACAGACGGCGCCTGCTCAGCGGGTAGCGGTTCCTGTTTAGCAAGCTGCGGCGAAACGGGCGCAGCAACTATCGGCCTGGCAACTTCCTGGGCAACAACGACTGCGGCCGCCTTCTGGCTTTGCTCCCATTGATAAAAAGCAAACCCGCCAGCCAGAACAACCAGCACGCCCCCCCCCAGAATAAACGGAAGACGCGAAGCCCGAGGCTTCAGCAGCGGGTGCACGTTGTTCGGCAGACTGGTGCCAATGCCATACGCTGCACGCCGTGCGTCAAGATCCTGCAGCATCTGGTTGATCAAACTCATGGCTGCCCCGTCGGCATACTCATCCCCAAAGCCACCCGACGCGACGCGCGCCCTCAGTATCCATGCGCGCTGCTCTGACGTGGCACACCTTGGCGATTTGGCAACCCTCACCAAAAACCGACATCAAGGACTTGTGCGCCAGAATGTTGATCAAGCGTGGCGTTCCGCCGCTGGCCCGGTACAGCGCGCGCAGTGCCGCCGGGGTGAATAGCCCGTCGCCACGGTAGCCGGCAACGCGCAGGCGGTGCGCGACATAGTTTCCGATTTCGCTCTTTTTCAGGGCACCAAGGCGGTAGTGGAAAGCGATGCGTTGCAGAAGCTGGCGCGCTTCCGGACGGTGCAGTTTCTCATCCAGCTCCGTCTGGCCGAAGAGAACAATGTGCAACAGCTTGCGCTTCTCGGTTTCCAGGTTGGACAGCAGGCGCAAGGCCTCCAGCGTAGCGACCGGCATCGCCTGAGCTTCGTCGATACATACCACCACCCGCTTTTTCACCCGAGCAAAGTCAAGCAGCGCATGGTTGATGCGTCGTACCAGATGGTACTGGTCCAGGCCGGCGACATCCTTGATTCCCAACTCCTCGGCCAAGGCCAGAAACAGGGTTTCCGGCACCAGATTGGGATTGTGCAGATAGGCGGTCACCCAGCCATTGTCCAGCGTTTGTAGCAGGCGGCGACAAAGCAAGGTCTTTCCAGTGCCAACCTCGCCACTGATCTTGACGAAACCTTCCCCCTGGCTGAGCGCCAGCAGCAGGGTGTTCAGCGCTTCCTGATGACAGAGGACTGAATAGGTAAAGCTGGTGTCCGGCGTGATGCCGAAGGGCAGTTCGGTGAGTCCGAAATATTTCAGGTACATGGGGGTGCCGCTTATTGCTCTTTACCGTTGAACTGACGTGGATCGAGGCCACGCAAACGCTCGCCGGTCTGCTCCAGATCATTCACCCAGGACTGATCGTCACGAATGATCGTCGGCTTCAGAAGAATGACCAATTCCCGTTTGTTCATGCTGTTGGAACGTTTGCCGAACAAAGTTGCAAGCGGCGTGTTGCCGGTGCCGGGTAACTGTTCGCGCGATGTATCCTGGTCTTGCGTCATCAGGCCGCCAATCGCAACGATGTTGCCGTCCAGCACCCGCACAATACTGTCGGTTTCCTTGACCTGGTTGTTCGCCATCTCAAATATCTTGCCTTCCCAAGTCTTTGGGTCACTGGTCACTTTGCTGACCAGTGCATGAACATGGAGAACTACTTTATCCTCGCCGTCGATCTGTGGCGTGACATCGAGAGAAATTCCGTTGAAGAATTGCGAGTAGGTTGGCGTCACGGTCACCGTGGTAACAAGGCCGGTGGTGCTCGGGGTGGCCACAACATTTGAAACAAAAAATGAATCATCCCCGACTTTGATGATGGCTTTCTGATTGTTCAGTGTCGCGATGCGTGGACTCGACAGCACGGATACCGTGCCCTGGGTTTCAAGAAAATTCAGCAACGCCGCAAAGTTGGCCGTCTGAAAAGCCAGACCGAGAAAGGTCTTGCCCAGGGCTGTGGTGACAATCGAGCCAAACTGCCCTGGAATCACCGATGCCGTGGTGTTGCTTAGTGCCTGACTGCTGGGGTTCGTGGGATTGTAAGCACTCAGATTGGTTTCGCGCCCGACAACGCTGCCAACGCCGATCCTGCTGTTTGATCCGCTCTTGAAGGCCGCCCAATTGACGCCGGCCTGAAAGCCCTCGCTTAACTGGACATCGATAATCTTCGCTTCGATCATCACCTGGCGCTCGACAACGACCTGTGCGGCCTTGAGGTAGGCCTCTACCGAGCGGATTTCGGCGGGCAAGGCCTTGATTACAATTACCCCGGCCTGTGGGTTGATGACAAAGCTACCATCCTTGCCGACCAGTGTGCTCAGGGTTGTCTGCAGAATTCCCCAGAAATCGCTTTTTGTCTGAGTTGCCACGCTGCTGGCTGTGGATCCACCCGTACTGCTGGTACCACCCGTACTACTGCCGGTGGCACCACCCGGACTACTGCCTGCAGCTACAACCGGATTGCTGCTTGTGGATGATGTACCAGTATTACTGCCAGTCTGAGGCGAAGCCCCACCAAGACCGGAGTTCGACGAAACCCGCGTCTCGCTGGAACCCTGCCGCGTCGAAGACAGATAGTTGATCTGGAACATTCGCGTCTGTATCGCGTTGGACTGGATGTAGATGCGCGTCCCCTGATACTTGAACTCATAGCCATAGAGTTCGCGGATCGTTTCCAGCGCCTCACGTACGGTCACCCGTTTCAGATTGACCGTCACGTTGCCGGTCACGTCGGGCGATACCAGCATGCTGTAACGCGTTCCGCTGACCAGAGCCATGAATACCTGACTCGCCGGCGCATTGCTTACGGCCAGATCGAAACGCGGCTCAACGCTTTTTGCCGAATCGGGGAGGTCCAGCTGTAAGGGAGGCAACATGGCCTGGCTTAGCAGATCATCGGTGCTTTTCGCCCTGGTGGCGGCCGCCGCCTTGATTTCCTGACCAATTTTGTCAAAAGTCACGCTGGAGGTTGCCATATTTGACGCGCATCCGACGACCAAAAAAGGCAGCAGAACCACCAGCAGGATAAACGATTTTAAATAAATGGCTTACTCCCGATCTGCGCACGTTTGGCAGACGGAGAACTGATTATGATATTGGTCTTCTCGATACCGGGCGTCAGCCGCAGCCGCTCGATGCCGGCCGGCCCTTCCAGAACTGCTTCACGCTCGTTTAGCTTGATCAGACGGCTCTCCCCGTACAGCCCACCCAGCATCACCAGTTGCCCCCCGATTACAGCGACTGGCTTACCCTTTTTTGTGAGCTTTACCAACTGTAACACGGAACCGGCCACCTCTCCAGCGTCCTGCGCTGGTGCGGATATGCTGACCGGCGGGCGGGTTGGATCAGTCAGCACTGTTTGCGCCACCACGCCTTTCGTCAGAAGGCTGAGCACCAGCATCAGGGCCATACAAAACAAGGGCTTCAGACGATTAGCCATGCTCGATCCAGACTCAAGGTATAGACCGTCAGCGATAACACCAGTTTGGGATGATTCTCAGCCGAAAGCGCAACACTGCTCCACAACAATTTTACTTTTGATTGTTCCAGACGTTCAAGATACGCCGCCAACTCCTGATAACTGCCTTCCAGGCGGATCTCGACACCATGCTTATAGAGACCGGCTGAGGTATTCGCCGGTTTGGCTGGCGGATTTGCCAACGTATCGGCTGGCTTTGCCGTCGCAGTTTCTTCGGCGCCGGCCTTCTTTTCGATCAGCGGCGCAACCGGCAGAGTTTTCAGGCTTAGCAGACGCAGAGCGGTCTTGCGCCCGATCATGTCCTCCAGCAAACCGGACATGCGCTGCGGTGGCGCCAGCGAACCTTCCATTTCCGACAGACGGAAGGAAAGCTCAGCCAATTGCTTCTTCAAACTCGCCAACTCGGCTCGGGCGGCCAGCTCGGGGTCTTGCTCCGGCGACTGCAACGCCAGCTTTTGCACCTGCAGACTGGCCAGTTGAACGCGATGTTCTGCGCTACTGCGATCAGCCAGTTGCGCACGCTTGAGCGCCGGTTCGATGAACAGGCTGTAAGCGATCAGGACGATGCTGCCAAGCACCCCGACGGCAACGATCCGGCGCTCTCGCAATTGCAGCGCATCAAAGCGCGCGGCGAGCCTGAGCCATTGCTCCTTCATTGTTTCACTCCGGCGCGGCTGGCAGGATCGGTGGCAACCATATTCTCGGAGCGCAGAACAAATTCAACAAAGCGCGGCATTTTGGCCGCTGTTTGTGGCTTATCCGTTTGCGATTGTTCTGTTTTCTGCTCGACCGGTTCAACGTCGCGCATCTCCAGGGCGGCAAAGCGGCGCCCTTGAAACACCGGCTCGTCTCTCAAGCGCTGCACGTAATCGGGCAGTTTGGCCGGATCGAGCAAGCGACCGCGAATTTCGATTTCCTCACCGCCCATCGTCGCCACAAACCCGGTCAGCCATAAACCGTTTTGCGACTGGCGCGAGAAACCGGACATGATCGCAAACGACCCCGTGCTCTTGCCCAACTTGCCGGAATCGAGAACGGCCATGACTTCATTGCGCATCGACAGCAACGCTTTAACGTTACCCAATTCATCCATCAGCGCCGGGGAAACACGACGCAGCGAAGCCGTCTTGACCAGCGCATTCAACTGTTCCTGTTCGTCGGCCAGTTGCTTCTGCGAAACAGCGGCGGCGGCGGTTTTGCGCTGCGCATCATGATCCGCCCACAACGCCAGCCCCGTCATCAGCAGCAGCAATGCCAGCGCCCCGACACCAAGATTGCGCGCAATCGCCAGCTCATGGCGTGGTCGCAAGCGCTCTTCGTAGAGGTTGATCTGCTGGCTCATGCCACTATCTCAGCGGATGGAAAAGTACGCAGCGCCGCACCAATCGCCTGAAAATTCTTCGCCTGGCACTGTGCATCCTTCAATTCCGGCACAGCCGGAAAATCCATCACCAAAGAAAGATCCATCTCGTGCACCGGCACACCGGTGTTTTCACCCAACTCGGCGGCAAGATTCTCGACCTGCGGATAGCTCTGTTATCTCGCGCCCCTATGGAGCCATTTGAATCGCGGCTTAATGGAGCCACC